>NZ_CP039268.1:1315000-1634166 GCF_009664085.1 Thermochromatium tepidum ATCC 43061 | reverse complement strand
GGCGGCACACCAGTACTGATCCTCATGACCGACGGTCGCGCCAATGTCGCGCGCGATGGCAGCGGTGGACGGACCCGCGCCGCCGAGGAGGCACTGGCCGCCGCGCGTCTGGTACGCTCGCTGGAGATCGCCGCCCTGGTGATCGATACCTCGCCGCGTCCGCAGCCCCAGGGGCGTGAATTGGCGCGTGAGATGGGTGCGGTCTATCTGCCGCTGCCACATGCCGACGCCAATGCGCTCAATCAGGCGGTGCGGGCAACGACCGGCTGAGTGCCGCTTTTTACCGCTTGTCACGCCGGACGGAATGACGCAGAATGGGGTCTGCCTGTACCCCCTCCATCGTGAGGGGTGGCTGTTAACCCTTCATAGACCCTCCGCAAGGAAACCCGCGACTTGAGTCGCGGGAGGAATGGCGGGCGCGCGAAGTGCGCCATGTGGTGTATAATGCACCGCAAGTGTGGTCTCCGGGCGCACGCAGACTGCAACGCCAGTCGAAACCTGGCCCGGATTGGCAGTGGAGCCCCGCTGCCAAGGGCGGCTGTAAACACGCCCAATGTTGGGGATGCGGTCAACCATGTTTGCTGCGTCTTACAATAAAGCCTTCGACTTCAGTCGAGGGTTGTTTACGACGGGGCTGTAGCTCAGCTGGGAGAGCGCCGCGTTCGCAATGCGGAGGTCAGGGGTTCGATCCCCCTCAGCTCCACCACTCGCCTTATGAAACAGCGTTGCGCCTGTTTCCGTGCTGGCAAGACACGCTCAACCGCCACACCATGAAGCTGTAGTCCGAACGCTGGATATGTCCAGACCCTTGGTGCTCGCGGTCGACGACGAAGCCGATCTACTCGAGCTGATCCGCATCACGCTTGGGCGCATGGACGTGTCAGCGGTGACGGCCTCGACGGTCGCCGAGGCCAAGCTCCAACTGGAGCGCCATCGCCCCGACCTCTGTCTCACCGACCTCTGTCTGCCGGACGGGACCGGACTTGACCTGCTGCGCTATATCAATGCCCATTATCCAGAACTGCCGGTGGCCATGATCACAGCCCACGGCAACATGGAATCAGCCGTCGCCGCGATGAAGGCCGGGGCCTTCGATTTCGTCGCCAAGCCGGTCGATCTTTCGGCCCTGCGCAACCTCGTCGAGTCGGCGCTCAGACTGCGCGGACGGGCAATCACTACCGAAGCGCGTTCCGGGTCAGAGCCACCCCTGCTTGGCGACTCGCCAGCGATGCAGCAGATTCGTACCCTGATCGCCAAGCTTGCCCGCACCCAGGCGCCTGTCTTCATCACCGGTGAGAGCGGTACGGGCAAGGAGTTGGCCGCGCGTCTGATCCATGCCCAGGGGCCGCGCCGTGACGGCCCCTTTGTGCCGGTCAACTGCGGGGCCATTCCGCACGACCTGGTCGAAAGCGAGTTATTCGGGCACAAGAAGGGCAGTTTCACCGGCGCGGTGACCGACAAGGAGGGCCTGTTCCAGGCCGCCGCCGGTGGAACGCTCTTCCTCGACGAACTGGCCGACCTGCCCCTTTCGGCCCAGGTCAAGCTGCTGCGCGCCATCCAAGAGAAGAGCGTGCGTCCGGTTGGCGCGGCGCGCGAGGTCCCGGTCAATGTGCGGCTCATCAGCGCCAGTCATCGCGATCTGGCGCGGGAGGTCGAGGAGGGGCGCTTTCGGCAGGATCTCTTTTATCGGATCAATGTCATCGAGCTACGCTTACCGCCCCTGCGCGAGCGACCCGAGGACATCCGCCCACTGGCGACCCATATCTTGCGAAAACTCAGCCCGATGGCTGTGGGGACAGTCGCCCCGAGGCTCTCGGAGGAGGCCATGGCCGCGCTCATGCGTTATTCCTTCCCAGGTAATGTGCGCGAACTCGAAAACATCCTGGAGCGCGCCCTGGCCTTGTGCGAGGGCGAGTGCATCGAGGTCAAGGATCTCTATCTGCCCACCAACGAGGAGCGCCTCAACATGCTTGTGCCCGTGGGGTCGGCGCGCACGGCACTTGATCAGGCACATTCGAATCAGGCCGCCGCTCGCACGCTCGGCATGACGCCGCTGGCGTTCGAATATAGCCTGGCCAGACTCGGGATCGAGGACAGGTCAAGACGGCTTTGGCGCAAAACTTGATGGTCACTTGCGCTCAAGGCGCATGTGACGCTGAGTCAGTCTCTGCAATTCATCGAGCGGGTGCTCGAACGCGAGCTCTAGGGTGACGAGACACGGACGCAGGCTGTCACCCGGATCCTCGATGGACTGCGACTTGACGCGGGCACGGAGGCGCAAGGTCTGAAAATCATCGGGATACCCCACAGATAGCAGCAGGCTCTGACCGATTTGATAGGCACCGAAGGCGGTGATGGACACCCCCCCCAGGGCGATCTCGGACAGCTTTTGGCGCATCTCTTCTTGATCATCGAAGACCAGCTCCAGGGTGGGTACGAATGGTGGGGTTCCTTGGGAGACCTCGGGTTGGCCGGACGATAGCAATTCGATCAGCTTAGTAAGCCGTTGGTTATCCTGATGACCAACTGTGGTGAAGCGTACAGCCACCCGATGCCGCTCGGCCTCCAGCGTTTCACAGCGCATGACATCGGCCTCGATCGTAAACGACTGTCTGTTCGTCCAGGGAAAATACAGGATCAGTCGATCACCAGGCTGAATGCTGATGTCATTGGTGATGAAGCTGGCCCCCGCCCAGGAGAGATCTTGATAGTGCGCCGTAATGGCGGTATTGGAGCCGGGTCGGCAGACCTTGATGGGGATCTCAAGGCCAACGCGGCGCTGTGAGCGCTTTTCGAGCATGTCAATAGCACTTTGAGTTAATTTGGAGTCATGCATGATCGTCTAACTTTGTGGTAGGCCTAACGGGCGCGGCCAGGTTTTAGTTGAATGCTGCGCGACTCGGGTAGGCCATAGGCCTCGTCATGCACGGCTTGTAGAAATTGAAGCTCTTCCCAGGCCTCCGGTGTCCAGGTGCCGAGCGTATCGGTCTCGCCAAAGATGAGTCGGCGGAACACAGAATCAAAGGCGTCGACATCCCCCCACACCGTCGTTAAGTAGTCAAGGGATTCCGGAAAGAAGGCTTCCAGGGCCGTACGCTGTACGGTGCTCACAATCAGTTGAGCCTTAATGGCCTCTGGTGGTGCGACCTGCGGCTGATCATCCGCCCGTGGCGAGGACGCCGAGTCCGGTGGTGGTATTTGCCGCAACAGCCATTCGGACCACTGACGTAGGATGTCCAAGGGGTGCTCGAATTCCAGGGTCAGCCGCGCCGGGGCCTTTTCAAAGAAGCCTTGCGGCGGGTCTTCGCGGTTTAGGATCCGGGCACGCAGTCGAAGACGCGCGCGGGCTGGGGCGCCGGTGAATTGCAGACTGAGGCTTTGACCAGGCACAAAATCGACCGGCGCGCTGATCCGTAGTTGCCCCTTGGCAATCTCACTGAGCGCCCCGCGCCACTCGTCGAGTGTCTGGATCAAGACGTCCAGCGTGGCGACCAAGGGTTTGGCCTGGTGGTCGGGCGGACCCTTGGCGTCGCCCTCTTGAAGATGGCCAAGCAATTTTTCCAGCCGGGCTTGATTGACCAGCGACAGGCGCTGGAAACGCACGGCGAAATGATGGCGGCCATCCTCCAGATCCTTCTGACGCAGCAGCTGGGCTTCGATGTCGATCGTTTCAGCCGAGGCCCAGGGTAGCTTTAGCCAGATCCGGGTTTCGCCGGGCGGCAGTGCTGTGGTCGCCTGACAGAGTGCGCCGCCCCAGGATAGATCGATCAGGGTGGCTGGACGTGTTTGCGATTCACTGCCGACACGCAGCTGAATGGGCACCTGCGCACTCAATCGCGTTTGCGTGCGACGATCTGATTCTGAAGCGCTTGGTTTTTGGCTAGACATAGGGGCAGGATTTCTTCAGGTTGGATGGAGTTGGATGGTGCTGGATCGCGCTGTGCGAGACAGTCCAAGGATAGATCCTTGGCAGTTCATCGCCATGGGCAACGCAACGAATAGGATTGCCTTGTCCATACAGTAGATGGTATCCGCAGGCCCGGCGCCCATGATGGCATGGGCCGGAACGGCACGCGAGGATTCATTTATGTCAAGCCTCCCCGAGTTCCAGACCGTTATCCTGTGTCCCTTATCAATCCCATCTCCCCCAATCGTGGCTAAAGGCGCCCCATGGTGATCCGTCTGCACAAAAACGCCCGCTATTCGCCGTGAGATCCAGACCTTGAGGCTCCCGACTCGGGATCTGGCCGAGCGCCGGCAAGCCCTCGGCCACATCGCCCCGATCCAGGCGCTCAAGGACTGGTGTGACACATGCCCCGAACGCTTCAAAAAATACGTCTGTAATCTCAGGGGACTTGACACCTAGGGAAACGCTGATTTTTGCCATTCGTGGCAAAACCTTCTCGCGTAACCCATTGATTTTTTAGGAGCGGCTTCAGCCGCGATTGAGAGGCACGCGATTTATTCAGCGTTTTCCTAGCGTTCGACCCGTTCGCTCGCATCGAGCGGATCGAGCTGCAACCGACCCAGTGTGTGGGCGTCATCCGGCCCGTTCCAGGGCCAGGGATGGGAGCGGACCACGAGCCAGTCCTCGAGCTGATCGGAACGGTAGGGTGAGAAGCGATGGCCCGACTGACCGAGCGTCAGGGTACCGCGCGTTCGGCGCCAGTCGGCCGGGGTCGCGACCACGCGCATCGAGGCGCCGAACAGCCCCTTGCCCGGCGCCTGGGGTTCGGTCTTGATGACATCGACGGTGTCCGAACTGCCACCGACCCCAATGGGTCCGACACTGAAGAGATCGCCCAGGAGCGGTAGCCGATCGAAGGCATGGGTGAAGCGGACCCGGCGGAGGTCGGCGAGCCGGACCTCGGCTCCATAGCCATCCAGGGCGGTCTTGGCTTTGCGCAGCGCCCGGGCCCAGATCGCAGCGGGCGTCTCGGGTTCTGGGGTCGTGACATCGTCCCAGAATGCGGATTCGCCCGTGCGCAGCGTTTCTTGGAGCGGGTTGTAGGCGACGATCGCCAGTGACAGCAGATAAGGCAGGTCCTCGCCCAATTCATCGCCATAGAGGGCCTGGAACAGCGCCGGCTCCAACAGGGCGGCGAAGGCGGCCGGGCGGCTGGAGGCGTCCATGTCCCCGTCCCAGTCGAGCACATGGCGCTCGGCGAGCAACCAGGCGCCGGGGTCAAGCGCGCGGATCTCGGCCTCTAGCCGGCGCAGCGAGGACTGCATCATCCGGCCCTGGAGACTGATGCGGTCGGCCTGGATCGCCGCCATCGACTCGGGGGTGAGCGGCCCGGCGTTCTCGATCCGAGCGGCGATGCGCTGGGCCCGGTGTGGTGACATCCAGGCGTTGCTGACCCGGAGCGGATGATCGGGCGGAATGGTGCGCTGGTTGGCGGTGATGATGATCCCCGAGGGCGGATCGGTCAGGCTCGGATTGAGCGCCTGAGGCACCTCGCCCCGCCAGGCGTAGTCGTCGTTCCACCCTGGGTTGGGGAAGGCGCCCGCCCCGCGCCCGCGTTGGGGCAGGACACCTGTCATCTGCCAGGCGATGCCGCCGTCGTGATGGGCCAGCATCAGGTTGAGCACGACATGCCGGAAGTCCAGTCCTGCTGCCCGGGCCTCATCCAGCGTCCGGGCCTGACAGAGACGGCGCACGGCCTGAAAGCTTTGATCCGGATGATCGTGGTTCTGACGCAGGACGATCAGGGCATCGAGATCAGGGTCGGCTAGATCCATGGGGGTTGCGGTCCTCACCCCCAGGATGTCATTCAATACCACGCCGCGACTGGTCGAGCGGATCGCGATCTCGATCGGGTCAGTCCCCCGAACCTGGATGGCTTCGTAGCGGACCTGGATCGGTTCTGGGGTGCGTCCCTCGCGCTCTACGGCGCGTCCATCAGGGGTTGGGCGTTCGATGAAGAGGTCCTGGGTGTCGGCAACGGCCGTCGTGATACCCCAGGCCAGATCGGCATTGTGTCCGATCAGGACCAACGGCACCCCAGGCAGGCTGACGCCGGCGACATGCAGCCTGGGGCCGATCAGCTCCAGCTCATACCAGGGTCCGGGCATCGAGAAGGCCAGGTGCGGATCATTGGCGAGGAGTGCCTCGCCGGTGGCAGTGCGCGCGCCGGTCGCCAGCCAGGCGTTGCTGGCGGCGGTTGGTGGCGGCAGGCCAGGCCAGGCAGGCAGGTCGATGAAGGGGACGATCGCCGCGCTGTCGAATCCGGGGCGCGAGGATGGACCGGTGGCCGTGGTGGCGAGGTAGGCGACCAGCTCGGGCGGGACCTCGGGAGGTGCCAGACCGGCATCGGTCGGAAACAGCAGCCGTGCCCGCTCGGGTCCGATGCGGCGCGCCAGGCGCAGAAAGGTCAGCTCGGCGCGCATGTTGAACGATTGGGTCCAGGCCATGTAGGCGCCGATCACCAGACTGTCCTCGGGCTGCCAGGGCGCAGGCTCCAGTCCAGCGATCACATATTCCAGCGGCAGGCGGTGACGCGCCCTCTCGCGATAGGCATTGACCCCGGCAGCATAGGCCGCGAGCAGGGCGCGATCGGAGGCCTCCAGGGCCTCTAAGGCGCGCCGCGCCTCGAGCGGTAGCCCCAGGGTACGGAAGAAACGATCGACCGCCACGGCATCCTGCCCGAAGAGCTCGGCCAGGCGCCCGCCCCCGAGACGGCGCAGCAGGTCCATCTGCCACATCCGCTCTGCGGCCGTTACATAGCCTTGGGCGAAGATCAGGTCCTCTAGATCGCTCGCCACGAGGGTCGGCACAGCATGGGGACCAAAGCGGACCTCGACCGGTCGGCTGAGTCCGGCGAGCTCAAGGGTGCCCGAATAGATTGGCTCGGCGCGCTTGGCGATCCAAAGGATCAGTCCCACCGTACCCAGCGCGCTGGCAAAGACCAGGGCCAGCGGGATCCACCAATACCAGTGACGCTTTGACATTACAGAGTGGTCCGTATCGTTTCAGATCTCGTGAGAGGGAGGTCGCGTTGTCGCTCGCCTTCGGGGTCATGACTCGGTTATGGTTGGCCCTGATTCCAGTTCAACGATAAGGATTCATGACCATGGCGAGCCGACCCGACCTTAAGGCCGTTGAGACCTATCTGCTCGCCCTCCAGGATCAGATCACCGCGGCCCTGCGCGTCCTCGACCCTGGGGCCGAGCAGCGCGAGGATCACTGGGAGCGGCCCGGCGGTGGGGGCGGGCGCACGCGCGTGATCCGCGCGGGGCGGGTGTTCGAGCAGTGCGGGATCAATTTCTCGCACGTCCAGGGCGAGCGCCTACCGCCCTCGGCCAGCGCCCAGCGGCCCGAGCTGGCCGGACGGCGTTTCGAGGCCCTGGGGGTGTCGCTGGTCGCCCATCCACTCAACCCCTATGTGCCCTCCTCGCATCTCAATCTGCGGTTCTTCCAGGCCGAGCAAGACGGCGCCGAGCCGGTGTGGTGGTTCGGCGGCGGTTTTGATCTCACGCCCTATTATGGCTTCGAGGAGGACGTCGTCCACTGGCATCGCAATGCGCGCGCGGCCTGTGAGCCCTTCGGTGCGGATCTCTATCCCAGATTCAAGTCTTGGTGCGACGAGTATTTCTTCATCAAGCACCGTCAGGAGCCGCGCGGTGTCGGGGGGATCTTCTTCGACGACTTCGACCAGGGCGGCTTCGAGTCGGCCTTCGCCTTCTGGCGTCATGTCGGTGACCATTATCTGACCGGCTATCTGCCGATCGTCGAGCGTCGCCGGGGCATGCGCTATGGCGAGCGCGAGCGCGAGTTTCAGAAGATCCGGCGCGGGCGCTATGTCGAGTTCAATCTGGTCCAGGACCGGGGCACGCTGTTTGGGCTGCAATCGGGCGGGCGCACCGAATCCATCCTGGTCTCCATGCCGCCCGAGGTGAGCTGGCGCTACGACCATCGGCCTGCGCCTGGGACACCTGAGTCCGAACTCCTTGAGCGCTTTCTGGTGGTGCGCGATTGGTTGGGTGAGGGCTGAGGTGTGACTCAGCCACCTGCGACCTGGCGATAGAGCTCCAGATAGCGCTCCAGGATGGTGCGGCGGCCAAACTCATGTTCCACCCGCTCCCGCCCGCGCGCGACCAGCGCCGCCATCAGCGCCGGGTCGGACAGGGTCTGGCGGATGCCCTCGGCCAGGGCCGCGGCGTCGGCGCAGGGGACACACCAGGCATCCTCGCCGTGCCGGGTGAGCTCACGCGCGCCACGGAAGCTGGCCGTCACCAAGGGCTTGCCCCAGGCCCAGGCCTCGAGGATGACGTTGCCCAGGGTCTCTTCCTCGAGCGATGGAAACACCACCAGGTCCGCCATCTGGAGATAGGGCGCCGGGTCGGCCTGCCAGCCGGCCCAGACGATCCGGTGTGACTGGCCGCTCTGTTCGGCCTGGAGGCGCAGCCTTGGAGCGAGCGGGCCGTCACCGACCATCACCAGTCGCAACGGACGCCCGGCGAGGGTCTCGGGCAGCCGGGCGAGCGCCTCGATCAGATAGCGCTGGCCCTTGACCGGCACCAGACGCCCCAGCGTCACCAGCACCCAGGCGTCATCCAACAGGCCGTGGAGCGCACGGCAGGCGGCGATGCGCTCGGGTGCAACCGGGTGGGCCGGATCGGCAAAGTTATAGATGTGATACACGCGCGCGGCCGGCAGCCCCTGGCGTACCATCCAGTCGCACAGTGCCTTAGTGTTGCCGATCCAGCCTTGGGCATGACGGTAAGGCCCGAGGTCATAATAGCCGCCGAGCCGGGCCAGGTGGACCGGGCCGCCCGGGCGCGAGAGACGGGTGAGCCGGGTGGCGCGGCCCATGTAGGTCTGGACGACCTCGGGTTTGAGGTCCTGGATCAGACGCCCGACCGCGCGGCGCGACCAGGGGTCCCAAGTAGTGCGATAGGGCAGGCGATGGACCGGGAGCCCGCCGAGCTCCAGCCCGTCGAGCGCGCTTCCCCGGCGGATGGCCAGTTGCGCCGGGGCCCTGCGTTCGGCCAGCGCCAAGCTAAAACGCATGAACCAGCGCTCGGCGCCCCCGAGTTCCTTGCTGGCGACCATCTGTAGGGTGGTCGGTTCGCTCATCCCCGAAGCAACCCCCCCGAGCCGAACAGTTCCCGATAGACCGCAAGATTGCCCTCGACCATGGCCGCGAGCGAGAACTCGCGGGCCATGAGTGCCCGGCCGCCGGCGCCTAGGGCGCGACGGCGTTCGGGATCCACGATCAAGGCGCTGATCGCTGCGCGCAGGGCCGCGATGTCGCCCGGCGGGACCAAGAGGCCATTCTCGCCCTCGCGCACCGCCTCGGGGATGCCGCCGACCCGGCTCGCGATGATGGGCACACCGGCTGCTGCGGCCTGGAGCAGCGAGACGCCCAGTCCCTCCATGAGCGCCGGATGCACCACCAGATCGAGCGCGGGCAGGATCTCAGGGAGGTCGTGGCGAAAACCGGCAAGCCGAACCTGAGCAGCGAGTCCGGCAGATTCGATCCGGCGTTGCAGATCCGCCGCCAGCGGCCCCTGGCCGAAGAACCGCACCTGGATCTCGGGATGGGTGGCGATCAGGTCCGGCAGCGCCCCGAGCAGGACGCGATGCCCCTTGCGCGGGATCAGCTGCGCGATCACGCCGATCAGGATCGCCTCCATGGGCACCTGGAGCCGGGCGCGGACTGCCACGCGATCGACCGGTACCGCATAGCGGTCATGATCGACCGCACTGCGCACCACCCGCAACTTGGCTGGGGGCACGCCCTCGGAGAGCAATACCCGCCCGATCCCGTCCGAGATGGCGATGACCCGATCATAGAGCCGATACTTGAGGGCGACCCACCAGCGCGGCTCGGGATTGTCGACCCGGCGCGTATGGATCACAGGTACCCCGGCCAGACGCGCCGCGATCCCGCCCATGACATCGGCGCCGCTGCGGCTGTGCAGGTGCACCAGATCCGGGCAAAAGGCGCGGATCAAGCGATAGAGGCGTGTGATCATCGTCAGATCGGCGTCGCCATGCAGCGGTAGCTCATGGACCTCGGCACAGGGTGCGGCGGCCTTGGCCAAGGCGCAGCCGCGCGGACAGACGAGCAGGTTGTCATGACCCCGCGCCGCCAGTCCGCGCACCAGATGCAGCACCTGGAAGGCCCCGCCGTAGAGATGGCGCCCGGCCTCGACGTGCAGGATCCTCACGCCCGCAACACCTCGGTGGCGGCGCGCAGGATCTCGTCGGTCTCGATCGCGCCCATGCAGTCGAAGCGCCCGTCGCAGCTCGGACGGCGCTTGCAGGGCGAGCAGGCGCGCGCATGGTAGAGCACCCGCGCATTGGCGCGGGTGGTGTCGAGATAGGGACAGGTCGAGCCGAACAAGAGCAGACTCGGCGTGGCGCAGGCGATCCCCATGTGCGAGAGACCGGTATCGACGCCGATCAAAAGCGCCGCGCGGTCGATCAGGGCCGCGGCCTCGGTGAGAGTGGTCCGTCCGGTCAGATCGAGCAACCGATCGTCAGCCGCATCGGCGATCCGCCGCGCCGCCTCGCGATCCTTGGGTCCACCGAGCAGTACTGGCACCAGCCCCAGTTCGTCGCGGACACGGTGCGCGAGCCTGGCCCAGCGTTCCTCGATCCAGTGTTTCTGGGGTCGGGTGGTGAAGGGACAGAACACCGCATAGCCGCTGGCAAGCGACGCACGCGCGATGACCGAGTCGGCAAAGGCTGCGTCTGCCTCGCCATAATAGATCCTTGGCCGAAAGTCGTCTGTGATCGGCAAGGCAAGCGACTCGGCCAAAAAGCGATACTCCGAACTGATCCGCCTGGGGTCGCCACCGCGCGGCAGACGGCGGGTCATCAGCCACTGACTGCCCTCGCGCGACCCCAGCCCGATGCGCTCAGGCGCCCCGGATAGCCAGGCCAAAACCCCGCTCTTGAATAGACCCTGCAGGTCAAGGGCGAGATCGAAGTCATATTGGCGCAGAATGGCGCGCAGGGTACGCAGTCCTGTCCAGAGTTCGGGATAGCGCCGCGCACGCCACAGCCGCTGCCAGTGACGCAACGGACAGACGATCACGGCATCGAGATCCGGGTGCCGGTTGAGGAGTGCTGCGCATTCGGGTTGGACCAGCCAGGCGATGCGCGCCTCCGGCCAGCGCCGACGCAGCGCCATGATCAGCGGGGAGGCGAAGACGATGTCACCGATGGCGCTCAGACGGACGACCAGGATGGACTTCAAGACCAGGGACTCCACATGGTGTCCGTCGGGACAGGTCCGACGAGGGAGAAGGCCGGGGCCGGCACGCCGACCCCGGTAGACTGGAATGGGCGATCAATTCAGCCCGCACAGGCCGCCGGAACAGCAGGAACCGGTGGAGCAGGCAGGCGTGGGCGGGCAGCCACTGCCCAGGCTGGAGCTGGTGACGACGTTGCCGCCGGTGGCCAGACGATGTACGGGCGCATCCGCCGGCGTATCACCCAGATCGATCCCGGCGCGCGCGCACAGCTCGCCCCAGTTGGTCAGGTTCTCGTTCATGCGATGGCTCACCTCGATCACGCGATCATTGGCGTCGCAACGGTAGTCATAGGTCGGCATCACTGCTTCTCCATTAAAAACAGTCACTCGCTGCCCGCGATTATATGAAAAGGCACTGCCGATGCGCAAAGTCCAGCCCGGCACAGGGTTTTGGGGACGCTGTCCCCTCACCGCTGGCCGCACGAGCTGGGGATCAACAGAACTGACAATAGGCGCGTGGCAGACCAGCGATCCGACAGGCCTGTTTGCAACCGCCGTTCAGGAACAGCGCTTCCAGGTGCTTGCGGGTGTAGGGGCCATACACCGAGAGTTCCTGGCCGATGGCCTGGATGATGACACGCGGCGAGGGCGGGATCTCATGGATCCTGTAATAGGCGCGCAGGAACTCGATCACCTTCCAGTGACGCTCGGTCAGGGCCAGGCCCTCCTGGCTGGCGAGGGCCTGGGCGATCTCGCGATCCCAATCGTCAAAAGAGACGAGATACCCTGCCTTGTTGAACTCGAGTGTGCGTCCGGCGAGCTCAGTGGTCGTCGTGAACATGGATGCATCCTCCATCATGGGTTGCATGAGTTGGTGGTTTCAGTCCTAGGTGGTCTAGTGCCTATCCGCTGGCATGGATTCCCTGCTGTCATTCGGCCCCGATCCGCTCGAATCGATCCGATGCCGGGCGTGATCTCGTCCCTGATTGGCTCTTGGATCGGCTGGACAACCTTCCGAGCACCGCTGTCCTGGGTGGTCATCAGTCCTGATATCGGACCCGCGATGGATCACGCGCCCCTGGTCGATCACCCTGGTCGATGGGGATCGGCGAGGATCGGGCGCTCGGCGGTGAGCGCAAGCTGGGGCGATCTCTAGAGAAACGCTGAAAAACGCCCTCTGCCCCGCAAGTGGGGGACGAGAGGATTAGATCAGCGTCTCCCTAAACACTATAGCGGACAGAGCGCCTTCTGACTGGCGTCTCGACCCGGATCTAGAGAAAGGCTGAATACGGAAAAACGCCCTCACCTTCACACGCGGATTCGCACGCGGGGCGAGGGGATTTAGTCAGTATTTTTTTGGGTGATTGAGTTGCTCGAACTGGCTGGGCGTCGGCGCTGATCCCAGCCTGGGATGCGGTGCGAGGAGGGGGCAAGACGGCGCCCCCGCGGCGGAGCAGGCATCAGGGCTCGATCATCTGTTCCAGACTGTGCCCAGGACGGATCATGGGGATGACGTTCTCGGCCTTGTCGATCCAGACATCGACCAGCACCGGTCCCGGCTCGGCGAGCACGGCGGCGATGTCTTCGCGCAGGGTCGCCGGATCGCGCAGACGGACGGTCTTGAGCCGCGGATAGACGTACTTGAGCCCGGTCAGGTTGGGGATCTGGCGCCGACAGTCCTGATCGAGATTGATACAGTCCGGGTCGCAGTCGGCGGTGCGCGCCAGACAGGTCTCGTAATGATGGCCGTCGTCCATCATGTCTTCCCACTGGCGCACCATGCCGAGGAAGCTGTTGTTCAAAACGAACATCTTGAGCGGGATCCGGTTGGCGACCAGGGTGCCGAGTTCCTGGATGTTCATCTGGAAGCTACCGTCGCCGTCGATCAGCACCACCGGGCGCGTGGGGTCGCCATACCAGGCGCCGATCGCTGCTGGCAGCCCGAAGCCCATGGTGCCCAGCCCGCCCGAGCTGATCCACTGACGCGGACGGCGGAAGCGATAGTACTGGGCTGCCCACATCTGATGCTGGCCCACACCCGTGACCAGGGTCGCCTCGCCCTCGGTCAGTTCAGAGATAAACTCGATGACCGCCTGCGGCTTGATGGAGTCGGATTGGCCGTAGGGCGGGATCAGGCGCACGCGCCACTCGCCGACCTGGGCCATCCACTCGGGGTGACGGGCTGAACGGCCCGAGGCCAGGGCGTGGGCCAAGAATTCGTCGAGGGTTGCGACCAAACTGAGATCAGTGGCGATGGTCTTGTCGATCTCAGAGGGATCGATATCGACCTGGGCAATGCGCTTGCCCGTGGCAAAACCGCGCACCGCGACCCGGTCGTCGAAGCGTCCGCCGAGCGTGAGGATGAAATCGGCGTCGCGTAGGGCATAGTTGGCCGGAATGGTGCCATGCATCCCCGGCATCCCGAGGTTGTAGGGTAGATCGAAGGGCAGGGCGCCAAGTGCATTGAAGGTGGTCGTCACCGGCACATCGAAGCGCTCGGCGAAGCGTTGCAGGGCCAGTGTGGCATTGGCATGGATGACCCCGCCCCCGGCCTTGACCACCGGACGCTCGGCGTGGGCCAGGGCCTCTAGGATGGCATCGGCCTGTTTGGGATCGAAGGCGATGGATTCGCGATGACGCACGCGCGGCGGATTTGGCGCGACCAGCGTTGCCATCTGCACGTCCTTGCAGATATCGACCACCACTGGACCTGGACGGCCCTCCCTGGCCAGGGCATAGGCCTCGCGCAGGATCCATTCCAGATCAGCCACATCCTTGACCAGATAGTTGTGTTTGGAGATGGGGCGGGTGAGGCCGACCGTGTCGACCTCCTGGAAGGCATCGGTCCCGATGGCGCGGCTCGGGACCTGACCGGTGATGAAGAGTGTGGGCAATGAATCCTTGTACGCATCCGCGATCGGTGTGACCAGATTGGTCGCACCCGGCCCCGAGGTCGCCATGGCCACCCCGACCCGACCGCTGGCACGCGCATAGCCCTCGGCGGCATGTCCGGCACCGCCCTCCTGACGACAGAGCACGAAGCGCGGCACGGGCGTGCCTGCGCGCAGACGCTTGTTGATCTCGACATGGATCGGGATCACGGCCCCGCCTGTGTGCCCAAAGAGGATCTCGACCCCAAGATCGTTGAGGACGTCGATCAGGAGGGCGGCACCGGTGCAGTTGGCGTTGGGCATGTCGGGCAAACGGTTTGAGATCAGTAGGGCAAAGCGACCTGGGTCGCTCCAGGGACGCGACTTAAGGCTCAGATATAGAGACAGATATCGCTCTCGCCGGCGAACTCGAAGAAGGCCGCTGCGCCAGCATACTCGACGCCGTCGATGAACTCGTCCTTCGGCATGTCGAAGAGGTCGACGGTCATCTGACAGGCGATCATCTTGACATCCGCCTCTAGGCAGAGTGCGCGCAGTTCTTCGATGCTGGCTACGCCCTTGCTCTTCATCTTCTGCTTCATCATGGCGGTCATCAGGGCCTGCATGCCGGGCAGCGCCAGACCCAGCACCGGGAACCACTTGTCCATACCCATGGGCATCGGCATACCTGGGTTGCCCAGGGGGGTGACTTCCAGATTGGGCTTTTTCTTCAGGAGTTGCAGACCATAAAAGGTGAAAAAGACCTGCACCTCATAGCCCAGGGCAGCGGCGGTCGAGGCGAGGATGAAGGGCGGATAGGCCCAATCGAGCGAGCCCTTGGTGGCGATGATCGCTAGTTTCTTTGGTTCCATCGAGTCCTCCACGCGGCCCCTGGGTCAGGTGCGCGCATCATATGTTGTTGGGATAGCCGTCGGTCGTGCCGAGAAGGCGTTTGAACCCGAGGCCGGGCTTCAGGTGCGCGCCCGGCGGATCGATCAGGACTTCTTGATCAAAAAGTGAAACTTGCCGCCTTCTTCCTTGGACTCGAGCAGGGTGTTTCCGGTCTGCTTGGCGAAGGCGTCGAAGTCCTTGACCGAACCGGGATCGGTGGCAATGACATGCAGGACCTGGCCGCTGGACATGGCACCTAGGGTCTTCTTGGCGCGCAGGATCGGCAGCGGGCAGTTTAGACCGCTTGCGTCGAGTTCTTGATCGAAATCAGCCATCGGGAGCCTCCGTCAATACTTGTTTCAGTATTTCAATAAAAACAAGGATTCGCGGTTATAGGCGAATCTACAGTAAAAAACAAGGGAGTAGTGAAAGCGGAAGTCGGGGACACAGATCGCCGCCGGGTCAGTCTTTAAGGGGCGACGATCGGCAGACCATGACGCGCCCAGGCGATGATGCCGCCGCGCAGGTTGAGTACCCGGCCATAGCCGTGTTGCATCAGGTAGGCGCAGGCCTGGTAGGAGCGCGCGCCGCTACGGCAGTAGATGACGACATCCTGGTCCTTGGGGATCTCGCTCATCCGCAGTGGGATCAGGTGCATCGGCAATTGCAGGGCGCCTGGGATCAGGCCTTGAGCGATCTCGGCCGGTGTGCGGATGTCCACCAGCAACAGGCCTTCAGCCTCCGCCAGCCGCCGGCTCAGAGACTCGGAGTCGATCTCTTTGACCACACGATCGTCCTACGCTAAAACAAAGTATTTAAGTATATTAAGGATTTTCTAAAGCTAACTCAACGGAGCCATTCGGCCCCGTCCCATCTTGTAGCCAGAGAGCACCATGGATCTACTGCCCATCTTTCTCGACATGCAAGGCCGCCCATGTCTGGTGGTCGGCGGCGGCGCCACGGCGGCGCGCAAGGTCTCCAATCTGCTGCGCGCAGGTGCGTCCGTCACCCTCGTCGCGCCCGAATTGTGTGAGGCGCTGGCGCGCCAGGTCGCCTCTGGTGCCTTGCGGCACGAGGCGCGCCGTTTCGCGCCTACGGACATCTCCGGTCAGCGACTCGTCATCGCCGCCACTGATGACCGTGCGGTCAATCGACAGATCGCGCAGCTCGCCAAGGCCGCCGACATCCCGGTCAATGTCGTCGACGACCCGGATGCCTGTACCTTCGTGTTGCCCTCGATCGTCGACCGCTCGCCGGTGACGATTGCCGTCTCCAGCGGTAAGACCTCACCGGTGCTGGCACGCCTTTTGCGGACGCGGCTCGAGGCCCTGATCCCTGCCGGCTATGGGCGGCTGGCCGAGTTGAGCGGGCGCTATCGCGAGCGGGTCAAGGCGCGCTTCAGCGAACAGCGCGACAGACGCAGATTCTGGGATCGGGTGCTGCAAGGGGCGGTCGCCGAGCGGATTTTCGCCGGGCAGTTTCAGGAGGCCGAGGCCATCATCGAGCAAGAGTTGGCGCCGGATGCACTCGAGCGCGATATGGGTGAGGTCTATCTCGTCGGTGCCGGTCCGGGCGACCCGGATCTCATCAGTTTCCGCGCCCTGAGGCTGATGCAGCAGGCCGATGTCGTCGTGTATGATCGGCTCGTGGCCGCACCCATTCTCAATATGACGCGCCGCGACGCGCAGCGGATCTATGTCGGCAAGGAGCGCAACCATCACGCCATGCGCCAAGAAGAGATCAACCGGCTGCTCGCCGACTTGGCCAAGGACGGCCATCGGGTGCTTCGGCTCAAGGGGGGGGATCCCTTCATCTTCGGGCGCGGCGGTGAGGAGATCGACACCCTGGCGGCCGAGGGCGTGCCCTTTCAGGTCATTCCAGGGATCACGGCCGCCTCGGGCTGCGCGGCCTATGCAGGTATCCCGCTGACCCATCGCGACTATGCCCAGTCCGTGACCTTCGTCACCGGGCACCTGAAGGACGGCACCATCGACCTGAACTGGCCGGCGCTCGCTCAACCGAACCAGACCGTCGTCTTTTATATGGGCCTCGTGGGTCTGCCGGTCATCGTCGAGCGGCTCATGGCGCACGGTGTGCCTCCCGAGATGCCCATCGCCCTGGTCCAGCAGGGCACGACCCATCTGCAGCGGGTCTATACCGGCACCCTAGCGACCATCCGCGCGATCGTCGAGGCCGATCCGCCTTCGCCGCCGACGCTCTTGATCGTTGGCGAGGTGGTCAAGTTACGCGATAAGCTGAACTGGTACAGTCCGCCGGATGAGCCTGTGCAGGGGGCGACGACCTCGATCGTATGATCGACGGGGCTGAATCATTCAGTCGTGCTCTGCTAAAGCTGGCTTGCACAGGCTTGCGTAGGGGCGTGAATGATTTAAGCCACGGGCGGATGTGACCGCTCATAAAATCCAAGCCCTCACGGAATCGCGACCAAACTGAGCAACCGCTTGATAAAGGCATCCGTCGTCACCCCCTCGGCCTCGGCCTCGAAGGTCAGCAGGATGCGATGACGCAGGATCTCAGGCGCGACCGACTGGATATGATGGGGTGTGACGAAGGTCTCGCCATCCAGCCAGGCGCGCGCCCGCGCACAACGCGCTAGCGCAATACTGGCGCGCGGCGAGGCCCCGAAACGACACCAACGCCCCAGATCCCGGTCATAGAGCTTCGGATGGCGCGTCGCCTGCACCAGATCGACGATATAGTGATTTAGCCTGGGATCGAGATAGATCTCAGCCACAGCGCGCCGCATCGCAAACAGCTCCGCCTGACTCAGTCGCCTGGACGGCGGCGTCGGATGATGCCGCTGCTGCTCGCTGTCGAGCTCCAGGATCCGAAGCTCCTCATCACGATTCGGATAGGTCACGACCGCCTGCATCAAAAAGCGGTCGAGCTGCGCCTCGGGCAGGTGATAGGTGCCCTCCTGCTCGACTGGATTCTGGGTCGCGAGCACCATGAAAAGCTGGGGCAGGGGATAGGTCTTTTGACCGACCGTGATCTGACGTTCGGCCATCGCCTCCAGCAAGGCCGATTGCACCTTGGCCGGTGCCCGGTTGACCTCGTCGGCCAGCAGCAGATTGTGGAACAGCGGCCCCTGACGAAACTCAAACTCGCCCTTCTCATGGCGATAGATGTCGGTGCCGATCAGATCCGAGGGCAACAGATCCGGCGTGAACTGAATGCGATGGAAATCGCCCTCGATCGACTCGGCCAGCGCCTTGACCGCTGTGGTCTTGGCCAGCCCCGGCATGCCCTCGACCAAGAGATGACCATCGCTTAACAGACAGACCAACATGCTGTCGATGAATGCCTGCTGGCCAATGATGCGTGAGGCGATATGATCGCGAACGGCTTGGAGATCGCTGGACGTCATGCGCGTTTTTTCTCGGGTCCGATGGTGGCTGGGTGGCGTCCCTCTGAATCGGGGCAGACCGCGTGTGTCAGGGTCGAGGGGCTGTTTTGTACGCCGGAATCCTATGCTGAGTCTTTTCCAGCGTCGGTGCAAGCCCGTCGTACCGACGATTTGTTCACAGGTCGCACCCATCCACCTCGCCCCAAGACCCCGGCTCTGGTCAGCGCGAGCCCTTTGTCAATGTCTTAACTAAGGTGTTGATAATAAAGATTTTTTTAGGCGGTCAAAATGCGACCGATCTGTTTTTCGTCCAGCAACCACGCGCCCTGGAGGCCAATGAACGAAAGTTGTCCACAGACTTATCCACAGGTTCTGTTGGTATCTCGAAAAAATCCAAGCCGGACCAAGTGTTGCGGAATCATGACAAGATCCTCCCCGAACAATCCTCGCTAGATTGTCCCCGGGATAGGTCTTGCCATCCACCAGGCCGACAGCGTTCAGTCGCCGCGGCGCAAGACACAGCACGCGATTCGTCCGTCGAACGGATATAATCCCACCGAGGCCGAATCCAGTCACATCCATCCCCGGCTACAATCTCGTTTCCCGCCAGACACCCCGATTCCGAAGCCCGAATCCATCCGTCAATTTAAGCCTCCGCACTCGGAGTCCAGTCCTGTGATCGAACATCTTCGTAACATCGCCATCATCGCCCATGTCGATCATGGTAAGACCACGCTCGTAGACAAGCTGTTGCAGCAGTCCGGTACGCTGGGCGACCGCTTTGGCCCGATCGAACGGGTGCTGGATTCCAACGCGCTCGAGCGGGAGCGCGGCATCACCATCCTAGCGAAGAACACCGCGATCCGCTGGAACGACTACCGCATCAACATCGTCGACACCCCCGGACACGCCGACTTCGGCGGCGAGGTCGAGCGCGTGTTGTCGATGGTCGACTCGGTACTGCTCCTGGTCGATGCCCAGGAAGGCCCCATGCCCCAGACCCGTTTCGTCACCAGCAAGGCGTTTGCCCATGGTCTGCGCCCGATCGTGGTCATCAACAAGATCGATCGCCCAGGCGCACGTCCCGCCTGGGTCATCGATCAGGTGTTCGACCTGTTCGACCGGCTCGGTGCCAGCGACGAGCAGCTCGATTTTCCCATCGTCTACGCCTCGGCCCTGAACGGCTATGCGGGCCTGACCGAGGACGTGCGCTCGGGCGATATGACCCCGCTGTTTGAGGCCATCGTCCAGCACTGCCCGGCGCCCCAGGTCGATCCCGAGGCGCCGTTCCAGATGCAGGTCTCGACCCTCGACTACAACCCCTATGTTGGGGCCATCGCCGTCGGGCGCATCCGCCGCGGGCGCGTCAGGCCCAACCAGTCGGTGGTCGTGGTCAAACCCGACGGCACGCGCCACAAGGCCAAGGTTGGTCTGGTCTATGGCTATCTGGGACTCGAGCGCTATGAGGTGGCCGAGGCCAGCGCCGGCGACATCGTGGCCCTGACCGGCATCGAGGCGCCCAATGTCTCGGATACCCTGTGCGATCCCGAGCACGTCCAGGCGCTTCCAGCGCTCACTGTCGATGAGCCGACCGTGACCATGACCTTTCAGGTCAACACCTCGCCCTTTGCCGGACGTGAGGGCAAGTACCTGACCTCGCGTCAACTCAAGGAGCGTCTCGAACGCGAGCTGATCCATAACGTCGCGCTGCGCGTCGAGGAGGGCAATGACCCCGAGAAGTTCCGGGTCTCCGGGCGCGGTGAGCTGCACCTGGCGATCCTGCTCGAAAACATGCGCCGCGAAGGTTTCGAGCTGGCCGTGTCGCGTCCCGAGGTCATCTTCCGCGAGATCGACGGCCAGATCTGCGAGCCCTATGAACAGCTCACGGTCGATATCGAGGAGGGCTGTCAGGGCGCCGTGATGCAGGCACTCGGCGAGCGGCGCGGAGAATTGAAGGACATGGTGCCCGACGGCAAGGGCCGGGTACGCCTCGATTATGAGATCCCGACCCGAGGTCTGATCGGTTTCCAGACCGAGTTCATGTCCTTGACCTCGGGCACCGGACTCAAATACCACGTCTTCGAACGCTATCGTCCGGTCCAGCCGGGCGCGATCGCGCGGCGTCGTAACGGGGCCATGATCTCGAACGCCACCGGCAAGGCGCTCGGCTATGCGTTGTTCAATCTCCAGGAGCGCGGGCGGATGCTGGTCTCGCCCGGTGAAGAGGTTTATGAGGGTCAAGTGGTCGGCATCCACGCGCGCGACAATGACCTGACCGTCAATCCGCTCAAGGCCAAGCAGCTGACCAACATCCGCGCCGCCGGCTCGGACGAGAACATCCTGCTCACACCGCCGATCAGGTTTACCCTGGAGCAGGCGCTGGAGTTCATCGAGGACGACGAACTGGTCGAGATCACCCCGAGCGCGATCCGCGTGCGCAAACGTCATCTCAAGGAGAGCGAGCGCAAGCGGGCGAACCGGGGCTGATTGGAGGCGGCTTGGTTCCTCAGATTTTTACCCTATGATGCATCCTCTGCGCGGCTCGCATCGATCGATTGATTTTTGACAATCCGTTGTCTCCCGACCCAATATCGCGGTGAGGAGTTCAGGGTGTCTCGGTGCCCCATCCTGTCCTGACCGGATGGCGTCTGCCTTGGCCTTTGAGCCTTCACTCCGCATGGGATCCATGCGGATTCGGTGAGAGTGGATCGATATCGATCAAAGATCGATGGCCTTATAAAAACTTGCAGGGGGCATCCCAAATTATGAAGACGAGAATCAGGCATTCGCTAGCCCTGGCCTTGGTGACCGCCGGTGCGATTCCGGTCACGGCCTCAGCCACCAACGGCTATCTTTCACACGGCTGGGGCGTGCGTTCCAAGGCCATGGCCGGCGTGGCTACGGCCCTGCCGCAGGACACGCTGGTTGCAGCAACCAACCCAGCCGGGATGGCCGTCATCGGCTACGGCTTCGATGTCGGGGCGTCCTTCTTCAGCCCCTCGCCGCGCGGCTACAAGGCCAACAATGATTATGCGACCCAGGAGATCCAGACCGGTCAGGGAACCTTCACCCTGCCGGCGGGCGGCTTCGTCACGCCCGGGGAGTATGACAGCAGCGACGACTGGTTTCTGGTTCCGAGCTTCGGTTACAACCACCCGCTCGACGAGCGCAGCACCATCGGCATCACGGTCTTTGGTAATGGCGGGATGAATACGCGCTACAAGAGCCGCGCCCCCTTCGAGAACTTCTCGGTCTATCCCAACCAGCGTGTCGGCGCCTATCCGGACGGCAGTGTCGGCCCCTATTTCGACTTCTCGTCGGGGCGACCCATGCCGATCACGGACCCGGTGCCCGGCACGATCAACGGCAATCCAAACGGGATCTACACCGCTACGACCCCGACCGGCATCAATCTGGAACAGCTCTTCATCGAGATCCCCTATACCCTGAAGCTCGGCGACGGCAATCAGTCCGTGGGTATCGCGCCCGTGTTCGCGATCCAGCGATTCGAGGCCACCGGACTCGAACCCTTCAAGCAGATGTCAGTGAATCCGGACAAGGTCACCAACAACGGCGATGACTGGAGCTATGGCTGGGGCCTGCACTTCGGTTGGTACGGACAGGTCACAGACCAGCTTGCGCTCGGCGCTTCCTATCGCACGACGATCTGGATGAGCAAGTTCGATGAATATGCCGGTCTCTTCGCCGATGGAGGTTCCTTCGACATCCCGGCGATGTTCAATCTGGGTCTTGCCTACAAGGCTCGTCCGAACCTCACCCTCGCCTTCGACTATCAGCACATCTTCTATGACGAGACCGACTCGATCGCCAACTCCAACGACGCGGATCTCACCGCCTGTCAGCAGGTCGGGCCGAAGCCGTCCTATTGTCTCGGGGGCAACAGCGGCGTCGGTTTCGGCTGGGACAGCATGGATGTGCTCAAGCTGGGGCTGAGCTACGAGGCCAATGACCGCCTGACCCTGATGGGCGGTGTGAGCTACAACACCGACTTCCTGAAATCTGATCGCCAGGGGCTGTTCAATGTCCTGTCTCCGGCGACCATCCGCTGGCACTGGACGCTCGGCGCGGCCTACAAGGCGACCAAGTCGGACGAGTTCTCGATCGCGCTCGCCTACATGCCCGAGGCCACCTTCGACGGCACCAGTCCGACCCTGACCCAGACCCAGTCTGGTAGTCTCTATATGGAGCAGTTCGAGATCAGTGTCGGCTGGAGTCACCGCTTTTGATGGGGTTCCGGCCGGCGTGGTGGGTCTGCGTCGGCCGGAGATGGGTCAGGCGGGTTTCAAGGGTGCGCGTCCGATGGAGACATAGGTCAGGCCGGCGGCACGGGCGAGCGATCCATCGAGGATGTTGCGTCCGTCAAAGATGACCGGGATGCGCAGTCGGGATCGGATCGCATTGAAATTGGGACTGCGGAATTGCGACCATTCGGTCACGACTACCAGTGCGTCGGCGCCATCCAAGGCGGAGAGGGCGTCATTGACCAGGATCAGGTCTGGGCGCTCACCGTAGATCCGCCGGGCCTCATCCATGGCTACCGGATCATAGGCCCGGACCCTTGCCCCAGCCTCCCAAAGCGCCTCCATCAGCACCCGGCTGGATGCCTCGCGCATATCGTCGGTATTGGGCTTGAAGGATAGACCCCAGATGGCGATGGTTTTACCCCCCAGCTCACCGCCAAAATAGTCGTTGAGCTTTCTGAATAGCACTGTCTTCTGGCGGAAATTCACGGCCTCGACCGCCCGTAAGAGCTCGGCCTCATAGCCCAGCCCGCGCGCCGTGCGCTCCAGGGCACGCACGTCCTTGGGGAAGCAGGAGCCGCCATAGCCGCAGCCTGGATAGATGAACTGATAGCCAATACGTGGATCGGAGCCGATTCCGACACGCACCTTCTCGATGTCAGCGCCGACCGCCTCGGCGATGTTCGACAACTCGTTCATGAAGCTGATCTTGGTCGCCAGCATGGCGTTGGCGGCGTACTTGGTCAGCTCGGCGGAGCGCACATCCATCAGCATCAGCCGGTCGTGACTGCGATTGAAGGGGGCATAGAGCGCGCGCAGCAGCTCCGCCGTGCGCGGATTGTCGGTACCGACGATGATACGGTCCGGACGCATGAAGTCCTCGATCGCTGCGCCTTCCTTGAGGAACTCGGGGTTAGAAACGACATCGAACTCGACCGTTCGACCCAAGCGTGCCTGCACCTCGCGCACTGTATCGGCCACCCTGTCGGCCGTACCTACAGGCACTGTCGATTTGTTGACCAGGATGCGGTACTCGGTCATGTGTTCGGCGATGGCACGCGCCACCGCCAGAACGTATTGCAGATCGGCCGAGCCGTCCTCGTCAGGCGGTGTGCCGACGGCGATGAACTGGAACAGTCCGTGCTCGACGCCAGCCTTGGCGTCCGTCGAGAAGCGCAGCCGACCGGCCGTGCGGTTGGACTGGATCATCTCGTCGAGTCCAGGCTCGTAGATCGGCACCCCCCCGCTGTTGAGTAGATCGATTTTGTGCGGATCGATGTCGATGCAGAGCACGTTGTTGCCTACCTCGGCCAGACAGACGCCCGTCACGAGTCCCACATAGCCCGTACCAAAGATCGTTACATCCATCGTTGGAATTCTCGGATAATCGTCGAGGATTTAGGAATTAAGCTCTTTATGCTAGCAGCTTGGGTTGCGTGACTGCATGACGAACGCATTGTAGCCCGTCCGCGCGTGCCGGCGAGGCACCGGTGCCGCCTCGATGCAACCCTGGCTGATGGTTACCTGTTCAAAATACATATTGACGGGGCTCTGAGTTCGCCCATACAATCCGCCGCTCATTTGGAGGGGTTCCCGAGCGGTCAAAGGGATCAGACTGTAAATCTGACGGCTCAGCCTTCGGAGGTTCGAATCCTCCCCCCTCCACCAAAGCAGGTGGTGTTCGTTGCGATTGACGTTCTCGCCGACGTCCGATGCCGTTCGACGCCTTCGCGGGTGTAGTTCAATGGTAGAACCTCAGCCTTCCAAGCTGATGGTGTGGGTTCGATTCCCATCACCCGCTCCAGGTTTTGTGCGAGGGGTCATTTGAGTTTTTGCCCATGTAGCTCAGTCGGTAGAGCACACCCTTGGTAAGGGTGAGGTCACCGGTTCAATTCCGGTCATGGGCTCCATATCTGTTTATTGAGAGTCTTGTGCGCTCTTAAGGCGCGCTCAGTCGATTTGCTACATGCGGGGAGCCGTTCATGTCCAAAGAAAAATTTCAACGTAGTAAGCCGCACGTCAATGTAGGCACGATTGGCCATGTTGACCACGGCAAGACCACGCTGACGGCGGCGATCACCACGCATCAGGCGAAGAAGTACGGAGGCGAGGCGAAGGCCTATGATCAGATTGACAATGCGCCGGAGGAGCGTGAGCGCGGCATCACCATTGCGACGGCGCATGTGGAGTATGAGAGTGCCAAGCGCCACTATGCGCATGTGGACTGTCCGGGTCATGCGGACTATGTGAAGAACATGATCACGGGTGCGGCGCAGATGGATGGGGCGATTTTGGTGGTGTCGGCGGCGGATGGTCCGATGCCGCAGACGCGGGAGCATATTTTGCTGGCGCGTCAGGTGGGGGTGCCGTACATCGTGGTGTATCTGAACAAGGCTGACATGGTGGACGATCCGGAGCTGTTGGAGCTGGTGGAGATGGAGGTGCGCGAGCTGCTGTCCAGTTATGACTTTCCGGGGGACGAGACGCCGATCATTGTGGGGTCGGCGAAGCTGGCGTTGGAAGGTGTGGACAGTGAGATTGGAGGTCAGTCGATTGACCGGCTGATGGAGGCGCTTGACAGTTATATTCCGGAGCCGGAGCGTGCCATTGATGGTCCGTTCCTGATGCCGATTGAGGATGTGTTTTCGATCTCGGGGCGAGGGACGGTGGTGACGGGGCGCGTGGAGCGTGGGGTCATCAAGGTTGGAGATGAGGTGGCGATTGTTGGTCTGCGCGACACGGCCAAGACCACCTGCACTGGGGTGGAGATGTTCCGCAAGCTGCTGGATCAGGGTCAGGCGGGTGACAACATTGGGGTGTTGCTACGCGGGACCAAGCGCGAAGAGGTGGAGCGAGGTCAGGTGCTGGCCAAGCCGGGGTCGATCACGCCGCACACCCATTTTGAGGCGGAGGTCTATGTGCTCTCCAAGGAGGAGGGAGGGCGTCACACGCCCTTTTTCAATGGCTATCGTCCGCAGTTTTATTTTCGCACCACGGATGTTACTGGGGCGTGCGAGTTGCCTGAAGGCGTTGAGATGGTGATGCCGGGTGACAACATTAAGATGACGATCAAGCTGATTGCGCCGATCGCTATGGAAGAGGGTCTGCGCTTTGCTGTGCGCGAAGGCGGTCGCACCGTCGGCGCAGGTGTGGTTTCCAAGATCATCGAGTAATCTGCGATGAGGGTGGCGCGAGGCCGTCCTTGGGTTTTGCGTCTGTCCCCATCGCTTCGAGTTTAGGCCAGTAGCTCAATTGGCAGAGCAGCGGTCTCCAAAACCGCAGGTTGGGGGTTCGAGTCCCTCCTGGCCTGCCATTCAAGTCGCCGACGTCGCTTCTGTTCGGGGCGGTTTTGGCGAAAATCCCCTAGCTCTGCGTGAGTCAGCGAGGCTTCCTGTTGGGCGCGTTTTGATGGTCTATCTCAGGCCGCGTTTCGCTGAAGTCCGTTGGTTTTGATGTGCTGTATTCGAGCCAGAAAGCTAAATTTGTCGCGCTAGACGCGGTTTGAAAATAGGCGAATTCATGAGTTCACGCACAGAGACCGGCGGTGCCGGCTTGGATTTTCTCAAGCTGGGTGGTGCTGCATTCCTTTTGGTTGGCGGTATCCTGGCCTTTTATTATTTCTCCGAAGTCTCGACGCTGCTGCGCGTGATCGTGCTGCTGGTGATCAGCGGCGGGGCGGCAGCCATCGCCTTCCAGACCGAACGCGGTCGTGCGCTCTGGCAGTTCATCTCCGATTCGCGCATGGAGGTGCGCAAAGTCGTCTGGCCCTCGCGACAAGAAACCCTGCAGACGACCCTGGTGGTCGTGGTCATGGTGCTGCTCCTCGGTATCGTCCTCTGGCTATTCGACATGATCCTGATGTCGATCCTGCGATTCCTGACTGGCCAGGGGGGTTAAGAATGTCCAGGCGTTGGTATGTCATTCATGCCTACTCGGGCTTCGAGGGGCAGGTCAAGCGTTCTCTGGAGGAGCGCATCAAGCGCGCAGGGCTCGAGGATCTATTTGGTCAAATCCTGGTGCCCACCGAGGAAGTAGTCGAGATGCGAGGCGGGCAACAGCGCAAGAGCGAACGCAAGTTCTTCCCAGGCTATGTCCTCGTTCACATGGAATTGACCGACGAGACCTGGCATCTGGTCAAAAACGTACCTAAGGTCATGGGCTTTATCGGCGGTACGGGCGATCGCCCGGCCCCCATCCCGGACGCCCAGGCCGAGGCCATCCTACGACGTTTGCAGGAAAGCGGCGAGAAACCCCGTCCAAAGGTAATCTACGAGCCGGGCGAGGTGGTGCACGTTATCGACGGTCCCTTCACCGATTTCAATGGCGTGGTCGAAGATGTCGACTATGACAAGAGTCGCGTCAAGGTCTCGGTGCTCATCTTTGGTCGTTCGACGCCGGTCGAGCTGGAATTCTCCCAGGTTGAAAAGGGGTGAAGATCGCGGCATGTGCGCCCGCGTGAACTGAAGTCTGGCCGCCTGTCCTCTTGGGACGCGGCCTCCCAATCCCCTGTTGGGGGCTTACACATGGGGAGCCGGGTAATCCTCCGGCGCTTGCACCCACTGGAGACTCATCATGGCAAAGAAGATCACTGCCTACATCAAGTTGCAGGTGAAGGCCGGCGAAGCGACTCCCAGCCCGCCGGTCGGTCCTGCACTTGGTCAGCACGGCCTCAACATCATGGAGTTCTGCAAGACGTTCAATGCGCGTACGCAGGACATGGAAAAGGGCACACCAACGCCCGTGATCATCACGGTCTACTCGGATCGCAGCTTCACCTTCATCACCAAGACCCCGCCAGCCTCGATCCTGCTTAAAAAGGCCGTTGGCATCAGCAGCGGCAGTGCCAAGCCGAACACCAACAAGGTCGGAACCGTCACGCGCGAGCAGCTCGAACAGATCGCTGCCATCAAGATGCCCGATCTGACCGCCGCCGACATGGACGCCGCCGTGCGTACCATCGCCGGCAGTGCGCGGTCCATGGGTCTGAATGTCGAGGGGGTGAATTGATATGGCGCGTCTCAGCAAGCGTGTGCGTGCGATCCGGGAGCGTGTCGAGCCCGGCAAGCTCTATCCGGCTGACGAGGCCTTTGCCCTGCTCAAGGAGTTGTCCCAGGTCAAATTCAACGAGAGCATCGATGTCGCGGTCAACCTCGGCGTTGATCCGCGCAAATCCGATCAGGTCGTTCGTGGTTCGACCGTGTTGCCGCACGGCATCGGCAAGACCGTGCGCGTGGCGGTCTTCGCTCAGGGTGCCGCGGCGGATGCAGCGCGCGAAGCCGGGGCCGACAAGGTTGGCTTCGAGGATCTGGCCGAAGAGATGAAGGCCGGTCAGCTCGACTACGACGTGGTCATCGCCTCGCCCGATGCCATGCGCATCGTCGGTCAGCTCGGTAAGGTGCTGGGTCCGCGTGGCCTGATGCCCAACCCCAAGGTCGGCACCGTATCCCCGGATGTGGCTGAGGCCGTGCGCAATGCCAAGGCCGGTCAGGTGCGCTATCGCACCGACAAGGCAGGCATTGTCCACTGCCCGCTCGGCAAGGTCGATTTCGAGCCCAACAAGCTGCGCGAGAACCTCGAGGCCCTGCTTGGCAGCCTGATGAAGGCCAAGCCGACGGCGGCCAAGGGTATTTATATGAAGAAGGTCACGGTCTCCAGCACCATGGGGCCGGGCCTGACGGTCGACCATTCGGCGTTGACCTTCTGATCTAGGGTGTCGGCCCTCGGGTCGGCACGCTTGGAGACTGAGTTTTCTTTGAGGTCTCGGGCATCGCTGGAGACCGTCAAAGACCGCGGGTGTCCGAGGTGCCATCAAGGATGATGGCATAAGGACTTAATGCCCACCATGCCCGCGCAGACGGTGCTCCCGAGTCAGATCCTTAGCTGATGACGGCGCACAAACCTGGCGAGCGGGCCCCTCACTGGAGGTGAAGGACCCGCTCGCCGCCCGGTTATGACCGGGTTCCAATGTCAGGAGAGGTGACGACAGTGGCGCTGAATTTTGCGCAAAAAGAAGCAATCGTCGCCGAAGTCGCGGAAGTTGCAAAGAGCGCCTATTCGGCCATCGCAGCCGAATACCGGGGCCTGACCGTCGAGCAACTGACCAAGCTGCGCGTGGAGGCACGCAAGGCCGGGGTCTATGTGCGCGTGGTCAAGAATACCCTGGCCAGACGCGCGCTGGAAGACACGGATTTCGCCTGCATGCGAGATGGGCTCGTCGGCCCGATGATCCTCGCCTTCTCGCAGAACGATCCGGGTTCGGTTGCGCGCGTCCTGGAGCCCTTCGCCAAGGAGCACGACAAGTTCCAGGTGCGCCTCATCGCCCTGGGCGGCAAGCTGCTCGCCCCATCCGAGATCGGCACTCTGGCCAAGATGCCGACCTACGATCAGGCGATCAGTCTGCTCATGGCGACCATGAAGGCTCCGGTTCAGAAGCTCGCTGCAACGCTCAACGAGGTGCCCGGCAAGCTCGTCCGCACTATCGCCGCGATTCGCGATGCCAAGGAAGCCGCTTAAGGCGCGTCTTCCATCTATCAGCTATCCGATCAACCGTATTTTTCAGGAGAAACCCATGGCCGTTTCGAAAGACGAGATTCTCGAGGCGATTGGCAACATGACCGTACTCGAGGTCGTCGACCTCATCAGCGCGATGGAACAGAAGTTCGGCGTGACCGCGGCGGCTGCCGTGGTAGCCGCAGCTCCGGCTACCGCTGCCGCCGAGGCTGCTCCAGTCGAAGAGCAGACCGAGTTCAATGTCGTCCTGACCTCGTTCGGCGCCAACAAGGTCGGCGTCATCAAGGCCGTACGCTCCCTCACCGGCCTGGGTCTGAAGGAGGCCAAGGATGCCGTCGAAGGTGTTCCGACCGTCTTGAAGGAAGGGGTGTCTAAGGCCGAGGCCGAGGCGGCGAAGAAGGCGCTCGAGGAGGCTGGCGCCACGGTCGAGATCAAGTAACGGCGCATTGCGTCGTTATTCGTTCGATCAAGTCAGCGAGGCTGGCGGCGGTAAGCCGCCGGCCTTTTCCCATTGGATTCGGCAAATCCAATGGGATGGCGCGCCTGAATCCGGGCGTATCTTGATTCCGATTGCAAGTTTCGAGTCATCCGCATTCGTGTTCACGCCCCGTCAGGGACTCACGCAAGCATCTCGAGGGAAGGCATCATGGCCTATTCGTTCACCGAAAAGAAGCGCATCCGCAAAGACTTCGGCAAGCGTCCCAGCATCCTGGACGTCCCCTTCCTGCTGGCAACGCAGATCGACTCCTATCGCGAGTTCCTGCAAGCCGATGTACCGGCCGAGGAGCGCCGGGAGGTTGGGTTGCATGCAGCCTTCAAGTCCGTATTCCCCATCGAGAGCTACTCGGGCAACGCCGTCCTGGAGTATGTCAAATATCGTTTGGGCGAGCCCGTGTTCGACGAACGCGAGTGTCATCTACGCGGCGCAACCTTCGCCGCCCCGTTGCGGGTGCTGCTGCGACTGGTGATCTATGATAAGGATGCACCGACCGGCTCTAAGGTCGTCAAGGATGTGCGCGAGCAGGAGGTCTATATGGGCGAGCTGCCGCTCATGACCGAGACTGGCACCTTTATCATCAATGGTACCGAGCGCGTCATCGTCTCTCAACTCCACCGTTCGCCCGGCGTCTTCTTTGACCACGACAAGGGCAAGACCCATTCCTCGGGCAAGCTATTGTTCTCGGCACGCGTCATTCCCTATCGCGGCTCCTGGCTCGACTTCGAGTTCGATCCCAAGGACAACGTCTTTGTGCGTATCGATCGTCGGCGCAAGTTGCCGGCCACGGTGCTGCTGCGCGCGCTCGGCTATGGCGTTGAAGACATCCTGGCGCGTTTCTTCGAGACCGACACCTTCCGTCTCCATGGTCGGACCGTCACGCTTGACCTCGTGCCCGAACGTCTGCGCGGCGAGACCATCGGCTTCGATGTGAAGATCGGCGACGAGGTTCTGGTTGAAGCCGGTCGGCGCGTGACTGCCAAGCATATCCGCGCGCTCCAGAAGGCCGATATCGATCGGCTGGAAGTCCCGGCGGATTTTCTGCTCGGACGCATCCTGGCCCGGGCCCAGGTCGATCCGGAGACTGGGGAGGTCCTCGCCGCGGCCAATGATCCGATCACGCCTGAGCTGCTGGAGACCCTGTTTCAGAAGGGCATCGAGACCTTGGAGACACTATTCGTCAATGATCTCGACCAGGGGCCTTATATCTCCGAGACCCTGCGTCTCGATCCCACAACCAATGATCTGGATGCCCAGATCGAGATCTATCGCATGATGCGTCCCGGTGAGCCGCCGACCAAGGAGGCCGCCCAGAACCTCTTCCATAATTTGTTCTTCACCCCCGACCGCTATGACCTCTCGGCGGTTGGTCGCATGAAGTTCAATCTTCGACTCGGTCGCACCGACGAGAAGGGTCCAGGCGTCCTCTATGACGGGCGCTATTTCTCGACCCGGACCGATGATTTCTCTAAATCGCTCTTCGAACGGTATGGCGAGGACCAGTCGGATATCATCGATGCCATGAAGGTCTTGGTCGAGCTGCGCAATGGCCGCGGCATGGTCGATGACATCGATCATCTGGGCAATCGCCGCATCCGTTGTGTTGGCGAGATGGCCGAGAACCAGTTCCGCGTCGGTCTGGTGCGGGTCGAGCGCGCGGTCAAGGAGCGTCTGTCGCTGGCCGAGTCCGAGGGACTGATGCCGCAGGAGCTCATCAATGCCAAACCGGTGTCGGCTGCGATCAAGGAGTTCTTCGGCTCCAGTCAGCTCTCGCAGTTCATGGATCAGAACAACCCGCTGTCCGAGGTGACGCACAAGCGGCGGGTCTCGGCGCTCGGTCCCGGTGGTCTGGCGCGTGAGCGGGCCGGCTTCGAGGTGCGCGACGTGCATCCGACCCACTATGGCCGGGTCTGTCCGATCGAGACCCCTGAGGGGCCCAACATCGGTCTGATCAACTCGTTGGCGGTCTATGCCCGCACCAACTCCTACGGCTTTTTGGAGACCCCTTATCGCAAGGTCGAAAACGGTCGTGTCACCGAACAGATCGACTATCTGTCGGCGATCGAGGAGGGCAACTTCGTCATCGCCCAGGCCAATGCCACCCTGGATGCAGACGGTCGGCTCACCGATGCCTTGGTCTCCTGCCGTCATGCCAACGAGTTCACCCTGCGCACGCCCGAGGAGGTCCAGTACATGGACGTCTCGCCGCGTCAGATCGTCTCGGTGGCGGCCTCGCTGATCCCCTTCCTGGAGCACGACGACGCCAACCGCGCCCTCATGGGCTCGAACATGCAGCGTCAGGCCGTGCCGACCCTGCGTGCCGAGAAGCCCCTGGTCGGTACCGGCATGGAGCGCGTGGTGGCACGTGACTCAGGCGTGTGCGTGGTCGCGCGGCGCGGCGGTGTCGTCGAGTCGGTCGATGCCGCACGGATCGTGGTGCGCGTCAACGACGAGGAGGCGGCCAAGACACCGGATGTGCCGGGGGTCGACATCTACAACCTGACCAAGTACACCCGATCCAACCAGAACACCTGTATCAATCAGCGTCCGCTGGTCAAACTGGGCGATGTGATCGCGCGCGGCGATATCCTGGCTGATGGTCCCTCGACCGACATGGGCGAGCTGGCCCTGGGTCAGAACCTGCGCGTGGCCTTCATGCCCTGGAACGGCTACAACTTCGAGGACTCGATCCTGATCTCGGAGCGCGTGGTGCAGGAGGATCGCTTTACCACCATCCATATCGAGGAGCTCTCCTGCCTGGCGCGCGACACCAAGCTCGGGCCGGAGGAGATCACGAGCGACATCCCGAATGTCGGCGAGTCGGCGCTCTCCAAGCTCGACGAATCCGGCATCGTCTATGTCGGCGCCGAGGTACGCGACGGCGACATCCTGGTCGGCAAGGTCACGCCGAAGGGCGAGACCCAGCTTACCCCGGAGGAGAAGCTCTTGCGCGCCATCTTTGGCGAGAAGGCCTCCGACGTGAAGGACACCTCGCTGCGTCTGCCCTCGGGCATGAATGGCACCGTGGTCGATGTTCAGGTCTTTACCCGCGACGGCGTCGAGAAGGATAAGCGCGCCCTCGAGATCGAGGAGATGGAACTGGAACGGGTGCGCAAGGACTTTGCCGATCAGCAGCGCATCATGGAGAACGACACCTTCCAGCGTGTCGAGCGGCTCCTGGTGGGCAAGGTCGCCGACGGTGGTCCGGACGGACTCCGCCCGGGTTCCGAGATCACCAAAGACTATCTGGACGCGCTCCAGTCCAAAGGGTCGCGCGATGCCTGGTTCGAGATCCGGGTACGCGACGAGGATGTTGCCACCCAGCTCGAGGCCATCGCCGCCCAGGTCAAGCAACAGCGCGAAGACTTCCGCGAGCGCTATGAGGCCAAAAAGCGCAAGATCGCCAGCGGCGACGAACTGCCACCGGGTGTGCTCAAGATGGTCAAGGTCTATGTCGCCGTGAAGCGTCGCATCCAGCCCGGCGACAAGATGGCCGGACGTCACGGGAACAAGGGCGTCATCTCCAAGGTGGTCCCGGTCGAGGACATGCCGTTCTCGGCCGACGGCGTGCCGGTCGATATCGTGCTCAACCCCCTTGGCGTGCCTTCACGCATGAACGTCGGTCAGGTGCTAGAGACCCATCTCGGGTGGGCGGCCCAGGGGTTGGGCGAGAAGATCGGGCGGATGCTGCAACGCCAGGCCACGGTCGGCGAGCTACGCGACTTCCTGGAGCAGATCTACAACGCCAGCAGCGGTAAGCACGAGGACCTGGCGAGCCTGTCGGACGCGGAGATCCTGGAGTTGGCGCGCAACCTGACCCAGGGTGTGCCCCTGGCGACCCCGGTGTTCGATGGCGCGACCGAGGAGGAGATCAAGGCCATGCTCAAGCTCGCCGACCGCGACAACTCCGCACAGGGCATCCCGAGCGGTCAGACCATTCTGTTTGACGGTCGCACCGGCGATCCCTTCGAGCGTCCGGTCACCGTGGGTTACATGTACATGATCAAGCTCAACCACCTGGTCGACGACAAGATGCATGCCCGCTCGACTGGTCCCTATAGCCTGGTCACGCAGCAGCCCCTGGGCGGTAAGGCCCAGTTTGGCGGTCAGCGCTTCGGCGAGATGGAGGTCTGGGCGCTCGAGGCCTATGGTGCGGCCTACACACTCCAAGAGATGCTGACGGTCAAGTCCGATGACGTCAACGGGCGCACCAAGATGTACAAGAACATCGTGGATGGAGATCACCGCATGGAGGCCGGCATGCCCGAATCCTTCAACGTGCTGGTCAAGGAGATCCGCTCGCTCGCCATTAACGTCGAGCTCCAGCAGGATTGATGTCGGGAGGAGCGGTTGGCGTCCAGCAGTCAGTTTCCAGCCTCCAGCGTTCAGCAGCGATCGGCTTTCAGAAGCTGGTCACTGGGGGCTTAAAACGGAGATCAAGGTCTTGAAAGATCTAATCAAAATCATCAAGCAACAGGATCAGGTACGCGAATTCGATGCAATCAAGATCGGGCTAGCTTCGCCCGAGATGATCCGCTCCTGGTCCTATGGCGAGGTCAAGAAGCCCGAGACCATCAACTATCGCACCTTCAAGCCGGAGCGCGACGGGCTGTTTTGCGCCAAGATCTTCGGGCCTACTACCGACTACGAGTGTCTCTGTGGCAAGTACAAGCGTCTGAAGCATCGCGGCGTGGTGTGCGAGAAGTGCGGGGTCGAGGTGACCCTGGCCAAGGTGCGCCGCGAACGGATGGGTCACATCGAGCTGGCCAGTCCTGTGGCCCACATCTGGTTCCTCAAGTCGCTGCCCTCGCGTATCGGTCTCCTGCTCGACATGACCCTGCGCGACATCGAGCGCATCCTCTATTTCGAGTGCTTCGTCGTCATAGACCCGGGTATGGTCCCGGATCTCGAACGTGGTCAGCTGCTCACCGACGAGCAGTATCTCGAGGTGCTCGAGGCCAATGGCGACGAGTTCGACGCTCGGATGGGCGCCGAGGCCATCTACGAACTGCTGCGCAGCATCGATATGCCCACCGAGATCCGGCGCATGCGCGAGGAGATCGAGTCGACCAACTCCGAGACCAAGCTCAAAAAGCTCGCCAAGCGACTCAAGCTCATGGAGTCGCTGCAGGCCTCCGGCAATCGTCCTGAGTGGATGATCCTCACCGTGCTGCCGGTGCTACCTCCCGAGCTGCGTCCCTTGGTGCCGCTCGACGGCGGGCGTTTTGCGACCTCGGACCTCAATGACCTCTATCGACGCGTCATCAACCGCAACAATCGTTTGAAGCGTCTGCTCGATCTGATCGCGCCCGATATCATCGTGCGCAACGAGAAGCGCATGCTGCAGGAGGCGGTCGATGCCCTACTCGACAACGGGCGGCGCGGGCGTGCGCTCACAGGCACCAACAAACGCCCATTGAAGTCGCTCGCCGACATGATCAAGGGCAAGCAGGGGCGCTTCCGTCAGAACCTGCTCGGCAAGCGGGTCGACTACTCGGGTCGCTCGGTCATCGTCGTGGGCCCGACGCTCAAGCTGCATCAGTGCGGTCTGCCCAAGCGCATGGCCCTGGAGCTGTTCAAACCCTTCATCTTCAGCAAGCTTCAGTTCCGCGGGCTGGCGGCCACCATCAAGGCGGCCAAAAAGATGGTCGAGCGCGGCACGCCCGAGGTCTGGGACATCCTGGAGGAGGTGATCCGTGAGCATCCGGTGCTGCTCAACCGCGCCCCAACCCTGCATCGTCTCGGCATCCAGGCCTTTGAACCGGTGCTGATCGAGGGCAAGGCGATCCAGCTCCATCCGCTGGTCTGTACCGCCTTCAACGCTGACTTCGACGGCGACCAGATGGCCGTGCACGTGCCGCTGTCGCTGGAGGCGCAGCTGGAGGCACGCGCCCTGATGATGGCCACGAACAACATCCTCTCGCCCGCCAACGGCGAGCCGATCATCGTCCCCTCGCAGGACGTGGTGCTGGGTCTTTATTACATGACCCGCGAACGCATCGGCGCCAAGGGCGAGGGTGCGCTGTTTGCCGACATCGACGAGGCCCGCCGTGCCTACGAGACAGGACACGCCGATCTGCATGCACGCTGCACCGTGCGTATCCGTGAGGTCATCAAGAACAAGGACGGCAGCCTGACCGAGCACACCAGCCTCAAAGAGACGACCGTCGGGCGTGCCCTGGTGTTCGCCATCGTGCCCAAGGGTCTGCCCTTTGATCTGGTGGATCGTCCGCTGGGCAAGAAGCAGATCTCGCTGCTGATCAACACCTGTTATCGCCGTCTAGGACTCAAGGACACCGTGGTCTTTGCCGACCAGATCATGTACCTGGGTTTCCGCATGGCCACCCGTGCTGGTATCTCCATCGGGCTCGATGACATGGAGGTGCCGCACGATGCGCAGGACCCCAAGATGGACAAGGGGGCGCTGCTGGCCGCTGCCGAGGCGGAGGTCAAAGAGATCCAGGAGCAATACGTGGCGGGTCTGGTGACAAACGGCGAGCGCTACAACAAGGTCGTGGATATCTGGTCGCGCACCAATGATCAGGTCGGCAAGGCGATGATGGCCAAGTTGGGCACGGACCTGGCCAAGACCAATCCCGGCTATGAGGCCGAGCGTCTGGTCAACGAGTATCGACAAGCGGCGCTATCGGCGGTTAGTCCCGAGGGCGAGGCGGCGCTGCGGGCCATCTTCGCCGAATGGCGCACTGAGCTGCGGGCGGCGGTCCGGGCCCTAGCACGCGAGGAACTGAGCCTGGAGGCGTTCAATGCCCGTTTCGACGAGCTGACCGCGCGCTATCGACCCGAGGTCATGGCCAGGCTCGATCCCGAGCGCATCAAGACCTCCGAGGGTCGCGAGCGCCTGGCGAGCGGGCTCAAGGACGCGCCGATGCGCCTGGTCAGGGAGCGCAAGCAGGATTCGTTCAACTCCATCTACATGATGGCCAACTCCGGCGCCCGTGGCTCGGCGGCCCAGATCCGCCAGCTCGCCGGGATGCGCGGCCTGATGGCCAAGCCGGACGGCTCTATCATCGAGACGCCGATCACGGCGAACTTCCGCGAGGGTCTGAACGTCATCCAATACTTCATCTCCACCCATGGCGCGCGTAAGGGTCTGGCCGACACCGCGCTCAAGACCGCCAACTCGGGGTATCTAACCCGGCGTCTGGTCGATGTGGCGCAGGACATGGTCGTGCTCGAAGAGGACTGCGGTACCGAGCAAGGTCTGCTCATGGCCCCGATCATCGAGGGCGGCGACGTGGTCGAGCCGCTGCGCGAGCGTATCCTCGGGCGCGTGGCGGCGGTCGATATCTATCGACCTGGTAGTGACGAACTGCTGTGCAAGGCCGGGACCCTACTCGATGAGGCCTGGGTCGAACGTCTCGAGGAGGCGGGTATCGACCAGGTGCGGGTGCGTTCGCCCATCACCTGCGAGTCGCGACTCGGCGTCTGCGCCCAGTGTTACGGGCGCGATCTGGCGCGCGGTCATCGCGTCAACATTGGGGAGGCAGTCGGCGTCATCGCCGCTCAGTCGATTGGCGAGCCGGGTACCCAGCTTACCATGCGCACCTTCCACATCGGTGGCGCGGCCTCGCGGGCGGCCGCCGTCAGCAGCATCGAGATCAAGAGCAGTGGCTCGGTGCGCCTACACAACATCAAGACGGTGCAACATCATTCGGGTAACCTCGTGGCCGTCTCCCGCTCGGGAGAACTGATCGTCAGCGACGAGTTGGGTCGCGACAAGGAGCGCTACAAGGTCCCCTATGGCGCCACCCTTCGGGTCAATGACGGCGACACGGTCAAGCCGGGCGACATCGTCGCGACCTGGGATCCGCACACCCATCCTGTCATCACCGAGGTGGCTGGTCGACTGAAATTCGAGGACTTCGAAGAAGGCGTGACCGTGCAGACCCAGACCGATGACGTGACCGGCCTGACCTCGCGGGTGGTCATCGATCCCAAGCAGCGCGCGGCAGCGGGCAAGGATCTGCGACCGATGGTCAAGCTGCTCGATGAAGACGGCAACGAACTGAACTTGGCCGGCACCGACATCCCAGCGCGCTATTACCTGACCGCGGGCGCCATCGTCAGCGTGGCCGATGGCGCTCAGGTGGAGGTGGGCGACATCCTGGCGCGTATCCCGCAAGAGTCCTCCAAGACCCGCGACATCACCGGCGGTCTGCCGCGCGTCGCGGACCTGTTCGAGGCGCGCAAGCCCAAGGAGCCAGCGTTGCTCGCCGAGGCCAGCGGCACCATCAGCTTTGGCAAGGACACCAAGGGCAAGCAACGTCTGATCATCACCACCGACGACGGCGAGACGATCGAGGAGCTGATCCCGAAGTGGCGTCACGTCAACGTCTTCGAGGGCGAGCGCGTGGAGCGCGGCGAGATGATCGCCGACGGTGAGCTGTCTCCGCACGATATCCTGCGTCTGAAGGGTGTCACGGCACTGGCTGAGTATCTGGTCAAGGAGATTCAGGACGTCTATCGCCTGCAGGGCGTGAAGATCAACGACAAGCACATCGAGGTTATCGTCCGCCAGATGCTGCGCAAGGTCGAGGTCACGGCCCCGGGGGACACCCGCTTGTTGCGTGGCGAGCAGGTCGATCGTACGGTGCTGATCGAGGAGAACAGGCGCGTCATGGCCGAGGGCAAGCAGCCGGCCCTCTATGAGCCACTGCTGCTTGGCATCACCAAGGCCTCGCTGGCCACCGAATCCTTTATCTCGGCGGCCTCCTTCCAGGAGACCACGCGCGTGCTCACTGAAGCGGCGGTGCGTGGTTCGGTCGATCGACTGACGGGGCTTAAGGAGAACGTCATCGTTGGTCGGCTCATCCCGGCCGGTACGGGATTGTCGTACCATCAGGAGCGGCGCAGAAAGCGTATGCAAGACTCTGGCAAGGTCGAGATGGCGCCCGAGGATCTAGAACGGGCGCTCAAGAAGGCGCTCAATACCCCGGAGGCAACGGGCGCCTCCGAAGGTCACTGACTCATTGGGATAAAGGCGCCTGGATCGATCAGACGATTGACACGACCCAGGCGGTATCCCTATACTTCCACGTCTCGGCTAGCCGATGTTCTATCGGCTAGCTTCATTTTTTATCCGAATTCCCCGGCTCGGGCCCTTTGTGTGTCCGAGCGCTGAGCAGACGATTGCCTCTGATGCGCGATGGCATCAAGTCAAATCCGCGCGGGTCTCGTTTGGCTCCAAAATGAAGAATCATGGCGCGAGGGCGCCCTGGAGACTCAATCGCATGGCAACGATCAACCAACTCGTCCGCAAGCCTCGCAAGCGGAAGGTGGCAAAAACCAATGTGCCCGCCCTCGAGGCCTGTCCGCAGCGTCGCGGGGTCTGCACGCGCGTCTATACCACCACCCCTAAAAAGCCGAACTCGGCGCTGCGCAAGGTGGCTCGCGTGCGTCTGACCAACGGTTATGAGGTCGCATCCTATATCGGTGGCGAGGGTCACAATCTTCAGGAGCACTCGGTGGTTCTGATCCGCGGCGGTCGTGTCAAGGATTTGCCGGGCGTGCGCTACCATACCGTGCGCGGAACCTTGGATACCTCGGGTGTCGAGAAGCGTCGTCAGGGTCGCTCCAAGTACGGTGCCAAGCGTCCGAAGAAGTGATCGCGCGCTGATGCGACCCAGACTACAACGAATACGTCGGAGCCTTTAGAGACCATGCCAAGAAGACGTGTTGTCGCTCGTCGTCAAGTCCTTCCAGATCCCAAACATGGAAGCGAGTTGTTGACCAAGTTCATCAACATGATGATGGAGGACGGTAAAAAGTCCGTCGCTGAACGCATCATCTACGCCGCCCTGGATCAGATCGCCGAAAAAAAGGGTGGAAATCCGGTCGATCTGCTCGAGCAGGCGATGGAAAACGTGCGTCCGGTAGTCGAGGTCAAGTCGCGTCGTGTTGGTGGTGCCACCTATCAGGTTCCGGTCGAGGTGCGTCCGACCCGTCGCAACTCGCTGGCCATGCGCTGGCTGATCGACTCAGCGCGCAAGCGGTCCGAAAAATCCATGGCTCAGCGCCTGGCGGCTGAGCTGATGGATGCGGCTGAGTCGCGTGGCGCGGCTGTGAAGAAGAAGGAAGACACTCACCGCATGGCTGAGGCCAACAAGGCCTTCTCACATTACCGCTGGTAATCCTGCGGTCTTGCGTTCGTTTTTTTGAGTTCTTTAGGATCATCAGGGCGGATTCAGTCGTGGCACGTAGTACACCCATCGAGCGGTATCGCAATCTTGGCATCATGGCGCACATCGATGCCGGAAAGACCACTACCACGGAGCGCATCCTGTTTTACACGGGTGTCTCGCACAAGATCGGCGAGGTGCACGACGGTGCCGCCACCATGGACTGGATGGAACAAGAGCAGGAGCGTGGCATCACCATCACCTCCGCCGCGACCACCTGCTTCTGGAAAGGGATGGATAGGTCCCGTCCCGAGTATCGCATCAATATCATCGACACCCCCGGACACGTCGACTTCACCATCGAGGTCGAGCGCTCGTTGCGCGTCCTTGACGGTGCCTGCGCGGTCTTCTGTGCGGTCGGCGGTGTTGAGCCTCAATCCGAGACCGTCTGGCGTCAGGCCAACAAGTACGGTGTGCCGCGCCTCGCGTTCGTCAATAAGATGGACCGCATGGGTGCCAACTTCCTGCGCGTCGTCTCCCAGGTCAAGGAGCGTCTAAGCGCCAACCCTGTCCCGATCCAATTGCCGATCGGCGCCGAAGAGGGCTTCAAAGGCGTCGTCGATCTCATCAAGATGAAGGCCATCCTGTGGGACGAGGAGTCCAAGGGTACCAAGTTCGAATATGCCGAGGTCCCGCCCGACATGGTCGCGGCCTGCGAGGAGTGGCGCGAGAAGCTGGTCGAGGCCGCCGCCGAGTCCAGCGAAGAGCTGATGGAGAAATATCTCGAAGGCGAGTCTTTGACCGAGGACGAGATTCGGGTCGGTCTGCGCGCGCGGACGCTGAAGAACGAGATCGTGCCCATGTTGTGTGGCTCGGCCTTCAAGAATAAGGGCGTGCAGGCCATGCTGGACGCCGTGATCGACTATCTGCCGTCCCCGGTCGATATCCCTGCGATCAAGGGTATCCTCGATGACAAGGATGGGACCGAGGCTGAGCGCAAGCCGTCCGATGACGAATCCTTCTCGGCGCTGGCGTTCAAGATCGCGACCGATCCCTTCGTCGGCACCCTAACCTTCTTTCGGGTCTATTCGGGTGTGCTCAATTCGGGTGATACCGTCTACAACCCGGTCAAGGGCAAAAAGGAGCGCGTTGGCCGCATTCTGCAGATGCACGCCAACCAGCGCGAGGAGATCAGGGAGGTTCGTGCCGGCGACATCGCGGCGGCGGTTGGTCTGAAGGATGTTACTACGGGTGATACCCTGTGTGATCCCAACAATATCATCATCCTGGAACGCATGGAGTTCCCCGAGCCGGTCATCTCGGTCGCGGTCGAGCCCAAGACCAAGGGCGACCAGGAAAAGATGGGGATCGCGCTGCAGAAACTGGCGCAAGAAGACCCGTCGTTCCGCGTCCATACCGATGAAGAATCCGGTCAGACCATCATCTCCGGCATGGGCGAGCTGCATCTGGAGATCATCGTCGACCGCATGCGTCGCGAGTTCAAGGTCGAGGCCAATGTCGGCGCGCCCCAGGTCAGCTATCGCGAGACGATCCGCGCCACCGTCGAGCAGGACACCAAGTTCGCCCGTCAGTCTGGTGGTCGTGGTCAGTACGGTCACGTCATGATCCGGGTCGAGCCGCTGGAGTCCGGCAAAGGCTATGAGTTCGTCAATGCCATCGTCGGCGGTGCCGTGCCGAAGGAATACATCCCGGCGGTCGACAAGGGGATCCAGGAGGCCATGAAGAACGGTGTCCTGGCCGGCTTCCCCATGGTCGATATCCGGGTCACCCTCTATGACGGCTCCTATCATGAGGTCGACTCGAGCGAAATGGCGTTCAAGATCGCCGGCTCCATGGCCCTCAAGGAGGCTGCGGCCAAGGCCAAGCCGGTGCTGCTGGAGCCGATCATGAGGGTCGAGGTGGTCACGCCCGAGGAGAACATGGGCGACGTCATGGGCGACATCAACAGCAGGCGCGGCATGATCCAGGGCATGGATGATTCTCCAGCGGGCAAGATCATCCGGGCCGAGGTTCCGCTGTCGGAGATGTTCGGTTACGCCACCGACCTGCGCTCGGCGACCCAGGGTCGCGCGACCTACAGCATGGAATTCTGTAGATACAGTGAGGTTCCCGCCAGCATTGCCGAGGCGGTCTCCAAGAAGAAGTAACGATTCATCCGAAGGGTAGAGCGGGATGTCCAAAGAAAAATTTCAACGTAGTAAGCCGCACGTCAATGTAGGCACGATTGGCCATGTTGACCACGGCAAGACCACGCTGACGGCGGCGATCACCACGCATCAGGCGAAGAAGTACGGAGGCGAGGCGAAGGCCTATGATCAGATTGACAATGCGCCGGAGGAGCGTGAGCGCGGCATCACCATTGCGACGGCGCATGTGGAGTATGAGAGTGCCAAGCGCCACTATGCGCATGTGGACTGTCCGGGTCATGCGGACTATGTGAAGAACATGATCACGGGTGCGGCGCAGATGGATGGGGCGATTTTGGTGGTGTCGGCGGCGGATGGTCCGATGCCGCAGACGCGGGAGCATATTTTGCTGGCGCGTCAGGTGGGGGTGCCGTACATCGTGGTGTATCTGAACAAGGCTGACATGGTGGACGATCCGGAGCTGTTGGAGCTGGTGGAGATGGAGGTGCGCGAGCTGCTGTCCAGTTATGACTTTCCGGGGGACGAGACGCCGATCATTGTGGGGTCGGCGAAGCTGGCGTTGGAAGGTGTGGACAGTGAGATTGGAGGTCAGTCGATTGACCGGCTGATGGAGGCGCTTGACAGTTATATTCCGGAGCCGGAGCGTGCCATTGATGGTCCGTTCCTGATGCCGATTGAGGATGTGTTTTCGATCTCGGGGCGAGGGACGGTGGTGACGGGGCGCGTGGAGCGTGGGGTCATCAAGGTTGGAGATGAGGTGGCGATTGTTGGTCTGCGCGACACGGCCAAGACCACCTGCACTGGGGTGGAGATGTTCCGCAAGCTGCTGGATCAGGGTCAGGCGGGTGACAACATTGGGGTGTTGCTACGCGGGACCAAGCGCGAAGAGGTGGAGCGAGGTCAGGTGCTGGCCAAGCCGGGGTCGATCACGCCGCACACCCATTTTGAGGCGGAGGTCTATGTGCTCTCCAAGGAGGAGGGAGGGCGTCACACGCCCTTTTTCAATGGCTATCGTCCGCAGTTTTATTTTCGCACCACGGATGTTACTGGGGCGTGCGAGTTGCCTGAAGGCGTTGAGATGGTGATGCCGGGTGACAACATTAAGATGACGATCAAGCTGATTGCGCCGATCGCTATGGAAGAGGGTCTGCGCTTTGCTGTGCGCGAAGGCGGTCGCACCGTCGGCGCAGGTGTGGTTTCCAAGATCATCGAGTAAGGGCATGACCAGTCAGAGAATCCGAATCCGGCTTAAGGCGTTCGATCATCGTCTGATCGATCAGTCCGCGCGTGAGATCGTCGATACCGCCAAGCGCACCGGCGCTCAGGTGCGTGGTCCGGTCCCGCTGCCGTCCAAGAAGGAGCGCTTTACCGTCCTGATCTCGCCGCACGTCAACAAGGACGCGCGCGATCAGTACGAGCTGCGCACGCACAAGCGTTTGATGGACATCGTCGATCCGACCGATAAGACCGTCGATGCCCTGATGAAACTCGATCTGGCCGCCGGTGTTGACGTCCAGATCAAGCTGAGCTGAGGACGCCATCATGTCGATCGGAGTCATTGGACGCAAAGCCGGCATGACCCGTCTGTTCACTGAGGATGGGGAGAGCATCCCGGTCACCGTGATCGAGGTCACGCCAAACCGTGTCAGTCAGATCAAATCCGAGGAGACCGATGGCTATCGCGCCATCCAGGTCGCCTTTGGTCACCGCCGCGCCTCGCGCGTCAACAAGCCGATGGCTGGTCACTATGCCAAAGCCGGTATCGAGGCAGGTGAGGTGCTGCGTGAGTTCAGGCTGGAAGACAACGAAGGCACCGACATTCAGGTCGGACAGGAGATCACGGTCGCCATCTTCCAGCCGGGTCAGAAGGTCGATGTGCGTGGCGTGACCAAGGGTCGAGGCTTCGCCGGCGTCATTCGTCGTCATCACTTCGCCGGTCAGGACCGCAGTCACGGCAACTCATTGTCACATCGCGCGCCGGGATCCATTGGTCAGAACCAAAGCCCGGGTCGCGTCTGGAAGGGTAAGCGGATGGCGGGTCATCTCGGTGCCGTCAATCGTTGTCAGCAAAATCTCGAGGTCGTGCGCGTCGACACCGAGCGCAACCTGCTCCTTGTCCGTGGTGGCGTGCCCGGACCAAGGGGGGGGCGTCTGGTCGTGCTGCCGTCCGTGAAGCACAAGAACAAGGGCTGAGCACTCATGGAGATCGCCATTCGAAACCACACTGGTGCGTCCAGTGTGCAGGTGTCCGACGCCGTCTTTGGCGTGGAATACAAACCAGGCCTGGTCCACCAGGTCGTGACCGCCTATCTGGCGGGCGCACGCGCCGGCACCAAGGCCCAAAAGAACCGTGCGGCGGTTTCTGGTGGTGGTTCCAAGCCGTGGCGCCAGAAGGGAACCGGACGTGCTCGGGCGGGAACCTCGCGTAGCCCGCTATGGCGCTCGGGCGGTGTAACCTTCGCGGCCCAACCACGCAATTATGCTCAGAAGGTCAACCGCAAGATGTATCGCGGCGCCGTGCGTTCGATCCTCTCCGAACTGGTGCGCACCGAGCGTCTTGTGGTCGTCCCCGAGTTGAAGCTGGAACAGGCCAAGACCAAGGCCCTGGTTGCGTTGCTCAAGAGTCATGATCTGACCGATGTGCTCATCCTCACCGATGGGTTCGACGACAAGCTGTCTCTGGCTGCGCGCAACCTGCCCAAGGTCGACGTGCTGTCGGCGCAAGAGGTCGATCCGGTCAGCCTGATTGCCTTCGAGACCATTCTCGCCACCGAGGCAGCGATCAAAAAGCTGGAGGAGCGACTGGCATGAACAAAGAGCGTCTGATGAAGGTGTTGGTTGCGCCTGTGATCTCCGAGAAGGCCTCGCGTCTGGCTGAGAACTACAACCAGGTGACCTTTCGCGTCCTGGCCGATGCCACCAAGCAGGAAGTCGCCAAGGCGGTCGAGATGCTATTTGAGGTCCAGGTCGATCGCGTCCAGATCCTCAACGTCAAGGGCAAGAAGAAGCGTTTCGGCCAGCGTTCGGGTCAGCGTCAGGACTGGCGTAAGGCCTATGTGCGCATCAAGGCTGGCCAAGACATCGATTTCGGCAATGCCGCTTGAGCGTGGCGGCGGACAGCAACGGATAGATCAAGATGCCAATCGTAAAGACCAAACCGACGTCCGCCGGACGACGCTTCGTCGTCAAGGTGACGACACCCGAGCTGCACAAGGGTGCGCCTTACGCCCCCCTGATCGACAAGCAGACCAAGCACGGCGGACGCAACAATCAGGGCCGGGTGTCCGTGCGTCATCAGGGCGGCGGTCACAAGCAGCGTTACCGGATCATCGACTTCAAGCGCAACCGCAAGGACGGGATCCCCGCGACCGTGGAGCGTCTGGAATACGATCCGAACCGTTCGGCGCACATCGCCTTGTTGAAATATTCCGACGGCGAGCGTGCCTACATCATCGCCCCCAAGGGCCTGAAGGCCGGCGACTCTGTTGTCTCGGGCGATGGTGCACCGATTGCGGTCGGCAACTGTATGCCGCTACGCAACATTCCGGTCGGTACCCTGGTGCACTGCGTTGAGATGCGTCCCGGAAAGGGTGCCCAGCTCGCCCGCTCGGCTGGCGCCTCGGCCCAGCTAGTGGCACGTGAGTCTGGCAGTGCGACCCTGCGTCTGCGCTCGGGTGAGATGCGCAAGGTGCATGCCGATTGCCGCGCCGTGATCGGCGAGGTTGGCAACAGCGAACACAGTCTTCGCAAACTCGGCAAGGCCGGTGCGAGCCGCTGGCGCGGAATTCGCCCGACGGTGCGTGGGGTCGCGATGAATCCGGTTGATCACCCGCACGGTGGCGGTGAGGGTCGCACCTCAGGTGGCCGTCATCCGGTCACGCCCTGGGGTGTGCCGACCAAGGGCCACAAGACGCGCCATAACAAGCGGACCGACAGTATGATCGTGCGTCGTCGCGGTCAGAAATAGCATCAGTCGAGGTTGATCCAGTGCCACGTTCGATTCGAAAGGGTCCGTTCGTCGATCACCACCTGATCAAGAAGGTGGAAGAGGCGGTCGCCCAAAATAGCAAGCGTCCGATCAAGACCTGGTCGCGCCGCTCCATGATCCTGCCGGAGATGGTGGGACTAACCATTGCCGTCCACAACGGACGTCAGCATGTGCCGGTCCTCGTCAACGAAAACATGATCGGTCACAAACTCGGTGAGTTCGCGTTGACCCGTACCTATCGTGGTCACGCCGCCGACAAGAAGGCGAAGAAACGCTAGTCGGAGATCGCGATGCAAGCCGTAGCTACACACAGATATGCCCGGATCTCGGCGCAGAAGGCCCGACTCGTCGCAGACCTGATTCGCGGCAAGCGTGTCGAGGAGGCCCTCAATACGCTGTCCTTCAGCCCTAAGAAGGGGGCCTTGATCATCAAGAAGGTCCTAGAATCCGCGATTGCCAACGCCGAGCACAACGAGGGCGCCGACATCGACGAACTCAAGGTCGCCGCCATCCAGGTCAATGAGGGGCCGACTATGAAGCGGATCATGCCGCGCGCCAAGGGGCGCGCCAACCGCATCATGAAACGCACCAGCCACATCACGCTGACTGTGGCCGAAGCCTAGAGGATCCGGGGGACCATATGGGACAGAAAGTTCATCCAAATGGGATCAGGCTCGGCATCGTCAAGGATTGGACAGCTAAATGGTATGCCAATTCCAGAGATTATGCCGATCTGCTCAACACAGATCTCCAGGTCCGCGACTTCCTGCGCAAGGAACTTGCCAAGGCCTCGGTGAGCCGCATCCAGATCGATCGTCCGGCCAAGAACGCCCACATCACCATCCACACGGCCCGGCCAGGCGTGGTGATCGGCAAGAAGGGCGAGGATATCGATAAGCTGCGCGCCAAGGTCTCGGCGATGATGGGCATCCCGGTGCACATCGCCATCGAGGAGATCCGCAAGCCAGAACTCGACGCGCAACTGGTGGCCGAGGGCATTGCCCAGCAGCTCGAGCGGCGTATCATGTTCCGCCGCGCGATGAAGCGCGCGATTCAGAACACCATGCGTCTGGGGGCAGAGGGGATCAAGGTCAGCGTCTCCGGTCGTCTGAACGGGGCCGAGATCGCGCGCACCGAGTGGGCGCGTGAAGGCCGTGTGCCGCTGCATACCCTGCGCGCCGACATCGACTACGGTTTTGCCGAGGCCAAGACGACCTATGGTGTGCTCGGGGTCAAGGTCTGGATCTTCAAGGGCGAGGTGTTCGGCGACCAGCTGCCCGAGGAACCGGCGCCGAAGGCGGCCGGAAAGAAGGGTTAAGTCATGCTGCAACCGAAACGCACCAAATTCAGAAAGCAACACAAGGGCCGCAACCGCGGTCTGGCCCAGAGCGGCAACCGGGTGAGCTTCGGCGAGTTCGGTCTCAAGGCGATTGAGCGTGGTCGTCTCACCGCGCGCCAGATCGAGGCCGCCCGCCGTGCTATCTCCCGTAGCGTCAAGCGCGGCGGCAAGATCTGGATCCGGGTGTTCCCGGACAAGCCGATCTCCAAGAAGCCGCTCGAGGTTCGTATGGGTAAGGGTAAGGGTAACGTCGAGTACTGGGTCGCCCTGATTCAGCCGGGTAGCATGCTCTACGAGATCGAGGGTGTCAGCGAAGAAGTCGCGCGCGAGGCCTTCAAGCTGGCCTCGGCCAAGCTACCGGTGAAGACCACCTTTGAAAAGCGGACGATTCTGTGATGAAGGCCAACGAGCTTCGAACCAACAGCACCCAAGAGCTTCAGGCACAGTTGATGGAGCTGCTGCGCGAGCAATTCAATCTGCGCATGCAGCGGGGCACAGGCCAGCTGTCCAAGCCCTCGCGCATGAAGGCCGTGCGCCGGGACATCGCCCGGATCAAGACCATCATGGCCGAACGGAAGGCGGGCAGAACATCATGAACGGCGAGAACAAGACCAAGACCAACCGGACACTCGAAGGGCGCGTCACGAGCAACGCCATGGACAAGACCATCACGGTCGTGATCGAGCGCCGTGTCAAGCACCCACTCTATGGCAAGTTTATGCGCCGCTCGACCAAGATCCACGCGCATGATGAGACCAACAGTTGCAACGTCGGTGATCTGGTGCGGGTCGAGCAGTGCCGTCCGCTCTCCAAGACCAAGACCTGGCGCCTGATCGAGATCCTCGAAAAGGCGCGCTGAGCGGTCTTTGCCGGTCTCGCGTGCTTCCGGCCCGGCGCTTACGGCGCGGCCGACGTGGTCATTTCGCGGAGCCATCGATCCATTCCGGATCAGCAACGAGCTTTTTAGGTAAAAGACAATGATTCAGATGCAGACCAATCTCAGCGTCGCCGACAACAGCGGCGCCAAGAGCGTGATGTGCATCAAGGTGCTCGGCGGATCGCAGCGTCGCTACGCGGGCATCGGCGATGTCATCAAGGTTACCGTCAAGGACGCCATCCCACGCGGTAAGGTCAAGAAGGGCGATGTTTACAATGCGGTCGTGGTCCGTACCCGTCACGGCGTGCGTCGCCCTGACGGCTCGCTGATCCGTTTCGACGACAACGCTGCTGTGCTCTTGAACAACCAGCTTCAACCCATCGGTACCCGTATCTTTGGGCCTGTTACGCGCGAGCTGCGCGGCGAGCGTTTCATGAAGATCATCTCGCTGGCGCCGGAAGTGCTTTGAGGAGACGAGATTCATGCGAAAGATCAAAAAGGGCGATGACGTCATGGTCATCGCCGGCAAGGACAAGGGCAAGCGCGGTACTGTGCTCAAGGTGTTGGACGAACACTACATCGTGGTCGAGAACATCAACATTGCCCGCAAGCACCAGAAAGGCAATCCGCAGGCCGGCGTGCCGGGCGGAATCATCGACAAGGCGATGCCGATCCATGTCTCCAATGTCGGGCTCTACAACCCGATCAAGGGTCGCGCCGATCGCGTCGGTTTCAAGATTCTGGCAGACGGGCGTAAGGTGCGGGTGTTCAAGTCCAATGGCGAAGTCGTCGATGTCTGAGCGAGTGAGGCGAGATGTCCAGATTGCAGATTGAATATAAAGAGCGCATCGTGCCTCAGCTCAAGGCGCGCTTCGGCTACAAGAGTGTGATGCAGGTGCCCAAGATCGAGAAGATCACGCTCAACATGGGTGTGGGCGAGGCCGTGGCCGACAAGAAGATCATGGACTATGCCGTCGCTGACCTGCGCGCCATCGCTGGTCAACAGCCGATCGTGACCTACGCCCGCAAGTCGGTGGCCGGGTTCAAGATCCGCGAGGGTTGGCCGATCGGCTGCAAGGTCACCCTGCGTCGCGCACGCATGTATGAGTTTCTCGATCGCCTGATCAGCATCGCGATCCCGCGTATCCGCGACTTTCGTGGCCTGAGCCCCAAGTCCTTCGACGGTCGCGGCAACTACTCGATGGGCGTGCGTGAGCAGATTATTTTTCCTGAAATTGACTACGACAAGATCGACGCGCTACGCGGACTCGACATCACCATCACGACCACGGCGCGGACGGACGAGGAGGGTCGTGCCCTGCTCGAAGCCTTCAACTTCCCCTTCCGGACCTAAGGTAATCGCATGGCGAAGAAGAGTATGATTGCGCGTGATCGTAAGCGTGCCAAGATGGCTGCTCGCTTCAGTGTCAAGCGCGCGGCCCTCAAGGCTGTGATCAATGATCGCAACGCGAGCCCTGAGCAGATCGACGAGGCGGTACTGAAGCTGCAAAAGCTGCCGCGCGACGCCAGCCCGGTGCGCCAGCAGCGTCGTTGTCGCGTCACGGGTCGTCCGCATGCGGTCTATCGCAAGTTTGGGCTCTCGCGCAACAAGTTGCGCGAGGCCGTGATGCGCGGGGATGTCCCCGGCGTCGTTAAGGCGAGCTGGTAAGAGAGCCGACGGCCGCTAGCCATCAGCCGCCAGCTTTTAAGCGTGCTGAAAGCCGATGGCTGGAGGCTTGGGCGCTCAAAGCTAATTTCGAACCTACCGGGTATCGCGTCGCAATGACGGCCTGACCCACGGAGAAGTCAATGAGTCTATCGGATCCGATCGCGGACATGCTGACACGCATCCGCAACGGCCAGCAGCGCGGTAAGATCACGATCGTGATGCCGTCTTCCAAGCAAAAGGTTGCGATTGCGAACCTGCTCAAAGAAGAAGGTTACATCGCCGACGCCATGGTCGAGACCAAGAACGGCAAGCCCGAGCTGGTCATCAAGCTCAAGTACTATCGCGGCAAACCCGTGATCGAGCTTATCCAGCGCGTTTCGCGCCCCGGACTGCGCATCTATCGCGGCAAGGACAATCTGCCCAAGGTCTGGGCTGGGCTCGGTATCGCCATCGTCTCCACCTCCAAGGGTCTGATGACCGACCGCGCGGCCCGTCAGGCCGGACATGGCGGCGAGATCATCGCCTACGTCGCTTAAGGGGAGGCCAAGATGTCACGTGTTGCAAAGGCACCGATCAAGCTCCCCAAGGGCGTCACGGTCGAGATCAAGGGCCAGGATGTCACTGTTAAGGGTCCGAAGGGTACCCTGGGCTGGCGTGTCCATCCAGCCGTGCGTGTCTGCGAGGAGAACGGCGAGATCCGGGTCGCACCCGCTGAGGGCCAGACCGAGGCCTGGGCCCTGGCTGGTACCACCCGTGCGTTGCTCAACAATATGGTCACCGGCTGTGGCAGCGGTTTTACGCGCAAGCTGACCCTGGTCGGCGTCGGTTATCGCGCCCAGGCCAAGGGCGACGTACTCGACCTCAGTCTGGGTTTCTCGCATCCGGTCATCTATCCGGTGCCGAAGGGCATCACGATCGAGACTCCAAGCCAGACCGAGATCCTGGTGTCGGGTGCTGACAAGCAGCAGGTCGGTCAGGTCGCCTCCGAGATCCGGGCCTTCCGCCCACCGGAGCCGTACAAAGGCAAAGGAGTTCGTTACGCGGACGAGAATGTCCTGCGTAAGGAAGCTAAGAAGAAATAAGGGGTCGCAACGATGGACAAGAAACAGGCTCGCCTGCGTCGTGCGACGCGGGCCCGTGCCAAGATGCGTGAGCTTGGCGTCTATCGGCTGTGCGTACATCGCACACCGCGCCATACCTATGCCCAGATCATCGCGCCCGGCAAAGGCGGCGACCGCGTGCTCGCCAGTGCCTCGACCGTCGAGAAGGCCCTGGCCGCGCAAATCACAGGCAACAAGGCCAACATCGCCGCCGCTGTGGTTATTGGCAAGGCGATCGCCGAGCGCGCCCTGGCCGTTGGTGTCGAGACGGTCGCTTTCGACCGATCTGGCTTCCGTTATCACGGTCGTCTCAAGGCGCTCGCGGATGCGGCGCGTGAAGGCGGACTGAAATTTTAAGGGCGCGAATCCATGGCAAACTCCAATCCAAAAGCAGAAGATGATGAGCTCCTCGAAAAGCTGGTGGCGGTCAATCGTGTGGCCAAGGTGGTCAAGGGTGGTCGTCAGTTCGGCTTTGCGGCCCTGACTGTGGTCGGAGATGGCAAGGGCCGGGTCGGCTTCGGTCGCGGCAAGGCGCGTGAGGTGCCGATCGCGATTCAGAAGGCGATGGAAAGCGCCCGCAAGAATATGATCGAGGTCAAGCTCAATGGCTCGACCCTGCAATATCCCTTGCAGGGCAAACACGGCGCAGCCAAGGTTTTCATGCAGCCGGCCTCCGAGGGTACTGGTATCATCGCCGGTGGTGCCATGCGTGCCGTGTTCGAGGTGCTTGGTGTGCAGAACGTGCTTGCCAAGTGCATTGGCACCAACAACCCGACCAACGTCGTGCGCGCCACTGTCAATGGTCTGCGCACCATGAGCGATCCAGCGACCGTGGCCGCCAAGCGCGGCAAGCGTATCGAAGAGATCCTGGGGTAAGCGATGTCCGACAAAAAGATGATGAAGGTCAAGCTGGTGCGCAGCGTGCACGGGCGCCTGGAGAAGCACAAGGCCTGCGTGCGTGGATTGGGTCTGCGTCGCCTGCACCAGGTTGTCGAGGTCGAGGATACGCCCTGTACGCGCGGCATGGTCAATGCCGTGCACTACATGGTCAAGATCGTGGAGGAAGCCTGAGATGAGACTCAATGATCTGCGGCCCGATCCGGGTAGCCGTCCCTCCGCCAAGCGTGTCGGACGCGGGATCGGAAGCGGGCTGGGCAAGACCTGCGGCCGTGGCCACAAGGGGCAAAAGGCCCGTGCCGGCGGGTTTCATAAGGTCGGTTTCGAGGGCGGTCAGATGCCCTTGCAGCGGCGTCTGCCCAAGGTCGGTTTCCGGTCGCGCAAGGCGCTGGAGAAGGACGAGGTACGCCTCAACGAGCTGAATCTGGTCGAGGGTGAGGTCGTCGACCTCGACACGCTCAGGGCCGCCGGGATCATCAACCGCACAGTCAAGAGCGCCAAGATCATCGCCTCCGGCGAGGTCACGCGTGCCCTGACCATCCGTGGTCTGGGTGTGACCAAGGGCGCGCGCGCCGCGATCGAGGCCGCCGGCGGCACGATCGAAGACTAACCCAAGGGCTTGAGACGGATGGCTAAAAACGCTGGATCCATGGTAGGGGCACTCGGTGGGATGGGGCAGTTGACCGAGTTGCGTCAGCGCCTGATGTTTCTATTGGGGGCCCTGCTCGTCTATCGCATCGGTACCTTCATCCCGGTGCCGGGGGTGAATCCAGAGGCGCTGGCCATCCTCTTCGAGCAGAATCAGGGTTCGATCTTGGACATGTTCAACATGTTCTCGGGTGGGGCCCTGCAGCGCGCGAGTCTGTTCGCACTTGGTGTCATGCCCTATATCTCGGCCTCGATCATCGTGCAATTGATGACCTCGGTGGTGCCACAGCTCGATCAGCTCAAGAAAGAAGGCGAGTCCGGACGGCGCAAGATCACCCAGTACACCCGTTACGGCACGGTATTTCTGGCGACCTTCCAGGCGATCGGTATCTCGGTGGCGCTACAGGGTCAGACGGCTGGAGGTGCTGCCCTGGTAGTGCACTCGGGGGTGGGTTTCGTGTTCACCGCGACCGTGTCGCTGGTGACAGGGACCATGTTCCTGATGTGGCTCGGCGAGCAGATCACCGAGCGCGGCATCGGCAACGGGATCTCGATGATCATCTTTGCCGGTATCGTCGCTGGGTTGCCGGCGGCGCTCGGCGGCACATTGGAGTTGGCGCGCACCGGCGAGATGAACGTACTGGGTGTCCTGGCGCTGTTCGCCATGGCGCTCGCCGTGACGGCGTTCGTGGTCTTCGTCGAGCGCGGTCAGCGGCGCATCACGGTGAACTATGCGCGCCGCCAGCAGGGGCGCAAGATGATCCAGGCGCAGAGCACGCACTTGCCGTTGAAGTTGAACATGGCCGGTGTGATTCCGCCGATCTTTGCCTCTAGTATCATCCTGTTTCCGGGCACGCTTGGGCAGTGGTTCGGTAGCAACGAGGATCTGCGCTGGATCGCCACGCTCACCTCCAAGCTGGCACCCGGTGAGCCGATCTATGTGCTGCTCTATGCCTCGGCGATTATTTTCTTTTGTTTCTTCTATACCGCCTTGGTCTTCAACGCAAAGGAGACGGCAGACAACCTCAAGCGCTCGGGTGCCTTCATCCCAGGCATCCGTCCGGGTGAGCAGACGGCGCGTTATATCGATGGCGTCATGACTCGGCTGACCGCCGCTGGTGCCATCTACATCACCGCCGTCTGTCTGCTACCAGAGTTCTTGATCGTTGGCTACAACGTACCCTTCTATTTCGGCGGTACCTCGCTGCTGATCGTGGTCGTCGTGGTCATGGACTTCATGGCGCAGGTGCAGGCACATCTGATGTCGCACCAGTACGAAGGGCTGATGAAGAAGGCCAACCTGAAGGCACCGGGCGGCGGACTGCTGCGCTGAGGCCGTCAACAAATCTTGGTAGACCGCGTCCAGCGCGGCGACCGTCCGGAGTCGCTCTCGGACGGTCGGTTCATTGCAAACACCGCCTGTCGTACGTGGACGCGGTTTTGGGAGAGAAAAACATGAAAGTGCGTGCATCCGTCAAAAAGCTGTGCAGAAATTGCCGAATCATTCGGCGCAATGGCTCGGTGCGTGTGATCTGTTCCGATCCACGTCACAAGCAGCGCCAGGGTTGATCGATTCTTGGTTGACCTAAATAAACCGTTTGATAAACTGTGCAATTTACCCGCTGAGCCTTATAGGATTAAGGGGTTTGTAGACATGGCCCGTATCGCCGGCGTCAATATCCCAGACAAAAAACACGCTGTGATCGCGCTGACCGCGATCTACGGCATCGGTCGCACCCGCGCGGGCCTGATTTGCGATGCGGCAGGTATCGCGCGTACCGCTAAGGTCCAGAACCTTACAGAAGAAGAAATCGACAGGCTGCGTAATGAGGTCGCGAAGTTCACGGTCGAGGGCGATCTGCGGCGCGAGGTGTCGATGAACATCAAGCGGCTGATGGATCTCGGCTGCTACCGGGGCATCCGTCATCGTCGTGGGCTGCCGCTGCGTGGTCAGCGCACCCGCACCAACGCCCGGACCCGCAAGGGTCCGCGTCGCCCGATCAAACGCTAAGCGCCTTGCGCTCGGCCAGATGAACTTGGATTGAAGTCGAATGGCTAAACCGATTCGCAACACGAAAAAAAAGGTCAAGAAGCAGGTCGCAGACGGAATCGCCCATGTCCACGCCTCCTTCAACAACACCATCATCACCATTACAGATCGGCAGGGCAACACCCTGACCTGGGCGACCTCCGGCGGCTCGGGTTTCCGCGGCTCGCGCAAGAGCACGCCCTTCGCTGCTCAGGTCGCCGCCGACAAGGCCGGTCAGGCCGCGAAGGAATATGGTCTGCGCAACCTAGATGTCAACGTCAAGGGGCCAGGGCCGGGGCGCGAGTCTGCGGTGCGCGCACTCAACAATGCTGGGTTCAAGATCACCAGTATCACCGACGTGACGCCCATCCCGCACAACGGCTGCCGCCCCCCAAAAAAGCGGCGCGTCTGAGGGTTCGACGGTTCAACAGGAAGACATATGGCACGTTACATAGGCCCAACCTGCAAGCTGGCGCGGCGCGAGGGTGTAGACCTCTCGCTCAAGAGCCGCGCGCGTTCGCTCGATACCAAGTGCAAGCTAGAGAAGCAGCCCGGCCAGATGGCCGACCGTCGCCGCCGCCTCTCCGACTATGGTGTGCAGCTACGCGAGAAGCAGAAGGTGCGTCGTATCTACGGCGTGCTCGAGCGTCAGTTCCGTAACTACTACAAGAAGGCCGCGCGCTCCAAGGGTGCGACCGGTGAAAACCTGTTGCAACTCCTCGAGCGCCGGCTCGACAACGTCGTCTATCGGATGGGGTTCGGATCCACGCGCGCCGAGGCGCGTCAGCTCGTCAGCCACAAGGGCATCTTGGTTAACGGACGTGTCGTCAACATACCGTCATATCAGGTTGCTGCTGAGGATCACATCGAGGTCCGCGAAGCGGCCAAAAAACAGGTGCGCGTGCAGAATGCCATGGCCCTGGCCGAGCAGTACGGCTTTCCGGATTGGATCGAGGTCGATACCAAGGGCCTAAAGGGTGTGTTCAAGCGCATTCCAGATCGCTCGGATCTTCCGGCTGACATCAACGAATCCCTGATCGTCGAGCTGTACTCCAAGTAAGGAGCTCCCTTAAGAGGCACTGAATGACTGACGCTATTGGGGAATTTCTCAAGCCGCGCATCGTCAAGGTCGAGGAGGTCGATGGCAACCCGTGTCATTCACGGGTCTCGCTGGAGCCGCTCGAACGCGGTTTCGGCCACACGCTTGGCAACGCGCTGCGGCGAATCTTGCTGTCGTCGATGGACGGGTACGCCGTAACGGAAGTCGAGATCCAGGGGGTGCTGCACGAGTACACGACGCTTGCAGGCGTGCAGGAGGATGTGCTTGAGATCCTGCTCAACCTCAAGCAGCTCGCCATCGTGCTCCATGGGAAAGACGAGGCGACCTTTGCCCTGAGCAAGCGCGGTCCAGGACCGGTGACGGCAGGCGACATCATCATCGATCACACGGCCCAGATCGCCAACCCCGAGCTGGTGATCGCCAACCTGACGGCTGATACCGATCTGAGCATGACCCTGACCGTGCGTCGCGGTCGCGGCTATGAGCCAGCAAGCCAGCGCGAGCACGGGGGTGTCGAGGATCGTCCAATCGGCAAGCTGCCAATTGACGCCTCCTTCAGCCCGGTGCGGCGCGTGGCCATCGAGGTACAGTCGGCGCGTGTTGAACAGCGTACCGACCTCGACCGGCTGGTGATTGATCTAGAGACCAACGGCACCATCGATCCGAAGGAAGCCATCCAACGCGCAGCGACCATCCTGCGCGATCAGCTGTCGAGCTTTGTGGCACTGGAAGGCACGGTACCCGCCGAGACCCAGGTCCAGGAGACGCGCGATGAGTTGCCCTATGATCCGATCTTGCTGCGCCCGGTCGACGACCTGGAGCTGACGGTGCGTTCGGCCAACTGTCTCAAGGCCGAGAACATCTATCTGATCGGTGACCTGATCCAGCGCACCGAGGTTGAGCTACTCAAGACACCCAATCTAGGCAAGAAGTCGCTCACCGAGATCAAGGACGTGCTGGCCACGCGCGGGCTATCACTGGGCATGCGTCTTGAGAACTGGCCGCCTGAGAACATCGCTGAGCTCATTCGCTAAGGCGCGTGTGCGGATCTCAAGGATCCGCACCGACCGATCCATGCCATCTAACGATTTAACGATTATTTCGGGATCAGGACCATGCGTCACCGCAAAGCCGGAAGGCAACTGAATCGCACCAGCTCGCACCGCGAGGCCATGTTCCGCAACATGGCGTCATCGCTCTTTCGTCATGAGCTGATCAAGACCACACTGCCCAAGGCCAAGGAGCTGCGGCGCGTCGCCGAACCCTTGATTACCCTGGCTAAGACTGACTCGGTCCACACGCGCCGCCTGGCGTTCGCGCGTCTGCGTGACAAGGAGGCGGTCGGTAAGCTGTTCGTTGAGCTAGGCCCTCGTTATCGGAGCCGTCCGGGCGGTTATCTGCGTATCCTCAAGTGTGGCTACCGTCACAGTGATGCCGCTCCGATGGCCTACGTCGAGTTGGTCGATCGTCCGGCTAAGGCCACGGTGATCGAGGACGACGAGGATTGAGGCGCGCCTTGTCTGGAGCCGAGGCATCGGCGAGATGCGACGACCTGGCTCCAGATGGCCTAAAAACGCCGGGCCCATGCTCGGCGTTTTTGTGTCTGCTCGAAACGCCTCTGGCTTGGATCCAGCAAGACCCGATTCATGTCTGCTCAGCCTGCTATCGAACGTATTCTGCTCGCCACAGATTTTGGCACGGATCTCTATGTCGGTCAGATACAGGCGCGTCTGCATTCGCTATTGCCCGGTATTCCCTGTATGGGGCTCATGCAGGATCTGCCACCCTTCAGACCGGATCTCGCGGCCTACCTGCTCCCAGCACTGCTACGCGATCTGCCGCCTAACTCGCTTTTACTCTGTGTCGTCGATCCTGGGGTCGGAAGTGCGCGCGCTGGATTGCTGGTTCGGGTCGAGGGTCACTGGCTAATCGGGCCGGACAATGGTCTACTGGCGCTTGTGGTGCGACGTGCCGGCGATGGGGCGGTGTGGCGCATCGGCTGGCAGCCGGAGCGGATGTCGGCAAGCTTCCATGGGCGCGACTGGTTTGCACCGTCTGCCGCGCGGCTGGTGCTGGGCAAGGACCTGCAATTGGCTCCACTGGCACCGGCCGACATGGTCGGCGCCGACTGGCCAGACGAGTGCCCGGCCATTGTCTATATCGACCATTTCGGCAATCTGATGACGGGCGTGCGTGCGTCCAGTCTTGCTGACCAGGCCGTGTTGCGGATCCACGGACAGCCGTTGCCCCGCGCCCGTACCTTCTACGAGGTCGAGCCGGGACAGGCGTTTTGGTACGAGAACGCCCTGGGTCTGATCGAGATCGCGGTCAATCAGGGACGTGCCGATCGACAGCTTGTGCTAGGTGTGGGTGAGACGGTCGAGTTTGGCTGAAAGGGCATGGCCCGCGGAGGGTCGCACCCTCTTGACGCGGATCAATCCTTGCCCGACTTGGCATCCTCGCGTAAGTGCCTCGTCAGAGGCGCATGACCCGCCTCCTGCGCCTTGACACTCGACGGCACACGCCGCTTGCCGATGTTCTTGCGGTCGCGTAGACGTTCCTTCTTGCGCTGTTTCGCCCCGACCAAGGCCCTAGATGTGCACTTATTGCGTGTCTTCGCCGGTTTAGTCGGTTTTTTGCGCTTCACCGGCCCTTTGAAGTTGGCCTTGAGTCCCGGGATCTCGCGCAGCTCGAAGGTTAGGTTGAGATAGCGCGTGATGCTCTCCATCCGGTTCCATTCAGGTGGACCGACCAGCGAGATAGCCACGCCGGTCTCGCCTGCGCGTCCGGTACGTCCGGTACGATGCAGATAGTCATCGCCCCGGCGCGGCAAGTCAAAATTGAATACCCGCTGCACACCCGGCACATCGAGTCCGCGTGCGGCCAGATCGGTTGCGATGAGCGTATTCACACGCCCGCTATGCCACAGCCCCATGACGCGATTGCGCTCGCGTTGATCGAGTTCGCCGTGCAGCACGGCGACCCGCTGCTGTTGGCCTTGAAGGAAGTTGCCTAGCGCCACGGCCCCCTCGCGGGTGTTGGTGAAGATCAGGGCCTTGTCATAGGTTTCGTGACGCAGCAACCACAGAAGCTGCTGTTGCTTGTGTTCTAGTCCGTCGCTCAGAAACAGCCAATGCGCGATGTCCGGGTGCTGTTGGCGGATCGGATCGATATCGACCCGCCGCGGATCACGAAGCAGATGCGCGATGATCCGATTCAGACCGCGCTGCTTGAGCGTCGCCGAGAACAGGAGTGACTGGCGCTCGGGACGGCTGTAGCGGATGATCGCCAGCACGTCGCCGGCGAGGCCCATGTCGAGCATCCGGTCGGCCTCGTCGAGCACCAGGAACTCCAGGTCGCTCAGATCCGCCTGTCCCGTCTCCAGAAATTCAAGCAGACGCCCCGGGGTGGCCACCAGGATCTCGGGATCCTTGCGCAGGGTCGCGATCTGATGGGCCTTGGACGCGCCACCGGTGATGACGCCGCAGGTCAGGCGCGTATAGCGGCCCAAACGCATGAAATGGTCATGGATCTGACGTGCCAGCTCGCGGGTTGGCACTAGGATCAGGGCGCGGGTGCCGCCATCATGGCGCGGCCCTTCGATGAAGCGTTGCATGATCGGCAGCAGAAAGGCCGCCGTCTTGCCGGAGCCCGTGGCCGCTGAGACCAGCAAATCTAAGCCCTCCATCGCCAGCGGGATCACCTGGGCCTGGACTGGGGTCGGTGTCGTATAGCCTGCGTCGGCCAGACCGCGCATGAGCGCGTCGGGAAGGAGAAACTCAGAGAAGTGTGTGTTCATGGGGATGAAAACATATCACCAAAGCGGCGGATGAGGTGTGAAATCCCGCGCGATAGAGGTGACAGCTGGGCGCTTTGTGATTACAATGCCCAGCTCTCAAGGCTGAGTGGCAGAGTGGTTATGCAGCGGCCTGCAAAGCCGTGGACCTCGGTTCGATTCCGGGCTCAGCCTCCAAATACCCGTCTCAAGCCGTTTCAAGACATCCCGAAGCCCGCCTAAGTGCGGGTTTTTTCTTGTCTATTGGTTCCGTAACGTCTCACAACGTCCATTGACATCGCAAAAAGAGTAGGGGCAAGATCCGGGGCAACCGCCCGACCGCCAAAGGCGCTGTCCCACGTTTGCGGCGTTCGATGGGGCTTTGACGCTGGTGCCGAGGTTGCAAGCCGTCTTGATTGAATCCAACACGTCCGCCTAGGGACCTCGTTCGCTTGCCCCCATGTGAGCGATCCACAGCCAAACAGCCACCGAGGTTCCAAGTCCATGGAACAACACATCCTCCCGATCGAACTCAATCTGCGTCAACAATCGCGCGTGCTGGAGATCCTCTTCGAGGACGGTGCGCGTTTCCGACTGCCGTGCGAGTATCTGCGCGTCTATTCACCCTCGGCCGAGGTGCGTGGCCATTCGCCAGCGACGGCCAGGCTCCAGGTCGGCAAGGAGGGGGTCAATATCCGTGATCTAGAGCCGATCGGACGCTATGCGGTCAAGATCCATTTCGATGATGGGCACAATTCGGGTCTATACGATTGGGCCTATCTCTACAAGCTGGGTCGCGCCTGGCAACCGCTTTGGTACGATTATCTGCGCCGGCTCAAGGAGGCGGGATACGAGCGCCGCGGCCCGGATCCATTCGACGAGCTCAGGGCGCGCGGCGAGGCGCCGTCCGAGCTGCCAGCGGCCACCACTACGACGACGCACGAAACACGCTGATCCGAACAACGGGGAAACAGCGATGACTCCTGTGCTGAGTCCCTTTGGTCCACAGCGAATCTGTTCCAGGCCCGATCGAGCCGGCCGGCGATGTGTCCGAGCCGTGCGGCTTGAAAATCGAGAGGTCATCTTCTGAAACGCCGACGCCCATCCGGTGGTCAGCCTTCCGGCACAGGCATCGGTATCTGGGTTGCGAGCGATTTAAGCTGAACATCCATCCGGGATAGGAGTCCCGGATGGATTATTTCTGCGTCAACCTCGCTTGCGCGCGGCCACACGCAGCCGCAGTGCGTTCAGACGGATGAAGCCAGTGGCGTCGCCCTGATTGTAGGCGCCAGCATCCTCCTCGAAGGTTGCGATCGCGGCATCGAACAGACTGTTGCTCTCCGATTTGCGACCCACGACTATGACATTGCCCTTGTAGAGCTTGAGCCGCACCTCGCCGTTGACGACCTTTTGGGTCTCGTCGATGGCGGCCTGGAGCATCTGGCGCTCAGGCGAGAACCAATAGCCGTTGTAGACCAGGCTGGCATAGCGCGGCATCAGCTCGTCTTTGAGGTGGGCCGCCTCGCGGTCGAGCGTGAGCGACTCGATGGCGCGATGGGCCTTGAGCAGGATGGTGCCGCCGGGGGTCTCATAGCAGCCGCGCGACTTCATGCCGACATAGCGGTTCTCGACGATGTCGGTGCGCCCGATGCCATTGGCCCCACCGATCCGGTTGAGCTCGGCCAGGAGTTTCGCCGGGCTCAGACGCCGGCCATCGATGGCCACTGGGTCGCCGTGTTCAAAACCGATCTCGATCGTGGTCGGATGGTCAGGTGCCTGCTCGGGTGCCACCGTCCACCGCCACATCTCTGGGCTGGGCTCGACCCAGGGATCCTCCAGCTCATAGCCCTCATAGGAGATATGCAGCAGGTTGGCGTCCATCGAGTAGGGTGACTTGGTGCCATCGCGCTTCATCTCGACCGCGATGCCGTGGCGCTCGGCATAGGCCATGAGCTTGTCGCGCGAGAGCAGATCCCATTCGCGCCAGGGGGCGATGATCTTGATGTCGGGGTTTAAGGCATAGGCGGTCAGCTCGAAGCGGACCTGATCGTTGCCCTTGCCGGTCGCGCCATGGGCGATGGCATCGGCGCCGGTCTCGGCGGCGATCTCGATCAGACGCTTGGCAATCAGTGGCCGGGCGATCGAGGTGCCGAGCAGATACTCGCCCTCATAGAGGGCATTGGCGCGAAACATCGGGAAGACGAAGTCGCTGACGAACTCTTCGCAGAGATCGTCGATATAGATCTCCTTGACCCCGGCGGCCTGGGCCTTGGCGCGCGCCGGTTCCAGCTCCTCGCCCTGACCGATGTCGGCGGTGAAGGTCACCACCTCACAACCGTACTCTTCTTGCAGCCATCTCAGGATGACCGAGGTATCTAGTCCGCCGGAATAGGCCAGGACCACCTTTTTGATTGCGCCGTGCGCCATCGTCTCACTCCAGATCTCAGGAAAAACACCCTCGCGGGCAAAGCCCACAGTATACGGGAACCGCTTGGGTTGGACGATTTAACCGCATCTTCACCAAGCCTCAACGCTTTGGTCATCAATCTTGACGAACATATCGTGCCTATCGTTTCACCGGAGTCGGATTAGGCGATGTCGGACGTCAAGCGTATGCAGCCACTCAAATATCGCAGCATCTTCATCTCGGACCTGCATCTGGGCTTTCGCGGCTGTCAGGCGCGGTTTCTGCTTGATTTCCTGCGGTCAACTCACTGCAAGCAGCTCTATCTGGTCGGCGACATCGTCGATCTCTGGGCGATGAAGGGCGGTCTCTACTGGCCAGACGCGCATAATCAGGTGGTGCGCACGGTGCTGGAGAAGGTGCGTACCGGAACCGAGGTCATCTATATCCCGGGTAACCACGATGCGCTTTTCCGCGAACATCTCGATGTCCGATTCGGCGACGTGCGGGTGTGTGATGAAGTGGTGCATACGACCGCCGACGGGCGTAGGTTCCTGGTGCTGCATGGCGACAAGTTTGATCGCGTCGTTCAGCACAGCCTGTGGCTCGCGCGGCTCGGTTCGCACGCCTATGACCGGCTACTGGCGCTCAACGGCTTCATCAGCCGGGTGCGCGCCCTCTTCGGACTCAAATACTGGTCGCTGGCCGGCTATCTCAAGCATCGGGTCAAGGACGCCGTCAGCTATATCGGCAACTATGAGCACGCCGTGGCCACCGAGGCCAAACAGCGCGGCCTGGACGGTATGATCTGCGGCCATATCCATCATGCCGAGATGCGCCAGATCGCCGGTGTGACCTACTGCAACTGTGGCGACTGGGTCGAGAGCTGTACTGCGTTGGTCGAGCATCACGACGGGCGGCTGGAAGTGCTGCGTTGGACCGACGCCTATCCCGAGTCGCTGGCCGCTGCGCCCGCTCCAGAACCGGCAATCGCCCTGGCGCGCGCCGGCTAGTCGCGACTCTTTAAGATTAAGAAAGGCCAAGGGCTAGAGTCGCTCCAACAATCGCCTCAGGTCGATGCGCACGCGCACCTCTTCCGGATCCACGTAGCGCTTGATGCCCAGCCCGGGTAGCTGGGTATCTCGGACCTGAGGCGGGCTCAGCGGGACGCCGATCGGATCGGCGATGGCGACAGTCAATGGAAAGTTGACGCGCTCTCCACGCCGGATAACGACCGCTGTCTCGCCGCTCTGGAGCCGTACATAGGTTCCGGGTGGATACATGCCGACTTGCTTAGCAAAGATGGCGCCGAGTTCGCCGGCGTAGTCGCGCGTCTCCAGATAGAGATTGCGCACCGCCGCATTGGGCGCCAGGGCTCGTCGGCTCCGGCGCGGGCTGATGCGGGCCACGAACAGGTCGCTCATGCGCAGCAGATGCTGCAGCGAATCGCGCACTGGCTTGCCCCGCGGATAGCCACGGCCATCCGGGGTCTCATGATGCTCTTCGACCAGAGACAGCCAGGTCTCGTCGCTCACCCCCAGCCGACGCAGGCTCTTGGCACCCTCGATCGGGTGTTGCTCGATCGCGCGGCGTTGCTCGACATCCGGGGGCCGGACCTGAGCCGTGAGCTGATCCTGCAAGGCACGCATCGCGATATTCATCGTCAGCGCGGCCCGAGTCAGCGCCTGGAGTCGTTCGCCCTGGATGCCGGCGGGCGGACCCACCAGCTGACAGGTCACAGCCGCTAGCAGTGCATGAGAGACACTATAACCATGGCGTGGATCATGAAGCATCTGTACGAGTACGAACAGACTGTCATCGGGATGTTCCGCCAGGGCTTGGGTCAGCGTGCTTTCGAGCCGAGCAAGTTGAGTTTGGAGATCCGGACCATTGACGGAGTCGGGACTGAGTTTCTGGAGCCGTCGATGCAGCGCCGGCCATAGATCCACAGGCTTCAGTTCGGATATCGGTTGGATGGCGTCACCGTCGAGTGTTGACATGGTCGGGGCGCTGATGGATAGCGACGTCCGTATTCTAAACCGGCATGGTCAAACTGTGCTCCTTGTGGTAAGTCCCGATCTTGATCGATTGGTTGCGCGCGAACAAGGGCGATGAAGCAGGCACTGGCTTACATGGCTCTGATGGACAAAAGAATGGGGCCGAATGGCCCCAAAATCACAACAACAGTCGAGGCATGATGAAGGCACCCCGATCTCGGGAGTGTGGACGGATAGCGCCGACCGCCCTTGGGCGCCGATTAGAGGATGTAGCCGCGCTCGTCGTGCTGTGACAGATCCAGGCCCATGGTCTCCTCTTCCTCGGTGACGCGCAGACCCAGGGTGGACTTCACTGTCAGCAGGATCAGCAAACTGAGCACGCCGCCATAAACCAGGGTCGCCAGGACCGAGACGATCTGGATCAGCACCTGGGCCCCCATGGTCTCGATGCCTTCGGCCAAACCCGAGCCGCCCAGGAGCGGGGAGGCGAAGACACCGGTCAGGATGGCGCCGACGATACCGGCCACGCCATGCACGCCCCAGACGTCGAGCGAGTCGTCGTAGCCAAGTTTGCGCTTGAGCTTGGTTGAGGCGATGAAGGCTAAGAAAGCACCGGCACAGCCGATGGCGATCGCCCCCATGGGGCCGGCGGTACCCGAGGCCGGGGTGATGGCGACCAGCCCGGCGACCGCCCCGGTGGCGATACCCAACACCGAGGGTTTACCGTGATTGATCCACTCGGCGAACATCCAGGTCAGGGCTGCCGTGGCCGTGGCCAGTTGGGTGACCGTCAGCGCCATGCCGGCGGTGCCGTCGGCAGCGAGTTCCGAACCCGCATTGAAGCCAAACCAGCCGATCCAGAGCATCGAGGCCCCCATCACGGTCAGACCCAGGTTGTGCGGCGGCATGGCGGTTCCCGGATAGCCCTTGCGTGGACCGAGTACGAGCGCAGCCATCAGACCAGCGATACCGGCATTGATGTGGACCACGGTGCCGCCGGCAAAATCGATCGCGCCGCCGCCTTCCGCGGTGAATCCAAGGATGGCGCCCAGATTGGCGATCCAGCCACCGCCCCACACCCAGTGCCAGATCGGGACATAGACCAGGGTCAACCACAGCGCCATGAACACCAGCATGGCCGAGAACTTCATGCGCTCGGCAAAGGCGCCGACGATGAGCGCTGGGGTGATGATGGCAAAGGTCATCTGGAAGGTCATGTAGAGCGACTCTGGGATGGTGCCGTTGATCGAGTCGATCGTCAGGCCCGAGAGGAAGAGCCTCTCGAAGCCGCCGATGAGCCACTGCAAGGAGCCACCGTCGGTATAGGCCAGGCTATAGCCATAGATGGCCCACAGCAGGCTCATCATGGCGGTGATGACAAAGCACTGCATGAGTACCGATAGGACGTTCTTGGCACGCACCAGACCGGCATAAAACAGCGACAGCCCGGGGATGGTCATGAACAACACCAGCGCAGTGGCGGTCAGCATCCAGGCCGTATCGCCGGAGTCGAGCCTTGGCGTTTCTTCCTGACCCAGAACCAGGAAGGGCACGAGTCCCAAGCCGACCGCAAGCAGCAGTCGGAGGCGTTTGGAAAAGGGCGTCGATCTCATATTAGAACTCTCAATAAAGTCTTGATCAGAGTGCGTCCGCGCCGGTCTCGCCGGTGCGGATCCGGATGACCTGATCGAGCGCGAAGACAAAGATCTTGCCGTCGCCGATCTTGCCGGTGCGCGCGGCCTTGCTGACGGCCTCGATCACCTGATCGACCCTGGCATCTTCGACGGCGATCTCGACCTTGATCTTGGGCAGGAAGTCCACGACATATTCGGCGCCGCGATAGAGTTCGGTGTGGCCCTTCTGGCGACCGAAGCCCTTGACCTCGGTGACCGTGATCCCGGAGACGCCGAGGTCGCCGAGCGCCTCACGCACGTCATCGAGCTTGAAGGGTTTGATGATGGCTGAAACCAGTTTCATGGTGGTTTGACTCCTTGCAGTGGGAACCCAAGGCTTGGACACCCAGACGACTAAGGCGAACGCGCTCAGAACTCTTTCAGCCAGCCGACCCAGACCCTGGGGTCGTCGTCATAGGTGTCGCGTCCGATCTGGTCGTAGTTGAGGCTGAAGGTACCGAAGTCACCAGCCTTGCGGCTGAGCGTCACACCCCAGTGTGCATAGTCGTTGCCGCCCTCGTTGTAGCGGAAGTCGTAATAGCCGCCGCGTAGGCTCAGACCCAGTTCAAAGGGCAGCTCGAAATCGAGGCTGGCGTGGTAGTAGAGATCGCCCTCGATGTAAGTCGACTCGCCGTCGGCGACGCCATCGGCATCGTCGGCCTGACCATAGAGGGTGTAATCGACGCCGGCGGTCAGCCACTTGTAGGTGGCGCTTGCCCCGATCTCGGAAAAGTCGGAATCGCGCCCGTCTGGATAGGCGTAGTAGATGAGCTTGAGTGCGTAGCTTAAGTCGTCGCTGATCGAGCCGCCGAATCCCGTGTAGAAATCGAGCTCATAGTTGATGTCATTGATGTCGTCGCCGAAGTCCACGTTCGAGACCCAGGTGCCGGCCGAAAAACCGCTCTCGTGGGCATAATCCAGACCGCCCTGGATGGCCGGACCATCTTGGGTCTGGCTCTGGCCGCGCCAGATGTAGTTGCTGACGGCGCCGAGGTTGGCGCTGACCGAGTGCGTTTTTGCAGCGAGTGCGACCTGCGAGGCGCTCGCGCCCACGACTAGGAGGCCGGATGCAACGAGCGCGCTTATTCTCTGTGTCTTCATGGAGGTTCCCTCGTGCTGGGTTGTCGTTGGATGGGGTTGGTCGATCAGGGACGTCTTCGGCTCGAGCAAAGGACGGTTCGATCCAGGTGGTCCCGGCTGCCTATCGCCAAACAAAGCAGAGAACATGCCATCGATCATCAAAACCTGGATTTGACCGCCGGGCGGTGCGGCCTGGCCGGGATGTCACCAAGGTCTGGGAAGGATTCCTGAAGGCCGTGGCGTCTTGGTTTCAGGCGGCTTTAGCGCGTCTGCTTGGATGCTTTTTAGCCTCATGTGCGAAGGCCACACCAGATGGTTGCACCAACATGAGGCGTGCTGGCCCGGTCGAGTCGGGTGGATGCTCGTTCGTGGAGCGGGGCTAAATGCAAGACGGTTCGCGAACACGCCCCTATAATGCCCGATCGAGGTCGCTTTCGATCCTAGCTCTCTATTCCAAGCCCATTTAAGGTCTTCAGACGATGTTGGACCCAAAACACTTCGATGATCTGTTCCAGCGCCTGTCTTCGGCCATGCCGAAGGGGCTCCAGGTCTTGCAGGAGGATATCAACCGCAATCTACGCGCATCGCTGGAAGCGGGGCTGTCGCGTCTCGATCTGGTCACGCGTGAGGAGTTCGACGTGCAGTCGGCGGTGCTGGCGCGCACGCGCGCGAAGCTTTCGATGCTGGAGTCGCGGGTGGCGGCCCTGGAGCAAGCCTTGGCGGCGTCCGGGGATCGAACCGGCTGATTGCGGGGCGGGTCTTGGCCCTCTGTATCCTTTACAGCCGTGGGCGGTTTGGGATCGAGGCGCCGCCGGTCACGGTCGAGGTTCAGCTCTCGGGCGGACTGCCGGCGATATCGATCGTCGGTCTGCCCGAGATGGCGGTGCGCGAGAGCAAGGACCGGGTGCATGGCGCGCTCGTCAACAACAAATTCCAGACCCCCAATGGGCGGGTCACGATCAATCTCGCACCTGCGGATCTGCCCAAAGAGGGCGGGCGTTTCGATCTGCCGATCGCGCTCGGTATCCTGGGGGCCTCAGGCCAGCTCCAGACCGAGACGCTCGAACGCTATGAGTTCATCGGCGAGTTGGCGCTTTCCGGCGAGTTGCGTCCGGTCCAGGGTGTGCTGCCCATTGCCTTGGCGACCCGCGCGTCTGGGCGGGCGCTGATCCTGCCCCGCGCCAATGCTGCCGAGGCGGCCCTGGTCGAGGGGCTCGAGGTGCGCCCGGCCACGCATCTGCGCGCGGTCTGCGCCCATCTCGACGGGATTGAGCCACTGCCGCTCCAATCTGGCTCAGAACGCATCCAGGCCCAGCCTGTCTATCCGGATCTGGCCGATGTGCGCGGTCAGGAGCACGGCAAGCGCGGGTTGGAGATCGCTGCCGCCGGAAGGCACTCGATCCTGATGATCGGGCCGCCCGGTGCCGGCAAGTCCATGCTGGCGATGCGCCTGCCCGGGTTGCTGCCGCCCTTGAGCGAATCCGAGGCGCTGGAGGCAGCGACGATCCGCTCGGTCGGTGGGCGTGACCCCTTCGATCCGTCGCGCTGGCTGGAGCGCCCCTTCCGCTCACCGCATCACACGGCCTCGGCGGCGGCCCTGGTCGGCGGTGGCACCCAGCCACGACCGGGCGAGATCTCCCTGGCGCATCATGGCGTGCTCTTTCTCGACGAGCTGCCTGAGTTTGATCGTCGGGTGCTGGAAGTGCTGCGCGAGCCGCTGGAGGCGGGCTGGATCGACATCGCGCGTGCGGCACGTCAGGTGCGTTTCCCTGCGCGGTTCCAGATGGTCGCGGCCATGAATCCCTGTCCTTGTGGTTATCTGGGCGACAGTACCGGGCGCTGCCGTTGCAGTCCAGACCAGGTGGCGCGTTACCGCCGGCGTCTGTCCGGTCCGCTGCTCGATCGCATCGATCTGCATGTCGAGGTCTTGCGCCTGGACGTGGAGCAGCTCACCAGACCGGCGGCGCGCGCGACCGAGACCACGGCCCAGGTGCGCGCCCGTGTCATGGCGGCGCACGAACGACAGCTGGCGCGCGCTGGCAAGTCCAATGCCGAGCTGATGCCCGCCGAGATCGAGCGCGACTGTGCGCTCGATGCCGCGGGACGGAAGCTGATCGAGCAGGCCCTGACACGACTGGCGCTCTCGGCGCGCGCCTATCACCGGATTCTCAAGGTGGCGCGCACCATCGCCGACCTGGGCGGCGCCGAGCGCATCGACACGACACATCTGAGCGAGGCCATTGGTTACCGCCGGCTCGATCGGGGCGTCAAAGTTTGAGTCGGCGCCATTTCCGCTCTGCTAGATTTAGGATCTAGCAGGGCAACGCGCGCCGGTGCACCTCGGTATCGGATGCGCGACCATCATCGCCGATCGTCGTAACCTAACATCAGGGGGGCGTTATGGACCGTCAGCAAGCCGCAAATTTCATGCTCGACTGTTTGCGCAAGATGATGCAGAAGAATGGGTCCGATCTCTTCATCTCCGCCGGATTTCCCCCTGCCTGCAAGATCCACGGACGCATGACGCCGATGAGCACGCAGACGCTGTCTGGCGAGCAGACCAACATCCTGGTGCGTTCGATCATGAACGATCGCCAGGTGCGCGACTTCGATGCCCACAAGGAGTGCAACTTCGCCATCAGCCCCAAGGGTATTGGACGCTTCCGCGTCAATGCCTTCGTGCAACAGGGGCTCTCGGGCGCGGTGTTGCGTACCATCAACTCCAACATCCCGACCATCGAGGAGCTCAAACTGCCGCCGGTGCTCAAGGAGATCGTGATGAACAAGCGCGGCCTGGTACTCATGGTCGGCGGTACGGGTTCGGGTAAGTCCACCTCCCTGGCGGCCATGATCGGTCATCGTAACGCCAACAGCTATGGTCACATCATCACTATCGAGGATCCGGTCGAGTATGTGCACCCGCATATCAACTGTCTGGTGACCCAGCGCGAGGTCGGGGTCGACACCGAGAGCTGGGACGCCGCCCTCGTCAACACCCTACGTCAGGCCCCGGACGTGATCCTGATCGGCGAGATCCGCACCCGCGAAACCATGGAACATGCGATCAACTTCGCCGAGACCGGACACCTCTGTCTCTCGACGCTGCACGCCAACAGCGCCAACCAGGCACTCGACCGCATCATCAACCTTTTCCCCGAGGAGCGCCGCGCTCAGCTGCTGATGGATCTCTCGCTCAACCTGAAGGCGATCATCTCGCAGCGTCTGCTGCCCTGCACCGATGGTGGGCGTATCGCCGCCGTCGAGATCATGCTCAACTCACCTCTGATCCAGGATCTGATCTTCAAGGGCGACGTCGGCGGCATCAAGGCGGTTATGAAGAAATCGCGCGAACTCGGGATGCAGACCTTCGACATGGCGCTGTTCGATCTGTATGAGGCCGGGAAGATCTCTTACGAAGACGCCCTGCGCAACGCCGACTCCATGAATGGTCTGCGTCTAGCGATCAAGCTCGAAGGCCGTAGCGCACGCGAGAAGGATCATTTCAGCGGGACTGAAGCCCTGTCGATCCTCAACGACGAGGACGAGGAGGACGATCCGGATTCGAATAGATTCGGTGGGCCCTCGCCAGTCTCGACCATCGAAGACCCGCCGACACCCTTCACGCCGAATCGATAACGCGCTGCGACGGTAAGCCGCCATGGATATCAAGCCGTATCTCGAGCTCATGATCAAGCACAAGGCATCGGACCTGTTCTTCGCCCCAGGCACCCAGGTCAAGATCAAGATCGAGGGCGTCATCCGCTCGGTCGGCGAGACGGTATTGACTGCCGACGCCTGTCACCAGGCCATCGAGGGCATCATGACCCCCGAGCAGATCGAGGAACTAAGACGCGAGCGCGAACTCGACTTTGCCATTGCGCTCGAAGGCAGGGCGCGCTTTCGTGTCAACGCCTATTTCCAGCGTGGCCACCCGGCGATGGTGTTGCGCTATATCCGGTCCGAGGTGCCGACGCTCGAAGAACTGAAGGCACCGCCGATCCTCTCTGAGCTCATCATGCACAAACGTGGGATTATCCTCATGGTTGGGGCGACAGGCTCGGGCAAGTCGACCACGCTTGCGGCCATGATCGACCACCGCAACCGCCATTCGACTGGACACATCGTCACCATCGAGGATCCGATCGAATTCACCCACAGACACCGGCAGTGCATCGTCAGCCAGCGTGAGATCGGCATCGACACCAAGGGCTATGCCAATGCCCTCAAGAGCGTGCTGCGCGAGGCCCCGGACGTGGTGCTGATCGGTGAGATCCGCACTCGCGAAACCATGGAGGCAGCCATCGAGCTGGCCGGCACCGGCCATCTGGCGATCTCGACCCTGCATGCCAACAATGCCTATCAGGCGCTGGAACGCATCATCAACCTGTTTCCGCAGGAGATGCACAAGACGCTGTTCATGGATCTTTCGGTCTATATGCGCGCCATCCTGTCGCAGCGTCTGGTGCGCACCAAGGACGGCTCGCGTTGCGCGGCGATCGAGATCCTCGTCAACACGCCGCACATCGCCGACCTGATCCGCGACGGACGGGTCGAATCCATTAACGAGGCGATGCAGGAGAGCACCGCCGGCGGCATGTGCACCTTTGACGATGCGCTGTTGGCGCTCTACAACGCTGGTACCATCACCCTGGAAGAGGCGCTGGCCAATGCCGATTCGGCGCCCAATCTGGAGGCGAAGATCCATTTTGGCTGATCCGTTATGGCTGAATCTGAATCTCGCCGTTACTGGCTGCTTGAGGTAGGCATGTCTTGCGAGAGCCCCAAGCCGCTCTATCGCCTCGCCCTGGTGGTCTGTCTGCTGGCCGTGCTCTATCTGGCCCTGGCCCCCGTCAGACCGGTGACTGGGCTCGGCGATGACAAGGCCAATCATCTGCTGGCCTTCCTGGTGCTGGCCTGGCTCGCCGACGGCGGCTGGCCGGGGCGCGCCCGGGCCTGGATGCGCTGGGGCTGGTTGCTCGGTTACGCCCTGCTCATCGAGGCGTTGCAATCTGGATTGACGTATCGCGACGCCTCTTGGCTCGATCTGCTGGCCGATGGCTTGGGGCTTGGGCTCTACTCGGGATTTAGGTGGCTCCTCACTCAGTAGAAGCGATCAACCCTGGCTTCGCTCACCCCATTAAACCGCTTAGGGAAACGCTGAACAACTGCCTCACACCGCCGCCCTTGATGCTTGGCACCCGAAACTGATCAACCCGTGTGCAATGAGCGCTCTTTTGGCTCAATCGCCCCGGACGGGGCCCTCATTTGCCCCCCAATGGGGGCTGCAGCGGGCCTCTCTGCACCCATCAGGGCGCACTTTGCCCCCGTGGGCGCAGGCCAAGCCTGCCAGCCAGCACCACATTGGCCAGTGCAAAGGGCGTGTGCAGGTGGTGCGTGTTCTTGAGCAGGCCGCGATAGCGGGTCTTGCGGATGTCCAAACAGATCCTCGATCACGTGAAACGCATGCTCACCCTTGGCCGGATGCGGGCCTTGGTCTGTTCGAGCCGGTCAAGGACGACCCCCAGAGGGCTGTCTTTGGTCAGTCTGCGTCTCTTGCCCGGCATCATGGCCACATGCCAGCACACATTCGGGTGTTGGCGCTGGACCTCTTCACGCTTGTCCACGCCCCGATCGCCCGCATCGGCAAAGACATCCGACTCCTAGCCATGCAGCAGGGCATGCGCCTGGGTCACATCATTGATGTTGGCCGCCGTACCCATTACCGTGTGCACCAGGCCCGACTTCGCATCCGCCCCGACGTGGGCCTTCATCCCGAAGTGACACTGGTTGCCCTTCTTGGTTTGGTGCATCTCGGGGTCGCGCTCACCCGTGTGGTTCTTGGTGGAGCTGGGCGCGGCAATGAGCATGGCGTCCACGATGGTGCCCTGGCGCATCAACAAACAGGCCGCGCTCGGCCAGGTGCGCGTTGATGGCGCTCGCTGTGCATCCGGAAGCCGGTCACGAACATCACCTGACGACGCTGTGGCGGGTTCTGCGCGACGCGGCCCGTTGGCGGGCGCTGGTGCTGATGGTGGCGGGTTAGGCGAGAGCAGAAACACAGCGCGATGATGAAACTCGAACGACTCCAGCCCCATACGATCGTGCGCGGCATCGTCCCCGACGCGCTGGTCACCGTGGTCAGCGTGCAGTGGTTCGGTTCCGAAGCGCTGGAGCTGACCTATAAAACCGCCGACGGGCGGGTGGCCAACCAGCTCGTCTATCGCGACAGCGAACCCTCGTTGGAACTCGTCGAACAAGGCCGCCCGTGGAGTTTCGATGGCGATGGCGCGCTCTTCCGTTTGGTCTCCGAAGCCCAGCGCATCCGGCTGGCGCATCTCTTCGACCCGGTGCTCGCCGTTCATACCTCCATCGTCGAGCCGCTGCCGCACCAGATTACGGCCGTCTATGAGGCGATGCTGCCGCGTCAGCCCTTGCGCTTTCTGCTCGCCGATGACCCCGGCGCCGGCAAGACCATCATGGCCGGTCTGCTCATCAAGGAACTGGTCGCGCGCGGCGACTTGCAGCGTTGCCTGATCGTCTGCCCAGGTAGTCTGGCCGAGCAATGGCAGGACGAGCTCTACCGGCGCTTTCACCTGCCCTTCGAGATCCTCACCAACGACAAGCTCGAAGCAGCGCGCACCGGCAACTGGTTCATGGAGACCAACCTGGTCATCGCCCGGCTCGACAAGCTCGCGCGCGATGAAGACGTGCAGCGGAAACTGCAAGCGCCCGAGTGCCGCTGGGACCTCGTGGTTTGCGACGAAGCGCACAAAATGTCGGCTGCGTATTTCGGCGGCGAGATCAAATACACCAAGCGCTATCGGCTGGGCCAACTGCTTGGCGGCCTCACGCGCCACCTCTTGCTGATGACGGCCACCCCGCACAACGGCAAAGAGGCCGACTTCCAGCTCTTCATGGCTCTGCTCGATGGCGACCGCTTCGAGGGCAAATACCGCGACGGCGTGCACTCCGCCGATGTGTCGGATCTCATGCGGCGCATGGTTAAGGAAGACCTGCGCAAGTCCGACGGCACGCCGCTGTTTCCCCCGCGCCTCGCCTATACCGTGCCCTACCGCCTCTCGCCGCAAGAGGCGGCGCTCTACACGGCCGTCACCGAATACGTGCGCAACGAGTTCAACCGCGCCGAAGCGCTGGAGAACGACAAGCGCGCCGGCACCGTGGGGTTTGCGCTGACCATCCTGCAACGGCGTCTAGCCTCGTCTTCGGAAGCGATCTACCAGTCCTTGCGCCGACGCCGCGAGAGGCTGGAGTCGCGTCTTGGCGAACTCGAAATCCTGCAACGCGCGGGGCAAGCGTCACCGACACTGCCGGCAGTTGCCGAGCTCAGCGCCGAAGACATCGACGACCTTGAAGACGCCCCGGACAACGAAGTCGAGGCCTTCGAAAAAGAAATCCTCGACCAGGCCACCGCCGCGCGCACTATCCCGGAACTGCGCATCGAGATTGATATGCTCCGAACACTCGAAGCCCAGGCGCTCGCCGTGCGTCGCAGCGGCAGCGATACCAAGTGGACGGAACTGGCCAGCCTGCTGGGGGAAATCTTCACACCGGCGGCCTTGGCCTCAGGGCTGCGCGCCGAGGAACCCGCCGCGCCCTACGGATCGGACCCAATCCCGCCGCCCAAGCCTTCGCCGCACCAAAAGCTCGTCATCTTCACCGAACACCGCGACACGCTCCACTATTTGCAAGACCGCATCAGCCGCTTCCTGGGCCGGGAGGAAGCCGTGGTCGTCATCCACGGCGGCACCGGCCGCGAAGAGCGCCTCAAGGCGCAGGAATCGTTCCAGCACGACCCACAGGTCAAGGTACTGCTGGCCACCGATGCCGCCGGCGAGGGCATCAACCTGCAGCGCGCGCACCTCATGGTCAACTACGACCTGCCGTGGAACCCCAACCGGCTCGAACAACGCTTCGGGCGTATCCACCGCATCGGCCAGACCGAAATCTGCTACCTGTGGAACCTGGTGGCCGAGGACACGCGCGAGGGCGACGTCTATCGGCGCCTGCTGGAGAAGCTCGACGAAGCGCGCCGTGCGCTGGGCGGCCGGGTGTTCGATGTGCTGGGCAAGCTGCAGTTCGAGGGCCGGCCGCTGCGCGAGCTGATGATCGAAGCCATCCGTCATGGCGAGCGGCCCGAGGTCAAAGCGTATCTCACCACCGTGCTCGATACGGCGCTGGACAAGACCCACCTGCAATCCCTGCTCGACGAGCGCCAACTGGTGCATGACAGCATGGACGCCAGCCGCGTGCAGCGCATCCGCGAAGACATGGAGCGCGCCGAGGCGCGGCGCCTGCAGCCGCACTACATCGAATCCTTCTTTCTCGAAGCCTTCAAGCAACTCGGCGGCAGTTCCAAGCAACGCGAGCCACGCCGTTACGAAATCACCCACGTGCCGGCATTGGTACGCAACCGCGACCGCCTCATCGGCGCGGGCGATCCGGTGCTCGCGCGTTATGAGCGCATCGTCTTCGAAAAGGATCTGATCGCGCCCCCGGGCCAGCCGCTCGCCGCGTTCGTCTGCCCCGGCCACCCGCTGCTCGACGCGGTGCTGGACTTGACGCTCGAGCGCCAGCGCGACCTGATGAAGCGGGGCACGGTGCTGGTGGACGAGCGCGATTCCGGCACGAGCCCGCGCGTGCTCTTCTTCCTCGAGCACGCCATTCAGGATGCGAGCCTCACCGCGGCCGGCGAGCGGCGCACCATCTCGCGCCGCATGCTCTACGTCGAGATGGACGCCGACGGTCGCATGCGGCGCCTCAACTACGCACCCTACCTCGACTACCGCCCGCTGGCGGCCAGCGAACCCGACGCCGCGACCCTGCTGGCCCGACCCGAGATGGCGTGGATCACGCGCGAGCTGGAAGCCCGTGCACAGAGCCATGCCATCGCCAGCGTCGTTCCCGAGCACGTGCGCGAAGTGCGCGAACGGCGCCTGGCATGGATCGAAAAGACGCGCACGGCGGTCAAGGACCGCCTCACCAAGGAGATCGCCTACTGGGACCACCGCGCCGAAGCGCTCAGGCTCCAGGAACAGGCGGGCAAGGCCGGCGCGCGGCTCAACTCGCAGGAGGCACGCCGCCGGGCCGATGAACTGCAGTCGCGTCTCGAGCGGCGACTCGCCGAACTGGACCGCGAGGCCCAGGTCTCGGCGCTGCCGCCGGTGGTGGTGGGCGGGGTCGTCGTCGTGCCGATGGGTCTGCTCGCCAAAGCGGCCGGGCGTGCCGCGCCGGCTCGCGCCGTGCCCACCGATACGCAGGCCGCCGCCGCCCGGGCGCGCGCGATCGTCATGGACGTCGAACGGCGGCTGGGATTTGAACCCGTGGACCGGGAGTTCGACAAGCTTGGCTACGACATCGAAAGCCGCGTGCCCGGCACGGGCCGCCTGCGCTTCATCGAAGTGAAAGGCCGGGTATCCGGCGCACCCACCATCACGGTGACCCGCAACGAAATCCTCTACTCACTGAACAAACCCGAGGACTTCATCCTCGCCATCGTCGAATTTCTCGACGACAAGAATCACAAGGTGCACTACGTGCGCCAGCCGTTCAACCGCGAGCCGGATTTCGGGGTTACGAGTGTGAACTACGACTTTGCCGAGTTGCTGGCCCGTGCGGAGGCGCCGCGCTAGCCCGGCCGCGCAGCTCGGAAGTTTGATCGCCGTCGCGGCTTCAGAGTAGATTTCACGGTCATGACCCCCAACGATCTGCTCCGCCGCCCGCAGGGCAAGCCCCCCGAATGCGAGCGCGGCCTGGTGCGTGAAATCGGCACCGGCCCGCGCGATCCGCGACGCCGTTACTACCTGGCCAAGACCCCATGACCCCCAAGAAAAAACTCATCGAAGTCGCCCTGCCGCTCGAAGCCATCAACCAGGCCGCCGCGCGCGAGAAGTCGATCCGCCACGGCCACCCGAGCACCTTGCACTTGTGGTGGGCGCGCCGCCCGCTGGCCGCGGCGCGGGCGGTGATCTTCGCGCAGATGGTCGATGACCCGTCGAGCCTCCCCGACCTCTTTCCGACCGAGCGCGAGCAGCAAAAGGAGCGCCAGCGGCTGTTCCGCATCATCGAGGACCTGGTGCAGTGGGAGAACACCACGAACGAGCAGGTGATCGAGCGCGCGCGGGCCGAGATCTGGCAGAGCTGGCGCCGCGCCTGCGCCGAGCATGCGGACCATCCGCGGGCGAAAGAACTGTTCGACCGCCACAAGCTGCCCGCCTTCCACGACCCCTTCGCCGGTGGCGGGGCGCTGCCGCTGGAGGCGCAGCGGCTCGGGCTCGAAGCCTACGCCAGCGACCTGAACCCGGTGGCGGTGCTGATCAACAAGGCGATGATCGAGATCCCGCCGAAGTTCGCGGGCCGACCGCCGGTCAATCCAGAAAGTAGGACTCAGGATTTAGGACCTAGGACTGAGGATTTAGGATATAGCAGGGGACGAGATGGGGCTGCACTATCGAGAACTGATGGTTTGGCAAAAGGCGATGGACCTTGCGAAAGAAGTTTATCGCCTGGCCCCGAATTTGCCGAAGGAAGAGACCTACGGAATGCGCTCGCAGATCACGCGGGCGGCCACGTCGGTCCCGGCGAACATCGCGGAAGGATGGACTCGGGAGACAGAGAAGGATCGGGCGCACTTCTTGGCGATCGCCCAAGGCTCCCTGGCGGAGACCGAGACGCTTCTGACGCTCTGCGAGGAACTTGGCTGGTTTCCAGTGGACAAGACGCAGACCCTCAGAGGGTTGATGAACGAGACGGGGAAGATTCTGAGCACTCTTCGCAAGAAGATGCGCGACCCCCGCTAAGTCCTAAGTCCTCGCTAAGTCCTAAGTCCTACACGCTATTCGCTCGCGAGTGGAAAGGCGCGCAGGGGCTGGCCGAGGACGTGCGCCACTACGGCCAGTGGATGCGCGACGAGGCCGAGCGCCGCATCGGCCACCTCTACCCCAAAATCGAGGTGACGCCAGAGATGGCCGCCGACCGCCCGGATCTCAAACCGCTGGTCGGCCAGCAGCTCACCGTGATCGCCTGGCTGTGGGCGCGCACGGTGAGAAGCCCCAACCCCGCCTTCGCCCACGTGGAGGTGCCTCTCGCCTCGACCTTCATGCTCTCCACCAAGGCCGGCAAGGAGGCCTACGTCGAGCCGGTGATCGAAGGCGGCGGCTATCGCTTCACCGTGAAGGTGGGCAAGCCCAAGGATGCCGAGGCGGCGAAGAACGGCACCAAGCTCGCTCGCGGCGCGAACTTCCGCTGCCTGATGTCGGGCACGCCGATCGCGGGCGATTACATCAAGGCCGAGGGCCGGGCCGGACGCATGGGCGCGCGGCTGATGGCGATCGTCGCCGAGGGTGAGCGCGGGCGGGTGTATCTCGCGCCGACGCCGGAGCACGAGGCGGCGGCGCGGCAGGCGAAGCCGGAGTGGAGGCCGGAGGGCGACGTGCCTGCGAGACTCACGGGTGGGACCTGCGTGCCCTACGGCCTGAGGACCTGGAGCGACCTCTTCACCCCCCGCCAGCTCGTGGCGCTGACTACGTTCTCGGACCTGGTGGGCGAGGCGATGGCGCGGGTCCAGCGCGACGCCATCGCCGCGGGGCTCCCCGACGACGGCCAGCCGCTTCGCGACGGCGGCACCGGCGCCACGGCGTATGCGGAGGCGGTGGGGGTGTATTTGGGCATCGCTTTGAGCAGGCTGACTGACATCTGCAACGCACTCTGCCGATGGGAAGTGACCAAGACTCAGGTCCGCAACCTGTTCGGACGTCAGGCCATTCCGATGCTTTGGGACTTCGCCGAAAACAACGTCTTCGGCGAGGCTGCTGGCGACTACATGGTGAGCCTCGGCAACATGGTGAAGGCACTCGAACAAGTGCCTGCCCATGATCACGGTTCCGCACGTCAAGGCAATGCTCAGACGCAGACAGTCAGCGTCGGCAAGGTCGTCTCCACCGACCCGCCCTACTACGACAACATCGGCTACGCCGACCTCTCGGACTTCTTCTACGTCTGGTTGCGCCGCTCGCTGCGGCCGGTCTTCCCTGACCTCTTCGCCACGCTGGCCGTGCCCAAGGCCGAGGAGTTGGTCGCCACGCCCTATCGGCACGGCAGCAAGGAGAAGGCCGAGGCCTTCTTCCTCGACGGCATGACGCAGGCGATGCACCGCCTGGCCGAGCAGACGCACCCGGCCTTTCCGGTCACCATCTACTACGCCTTCAAACAGCAAGAAGTGAGGGAAGAGAAGCGAGAAAAGAGTAATGCGCTCGATCCCGAATCTCACTCCTCACTCCTCTCCCCTCACGCCTCGACCGGCTGGGAGACCTTTCTCGACGCGGTGATCCGCTCCGGCTTCGCCATCAGCGGCACCTGGCCGATGCGCACGGAGCTCGGCAACCGCATGATCGGCTCCGGCACCAACGCCCTCGCCTCCAGCATCGTCCTGGTCTGCCGCCCGCGGCCTGTGAACGCCCCCACCGCCACGCGCCGCGAGTTCGTGCAGGCCCTCAAAGCCGAGCTGCCGCCGGCGCTGGCCGAGCTGCAGAAGGCCAACATCGCACCCGTGGATCTCGCCCAGGCGGCGATCGGCCCCGGCATGGCGGTCTACACCCGCTACGCGAAGGTGCTCGACGCCGAAGGGCGGCCACTGTCGGTGCGCGAGGCGCTCGCGCTCATCAACGCCACGCTCGACGAGGCGCTGGCAAGCCAAGAGGGCGACTTCGACGCCGACAGCCGCTGGGCGCTGGCGTGGTTCGAGCAGCACGGCTTTGCCGAGGGCGAGTTCGGCGTGGCCGAGACGCTCTCCAAGGCCAAGAACACCAGCGTGGCCGGCATGGTCGAGGCCGGCATCGTGGCCTCGGCCAGCGGCAAGGTGCGGCTGCTCAGGCCCGCCGAACTCCCCGCCGCCTGGAACCCAAACACCGACACGCGCCTCACGGTCTGGGAGATGGTGCATCACCTGATCCGCGTGCTCGAAGCGGGGGGCGAGGCCGCCGCTGCCTCCCTCGTCGCGAAGCTCGGCGCCAAGGCCGAAGTCGCGCGCGAACTCGCCTACCGCCTCTACACCCTCAGCGAGCGCAAGAAGCGCGCCGCCGAGGCGCTGTCATACAATGCGCTGGTGCAGAGTTGGCCGGAGATCGTGCGGCTGGCGCGGGAAGCGCCGCGTGCGGCGGCTGGCACGGATGATTTGTTTGCATGAGGAACGCCACCATGAACCTGATTCAAGAAGCCTTGAGCTGTCTTGCTCCGGCAGTGCCGGCCGGCACGCGGATGATCGTGTTCGGTTCGCAGGCCCGCGGCGATGCGCGCGAGGACAGCGACCTCGACTTGCTGGTGGTGGAGCCGGTGGTGGCCGACCGCTTCGCGGAAATGGTTCGGCTCACCACACTGCTCGGCCAACGCCTGATTCCCGCCGATGTGTTGGTGATGAGTCGCGCCGCCTTCGAGCAACAGGAACCCGTGGTCAATTCGCTGGCTTGGCGCGCCGCGCAGGAGGGGGTGACCTTTGAACTCCCCGCTTGAACTTGCACAGGGTTTGCTGTCGCGCGCCCGCGACGATGCATTCGTGGTGCGTCGCCTGATGGCGGATGCGGCCGTGCCCGCCTGGGTGCTCGGCTTTCACGCCCAGCAGGCGGTGGAAAAGGCGCTCAAGGCGGTGTTGTCGGCGACCGGTGTTGCCTATCCGCGCACCCATAACCTGGTAATGTTGGTGGAGCTGTTGCGCGCAACGTGCGCGCTGCCGCCTGATGCCGACGAGTTTGGACGGTTGACGCCCTTCGGCGTGGTGATGCGTTACGAGGACGTGGCCGTCGATACGCCGCCGCTGGATGCGACGTGGCTGGATGCCATCGTGTCGCGGACGATCGAGTGGGCACAACGATTCCTGACGGAGAACGAGGGCTGAGATGGCGATCACCAATCACGAACGCGTCGGCAAGGCGCTTGATCTTCTGAAAACCGGCCTCGGGCCGTTTGTCGGGCGCGAGATCAAGGTGGCCATTGCCGCCAACAGCATATCGATGGAAAAGGTGCGCAGCTTTGCGGAAGACCCGATCCTGGGCAAGAAACCCATTGAGGAATGGGATGCCGCCGGCCTGCTCAAGCTGATGTGGGAAACCTGGAACGACGTGTTCAGGAAGACGCTGGGCTTTTCCGAACGTAGCCTGGTGTCGGAAATCCGCGACTGGCGCAACAAGTGGGCACACCAGCAGCCGTTCTCCAGTGACGATGTCTATCGGATGTTGGACTCCGTCGAGCGCCTGCTGACGGCGGTGTCCGCCCCGCAGGCCGACGAGGTCGAGAAGGTCAAGATGGAGTTGCTGCGCGTCCGGTTCGACGAACAGGCACGCGGTGAAAAGCGCAAGTCGTCGAGCATCGCGCTCGAAAGCGGCGTGACGGGCAGCCTGAAGCCCTGGCGCGAAGTGGTGATGCCGCACGACGATGTGGCCAGCGGCCGTTACCAGCAGGCCGAATTTGCCGCCGATCTGTGGCAGGTGCATCTGGGTGAAGGAACACCGGAATACCGCGACCCGGTGGAGTTCTTCCGCCGCACCTACCTGACCGAAAGCCTGAAGAACCTGTTGACCAAGGCGGTGCAGCGCCTGACCACGGGTGGCGGCGACCCCGTGGTGCAGTTGCAGACCAACTTCGGCGGCGGCAAGACGCACTCGATGCTGGCGCTTTATCACCTCTTTTCCGGCATCAAGCCGACTGAACTGGCGGGCGTGGATGCCATCCTGTCGGCGGCAGGGACGGCGACCGTACCGACGGTGCGGCGCGTGGTGCTGGTCGGCAACAAGATCTCGCCCGGCAACCCGTCGGTCAAGGCCGATGGCACGGTGGTACGCACACTGTGGGGGGAACTCGCGTATCAGCTCGGCGGCCGGCAGGCATATGCCCGCGTGGCGGCGGACGACGAGCGCGCCACCAGCCCGGGCGACGTGTTGCGCGCGCTCTTCAACGACTATGGGCCGTGCCTGATCCTGATCGACGAATGGGTGGCCTACGCACGGCAACTGCACGATTCGAGCGACCTGCCGGCGGGCAGCTTCGAGACGCAATTCAGCTTTGCCCAGGCGCTCACCGAATCGGCCAAGCTGGCGAAAAATTGCCTGCTCGTCATCAGCTTGCCCGCTTCCGACACTTCGGGTTCTCCGCACACGCAGGCAGACGACGTGGAAGTCGGCGGCACGCGCGGCCGCGAGGCGCTCGATCGCCTGCGCAATGTGGTGGGCCGGGTGGAGTCGTCCTGGCGCCCGGCGAGCGCCGAAGAGGGGTTCGAGATCGTGCGCCGCCGGCTGTTCCAGCCGATGACCGATCCGGACCAGTTCAAGCAGCGTGACGTGGTGGCGCGCGCCTTCGCCGATTTCTATCGCGCCAACCAGGCCGAGTTTCCGTCTGACACGCGCGATGCCGACTACGAGCAGCGCATCAAGGCGGCCTATCCGATCCATCCGGAAATCTTCGACCGGCTCTACACCGACTGGAGCACGCTGGTGAAATTCCAGCGCACGCGCGGCGTGTTGCGCTTGATGGCGGCGGTCATCCACAGCCTGTGGGAGCGCGGCGACCGCCATCCGCTGATCCTGCCGGCGTTCATTCCCATCGACGATGCACGCGTGCAGTCGGAGTTGACGCGCTATCTGCCGGACCACTGGACGCCGGTGATCGAAAAGGATGTCGATGGGCCGAATTCGCTGCCCATGAAACTCGACAGCGAATTGCCCAACCTGGGCAAATACTCGGCCTGCCGGCGTGTGGCGCGGGCGATCTATCTGGGCTCGGCACCGACGACGGCCGCGGCACACAAGGGCATCGACGATCGCCGCATCAAGCTGGGGTGCGTGTTACCCGGCGAAGCACCGGCGGTGTTTGGCGATGCGTTGCGGCGTCTGGCCAGCACAGCGACTTACCTGTACAGCGACGGGCCGCATTACTGGTACTCGACGCAGCCCACCGTGACCAAGCTCGCCGAGGACCGCGCCGAGCAGTTGAAGCGCGACCCCGACAAGGTGCATGCGGAACTCGATGCCCGCGTGCGCGCAGACCTGAAGAAGCCGGGCGACTTCCCGCGCGTGCATCCGCTGCCGCGCACGGGCGCGGACGTGCCGGACGAGCTCGATGCGCGGCTGGTCGTGCTGCCGCCCGAGCATCCGTACGGCAAGGAAGAGGGCAACGCGGCACAGCTTGCTGCGCAGGCGATCCTCGAATCGCGCGGCAACACGCCGCGCCTTTATCGCAACACGCTGGTGTTCCTCGCAGCTGATAAGGTGCGGCTGCAGGACCTGGACGAGGCGGTGCGCCGGTATCTGGCATGGCAGTCGATCCTCGAAGAAAAGGAAGCGCTGAACCTCGACCCGCACCAGGTCAGGCAGGCCGAAACGCAGAAGCAGGCCGCCGATGCGGCCGTCACCGCGCGTCTGCCGGAGACCTACCAGTGGGTGCTGGTGCCGGAGCAGAAGACGCCGCAGGCCGCGGTCGAGTGGCATGCGCTGCGGCTCACCGCCGCCGATGCGCTTGCCGTCCGCGCCAGCAAGAAGCTGCGCAGCGAAGACCTGCTCATCACCAGCCTGGGTTCCACGATCCTGCGCAAGCATCTGGACGAGGTGCCGCTGTGGGGCGGTGACCACGTGGCCATTCGACAACTCGTCGAGGACTTCGCGCGCTACCTCTATCTGCCCAGGCTGACCGGGCCGGAGGTGCTGGCGCAGGCGATGCGCGACGGCGTGGCGCTGCTGACCTGGCAGTCCGACACGTTCGCCTATGCCGAGAGCTTCGACGAGGCCGGCGGACGGTATCGCGGCCTGCGCGGCGGGCAGGTCGTCGCGCTGGGCGCCGAGGACACGGGACTGATCGTCAAGCCGGAGGTCGCGCGCCGCCAGCTCGAAGCCGAGGTGCCGCCTGCGCCGGGCCTTGGCCCCAAGCCGTCTCCCGACCCAAGCGGAGGCAAGGCAGGCGACTCAGAGCCAACGCCGGTGCCGCGCCGCTTCCACGGCACGGTGTCGCTCGACCCGACACGCGTCGGCCGCGATGCGGGCAAGGTCGCTGAAGAGGTGATCGCGCATCTGTCCGGCCTGGTGGGAGCCAGCGTGACGGTGACGCTCGACATCGAGGCGCGCATCCCCGATGGCGCGCCGGAAAACGTGGTGCGCATCGTCACGGAAAATGCCCGGACGCTGAAGTTTACGAGCCAAGGGTTTGAGAAGGATTTAGTGTGAACATCAGCCCCCAGAACTTCAGGGCCAGGAGATGCCGACAGCGACGCTGGGCGAGCTGCAATTCAAACTGCAACGTTGCGGCGACTGACGGCTTGATTTTGTAAACACCCTCTATAGAGACACCTCAAACATGCCAGATTCAGCCTTCGCGCTCGACGACGACTCGGCCTACCTTCGCTGGCGCGAGCGCAAGCTCGAACAGACACCGACCGACCTCGGGGCACTGATCGTCGAGGTGCGCGACCCGCGCCGACTCAGCGACGCCGAACGGGCGGCCATCCTGGAGCGCTGCCGCCGCGCCAATCTGGCCATCTATATCGGGGCCACGGGCGACGACCCGGACAAGGAGATCCCGCGTGCGCTCGGCGCCAGCCTGGGCCTGCACCGGCTCGATCACAACCCGGGGGCCGACGAGGACGCCATCACCGCCTTGACCGTGCAGACCGACGTCCGGCATCGCGACTATATCCCCTATTCGAACCTCCCCATCTCCTGGCACACCGACGGCTATTACAACGACGCCGCGCACCAGATCCGCGGCCTGGTGTTGCACTGTGTCCATCCGGCCGCAGAGGGTGGGGCCAATGCCCTGCTCGACCACGAGATCATCTATCTCCTGTTGCGCGATCAGAACCCCGAGTTCATCCGCGCCCTGATGCATCCAGGATGCATGATCATCCCGGCCAATCGGAGCCAGGGCGAAGAGATCCGACCCGAGCGGGCTGGTCCGGTGTTTTCGGTGCATCCCGACGGGCGGCTGCACATGCGCTACACCCATCGCACCCGCAACATCCGTTGGCGCGACGATCCAATCACCCGCGCGGCGGTCGCGGCGCTCAGGTCGCTCTTGGATCAGGGGACACCCTGGACCCTAAGCGCGCGGCTTGAATCCGGCTGGGGGCTGGTCTGCAACAACGTCCTGCACACCCGCACTGGCTTTACGGACGGTCCGGTGCCGCGCTTGGTCTATCGGGCGCGCTATTACGATCGTCTCCAGGACACCTGATCCGCCGGACACATGAGAGGCGCGCCCCTGGTCGTGCTCGTCGCGCTGGTTGGGTGCGCGAGTCCGATGAACCCACCGGAGGATCCGACCGAGCGGATCGCGCGCGTGCTGGGGTTTGAGCAACGTCTCGTCGAGGGCGCTGGATTTCAGCATCGGGTGTGGATGCGAGGCAATCCGGTCTTGGCCCGGCGGGTCCACGTCTATCTGGAGGGCGACGGCACGCCCTGGCTCGATCGTCGTCGCGTGGCCGCCGACCCGAGCCCGCGTCGCCCGCTCATGCCGCGACTCATGGCGCGCGATCCAACCCCATCGCTCCTGGTCGGTCGTCCCTGTTATCACGGTCTGGCACATTCTCCCGGTTGCTTGCCCTGGCACTGGACCCATGGACGCTATGGCGAGCCGGTCGTCTTCAGCCTGGCGCGTGCCATCGAACGCGTGCTGCCGCCGCGGGACGATCGCGAGCTGGTCCTGATCGGGCACAGCGGCGGTGGGACGCTGGCGGTGTTGCTCGCGCCACGCCTGAAGGGTGTGACGACCGTGGTCACGCTCGCAGCCAATCTCGATGTAAGCGCCTGGGCCAAACAGCACAGCTACAGCCCGCTGAGCGGATCGCTCGATCCGTGCGAGCTGCCACCGCTTGATCCGTCTATCCGCCAGATCCATCTGCTGGGCGAGCAGGACGCCGAGGTGCCGCCGTGGACCCTGGCGCGCTATCGGATGCGCAATCCACAGGCTCGGTTCGAGGTGGTGGCGGGCGTCGACCATGGGCGCGGTTGGGTGGAACGCTGGCCGGCCTTGCTGGACTCCGCCGGCTCGGTCGATGTCTGTCAGGCTCGTCGGTGTCCTTGAGCCGCCAGGCGGGCGTCAGACCAAGTCCGTTTCGCACGCCGCGAGGATCTGTTGCAGACGTGCCCGGGCCGTCGCGAAATCGAGCGCTCGGATCGACTCGGCGATGGGGGCATAAACCGATTCCCAGGGCGTGCCGGCGAATCCTTCTTGGAGCTCGCGGTTAAGATGCCGGGCACGGCTGTTGTTGGTCGCCAGGAGTGCGTCGAGCGCATTCAGACGCTCAAGGTCCAGGGGGGGCCTGATGGCCGGGATGACGGGGGCCGACTTGGGTGCTGTGGGGCAGGTAGGAGACCCCGGATCCAGTGGGCTGGTGTCCAGCACCTTGCCGGCCCGATCCTGTGACCGCCCGGGGTCGGGGGCTGCGATCTCCAGACGCACCGTAAACCAAAAGGTGCTGCCCCGTCCGGCGACGCTCTCCACACCGATCTCGCCGCCCATCAGGCCAACTAGATGCTTAGAGATGCTCAGCCCTAAGCCAGTGCCGCCATAGCGGCGGCTGGTGGAGGGGTCGGCCTGGTGGAAGGCGTCGAACAGCCGCCCCAACTGTTCCGGCGTTAGACCGACGCCGGTATCCCGGACCGCGACCCTTAGGACCACATCGGTCTCGGTGCGTTGTTGGCACTCGACACGTACCCAGACGCCACCTGCGTGGGTGAACTTGAGCGCATTGCCGACCAGATTGGTGATCACCTGCAGCAGACGCAGCGGATCACCCTGCACCCAGGGCGGCACCTCGGGCGCCAGGGTGAAATCCAGGGTCAGTCCCTGCTGCTCGGCCTGGAGCTCGAACAGGGTGCGCGCGCTGTCTAGCACCTCCTGGGGTTGGAACGGGATCGACTCCAGGGTCATCCGTCCGGCCTCGAGCTTGGAATAGTCCAGGATCGTGTCCAACAGCTTAAGCAGGGTGGTGGCAGCGAGCCGGAGGCGTTGGATGTAATCGCGTTGCTTGGGGCTAAGCGATGTGTCGAGCAGCAGGTTCGAGATCCCGATCACGGCGTTCATGGGGGTGCGGATCTCGTGGCTCATGTTGGCCAGGAATTCGCTTTTGGCCCGATTGGCCGCCTCGGCAGCGGCGCGCGCCTGTTCAAGTTCGCGTTGCTGGCGCTTGCGCTCGGTGACGTCGCGCCCGTTGAGCACCAGACCGCCGACGGCCGGGGTCTGGCTGAGGTTGGTGGCCAGGATCTCGATCTCACGCCAGGTCCCATCGGCATGCCGCATGGACCACTCCGTGACCAGGGTCAGGTCCTGGGTGTCTAAGAGGCGAGCGAGGAAGCGACCGGCCGACACCTGATCCTCCGGGCGGAGGAGGTCGAGGAGCGGGCGCTGCATCAGGGCGCCCGGCGCCTGGCCCAGCACGCGCTGGATGGAATCGTTCGCGAAGCGCACCCGCAGATCCGGGTCGGTCAGCAGGATGAGGTCCGATGAGTGACGCGCGAGCGCGGCGAAGCGGATCTCGCTGGCCTCCAGGGCGCGTTGGGTCTTCAGACGCGCCAGTTCACGCCCAGCGAGGGTCTGACGCAGCATGACCAGGAAGACCATGAGTGCGGCCGTCAGGATCAGGACGTGCAGGGGTCTTTCGCCCTGACCAGGGTCGCCTGCAGGAAGCCAGCCCAGGGCGATCGCGATCAGCACGCCATGGATGGACGCGATCGAGAGATAGGGCAGGAGCCACAGCATCCACTCCGGAGGATCCGAAGCGGTCGGCGCCGGATCGGGGCGGGCCTTGCCTGCGATGGCCTGCACCCGGGCCGCAACCATCAGCATCAATCCAGCGAGATAATAGAGTGCATCCGTGACCCCGCCGACCTGGTAGTCGCCCTGAGCGATGGCGTAGGCATAGCGCAGATCGGCCAGCAGAAAGGCGATCAGTCCGGACATCAACCATCGCATGGACGCGCTCGCGCCCCTGTATCTGGGGCGCACCAGCCAGACCCCCACGCCGACGAGGAGCACGACGTCGCCGACCGGATAGAACAGGGCCAGGAGCCCGACATCCTCGTTTCCAACCAGGGTGCGCAATAGGAAATACCACACCAGTGCAGCGACACCCAGCGTGATCGTGACCAGATCCAGCCAGAACACCAGTCGCTCGCTGCGGGTCTTGAGCGGGCGGGTCAAGGTCAGGATCCCGGCAAGCAGCGGCGGGTAGGAGGCCAGATAGCCCAGATCGGAGACCGACGCGGGAAAGGGATCGATCCCGAGCACGAGCTCCTGGATCGCCCAGGCGAGATCGCCAAGCCAAGAGAGGAAAAAACCCAGGCTCAGCAATCGCCAAGCGCGTCTCGTGACAGGGTCGAGCCAGGGGCTAAAGGCCGTCTGTAGGCTTAGGGTCAGCAGCGAGCCTTGGTTGAGGATAAAAACCAGATTGGTGATCAGGGCCACCTGGTGTTCCTCACCCGAGCCCAGGGAGAGCCAGAGCAGGGTACAGGAGACGAGCGCCAGATTGAATAGCAGCAGCCAGAGGCCAGGGTCAGCGCGGACTCGGTTTGCTGCACCTGCGCGCGCCAACTGGGCGAAAACGGATGTGACCTGGCTCGCCAAGGGGTCCTTCATGTCGCACTCTTTGGCTATGCTGTCGAGCGGCTCTTGAATCTCGGGGCTTCCATGATGTGTCTTTTGGATAGAATGTCATATTCTAAACATTGATTCCGTCGACTGGTGTCGATTCACATCACGTCCGCACCCTGGGGTCAATCCTTCTGGGTGCCATCCGGTTTGAGCCGTCGAACATTCATGGACCGCCATCACCGATGAATGAAAATACCCCATCCCAGAGCGATGGAAGCGGCTCTGCCAAGCCTCTACCCTTCGACGGTTATGTGGTCTGCATCGGGGCCTCGGCCGGCGGTCTCGACGCCCTGGAGAAGTTCTTCAAGGCCTGCCCGACCGATCTTGGCGTCGCCTTCGTGGTGGTGCAGCACCTGTCGCCCGACCACAAGAGCATGATGAGCAATCTGCTCGCGCGCCACACCGCGATGCCGGTGACCATGGTCGAGGATGACATGCCGATGGAGGCCAACCATGTCTATCTGATCCCGCCCGGCGCCATCATGCATGTCTCCAAGGGGCACCTGCATCTGACCCCGAAGAGCCCACGCGGTCTGACCCTCCCGATCGACATCTTTTTCTCCTCGCTGGCCGAGGTCTATGAACGGCGGGCGGTGGGGGTCATCCTCTCGGGGACGGGCACCGATGGTACGCGCGGCGCGGTCGCCATCAATGCCGCCGGCGGTTTCTTGATGGCGCAGGACCCAGAGTCGGCCAAGTTCGATGGCATGCCGCGCAGCGTGATCGCGACCGGCCTGGTCGATGCCATCCTACCGGCTGAGGAGCTGCCGGCCCGGCTGCTGGCCCACATCCGCAACATCCCCTATCAGGAGCCCAAGCCCGAGTCGCCGCATCTGGTCGCCCACCCCAATATGACCACGGAGGAGATCCTCGCGGCCCTGCTCCATCTCTTGCATCAGGTCGGCGGGATCGACTTTTCGGACTACAAACCGACCACGATCAAGCGCCGAATCGATCGGCGGATGCAGGTGCGCCATACCCCGGACCTGTATCAGTATTACGAGCTGCTCGAACACGACCGCAACGAGATCCTGACCCTCAGGCGCGAGATGCTGATCTCGGTGACCAGCTTCTTTCGCGATCCCGAGACCTTCAATGCGGTCGCCGAGACTGTGATCGCCCCCATGGTCACCGAGCGCCCGCCCCATGAACCGATCCGGGTCTGGGTGGCGGGGGTGGCCACCGGCGAAGAGGCCTACTCCATCGGGATGCTCTTCATCGAGGCCTGTGAACGCGAGCATCGCTGGCCGAGCCTCAAGATCTTTGCCACCGACGTCGATCAATCCTGCATCGAGACCGCCAGCATCGGTCAGTATCCCGAATCGGCCGCCGCCGAGCTCTCGCCCGAGCGTCTGGAGCGGTTCTTCACCCGCAAAGGGGATCGCTTCGTCATCAAGAACGAGCTGCGGCAGTGTATCATCTTCGCCCGGCACAACCTGCTCGCCGACCCGCCCTTCACCAAGATGGACCTGGTGGTCTGTCGCAATACCCTGATCTATTTCAATACCGCGGCGCAAGAACACGCCCTGCGCTCACTGCAATATGCCCTGCGCGAGGGCGGGGTGCTGTGGCTCGGATCCAGCGAGTCGCTCTCGGCCTCCACCGAGGGCCTCCAGACCATCAGCGCCAAGCACAAGCTGTTTCGCCGGGTCGGTCCCATGTCCCTGCCGCCGCTGGAACGCAAGGGGGCGGCCCTGTTGACGCCCCCGACGCTCAGCAAGGCGACCTCGCCCTTGAGTCGCTCCCGGTATGGCCACGGCGAGTCCTCGATCGCCACCCTGGGTGTCAATGCCCTGCTGTCGCTCTATACCCCGCCGGCGATCGTGGTCAATCAGCAACACGAGGCCATCCATCTCTTCGGCGACGTCAACCCCTATCTCCAGGCCCGTGAGGGCGCAGCCAGTCTGGAGGTCAGCCGCCTGTTGCTCGACCAGCTCAGGCCCGTGGCCGCTGCCCTGCTTTACAAGGCGACGCGCGACCGCGGCTCCATCGTCTCCGACCTGATCGAGGTCAGGCTCAAGAATAATGAACGGCGTCAGCTGCGGCTGGCGGCCCACCCGCTCCCGACCGATGGCGATGAGCGCCTGACCCTGCTCTGCTTCGAGGTCGCACCCAATCAGGCGCTCAGCACCGAGTCCGAGCCCATCGATGTCGATGCCGAGACCATGGCGCGCATCGAGGTCCTCGAGCGCGAGCTGGCCGCCACCCGCGAAAGCCTCCAGGCGACCATCGAGGAGCTCGAGACCTCCAACGAGGAGCTCCAGGCGACCAACGAGGAGCTCATGGCCTCTAACGAGGAGCTCCAGAGCTCCAACGAGGAGCTCCAGTCGGTCAATGAGGAGATGAGCACCGTCAATGCCGAGTTCCAAGAAAAGATGCTGGTGCTCAATCGTCTCAATGCCGATCTCGACAGCATGGCCCGGGCCGCGGGCGTGGCGACCATCTTTCTCGATGCCGAGCTGCACATCACCCGCTTCAGCCCAGATGCGACCCAGATCTTCAAGCTCCGCGAGTCCGACGCTGGCCGTCCACTGAGCGACATCTCCCATGTGCTGCGCTATCCGCGTCTGCTCGAGGATCTGCGTCAGACGCTCCTGACCCAGCGCCCGATCGAGACCGAGGTGGTCACACTCGACGACAAGAAGACCTATCTGGTACGCATCCTCCCCTATCTGATCCCCTCGACGACCGTGAATGGCGTGGTCGCCACCTTCGTCGATGTGACCGCCTTCCACGATGCACGCCGGCTCCAGTCGATCCTGGATGCCCTCCCTGAGCACATCGCCGTCCTCGACCACAGCGGCTGTATCCTCATGGTCAATGCCGCCTGGCGCCGTTTTGCGCGTGCCAGTGGCGACAAGGGGCTCACCCCGACTGGCCCTGGGGTGAACTATCTGGAGGCCTGTCGGATGGAGATGGAGGCCGAGGGGGACTATGCCGAACAGGCCTGTCGCGGACTGCAGGGGGTGCTGGAGGGCCGCCTTCCGACCTTCTCGCTGGAATATCCCAGTCACTCCGCCGACGAAGAGCGTTGGTTCGTCATGAATGTGATCCCAGTGATGAGTCAGGACATCGGTGTGGTGGTCAGTCACGTCAATATCACCCCCTGGCGGCGGAGTCGTAACGCTTGAACCGACATCGACCCAATTTCACCCAGTTGCGTGAGCGCGCCGAGCGGGCGATCGCCGAGGGCAAGGCGGGTTTGGCGCTGGATCCGGGGGGCGAGAAGGCACTAGAACTCTCGCACCTGATCGAGGAACTGCGGATCTATCAGGCCGAGCTTGAGCTCCAGAACGAGGAGCTGATCCAAGCCCAGGAACGCCTCGCCGGTGTCATGGAGCGCTATCGGCGGTTGTTTGAGTCCCTGCCGATCCCGGCCCTGGTGGTCGATGCCAACGGTTTCATCGTCGAGACCAACCAACAAGCGCACGCGGAGCTGGGTATCAGTCATGTGGCGTTGCAGCGCGGTTCGCTGTTCCAACTCTTTGACTTCCCGAGCCGCACCCGGCTGCATAGTCTCATGCGCACCCGACTCGATGTCGGTCTCCATCGCTTGGAGTGCATGGCCCTGAAGTCCGGCGGTGAGGGCAAGACCTGCTATGACCTGCACCTCCTGCCCTTGAGCCTGGGCCCGGCGGATGAGCGACAGCTCCTGGTGGTCTTGGTCGATCGGAGTGCCGAGCAGGCGCTGCATCTACTCTCGCAGGAGCTCATGCAGGCCAAGCAGGCGGCCGAACAGGCCAATGCCGCCAAGGGCGCCTTTCTGGCCAACATGGGGCACGAGCTGCGCACACCCATGAACGCCCTGATCGGGTTCTCGACCCTGCTGCTCGAGGGGCGCGAGGCCATGACCCCGCACCAGCGCGACTATCTGCAAAAGATCCATGACGCGGCATCGGCCCTCTCCAGCTTGATCAACGACATCCTGGACTATTCCCAGGTCGCCTCCGGCGATCTGCACCTGACGCCCAGGCCGCTGGATCTCGATGCCCTCCTGGAGCGCACGTGCCAGCTCTATGGACCCAGCGCCGAGAAAAAGGGGCTTGCCTTTTCCTCTCTCAGGGACTTAGACGTACCCCAGGTGCTCGCGGGCGATCCGCTGCGTCTCCAGCAGGTGCTCGATCACCTGGTTGACAATGCCATCGCATTCACCGAGCGCGGCAGCGTCCAGATTCGGGTCGAGCGGGCCACCCCCCCCGAGTCGTCCGGCGCGCCGACGACAGACCCAGGGTGCATCCGAGTGCGCTTTGCGATCGAAGACACCGGCTGCGGTCTGACGCCCGAACAGTGCCAGGGGCTCTTTGTCCCCTTTCAGCAGGGCAATATGTCGGCCAGTCGCGGCCACGGCGGCGCCGGTCTGGGTCTGAGCCTGAGCCGCGGGCTGGTCGAGCGGATGGGTGGAGAGATCGGGGTCGAGAGCCAGTTGGGCGCCGGCAGCCGTTTTTGGTTTACGGTCCCCTTGCGTCTGGTCGAGGGGACCGAGCAGGACGCTTTGGAACCCGTCCCCACCGACACGCCCGCACCCAGTGCGCCTCCAGTCACGGCGACCCAGCCACTGGATTTGGATACCCTGCACCTGAAGCTCCAGACCCTGGTCTGGATGCTCGACAACCGCCAGGGTCGGGCACGCCGGCTCAGCCATGAGATCGAGTTCCTAGTGCAGGGGTCTGACTTAGAGGCGGACTATGCCCCGATCGCCGCGGCGATCGCCCGACTCGACTTCGAGGAGGCACTCATCGGGGTACGGGGTCTGCTGCGAACACATAATTGGGACCTGGCATGAAAGAATCCGAGCTTCCGCGCATCCTCATCGTCGATGATACCCCGACCAACATCGAGATCCTGCTCGGGATGCTGGAAGACAGCTATGACACCCGCTTCGCCACCTCCGGGCGTCAGGCACTGGATTTGATCTCTAAGACCGCCAAGCCGGACCTGATCCTGCTCGATGTCATGATGCCCGAGATGGACGGCTATGAGGTCTGCGCCGCGCTCAAGTCCGATCCGAGCACCCGCGAGATCCCGGTGATCTTTGTCACCGCGCGTACCGATACCGAGAGCGAGGCCCGCGCCCTGGCGGCCGGGGGCGTCGACTTTGTGCATAAACCCGTCAACAAACCCGTGCTGCGCGCCCGGGTGGCGCTGCATCTGGAGCTGGAACGACGCGCCCGCGCCCTCCAGGCGGCCAATGCCGAGCTGACGCGCCATCGCGATCATCTGGAAGACCTGGTGCATGAGCGGGTATGCGAACTGGCGCAGGCGCGCGACGAGGCCGAGAGCGCCAACCGTGCCAAGAGTGTCTTTCTGACCAATATTGGGCATGAGCTCCTCACGCCCCTGCATCAGATCCTGGGTCTGGCTTATCTGGTTAAGCACGACAATCAGGACGAGCATACACGGATACGGATGGAGCAGCTCGAACACGCTGCACAGCGACTGCACCACATCATCCATGATCTGCTGACGCTCAGCCGGGCCGAATCCGAGCGGTTGGTGCTGGAGGTCGCTGATTTCGACCTGGAGGCATTGTGCGCGCGCGCCATCAGACGCTTCGAGTCGGAGGCCCGCACCAAGGGGCTTGAGCTGGTTCGGCACATCGAGTCGGATGTGCCGCGTTATCTGCGCGGTGACGCACTCCACCTGGAACAGATGCTTGGCGCCCTGCTCAGCAATGCCGTCAAGTTCTCCGAACAGGGGCGGATTCGGCTCATGGTCGCGCCGATCGAGTTGCGCGAAAAGGCCGTGACCCTGCGTTTCGCCGTCGAGGATCAGGGGATCGGTCTGTCGCCTGAGGCACGCGCCACCCTGTTTGAGCCGTTCCGCCAGGGCGATGGCTCCACGACCCGTCGCCATGGGGGCATGGGTCTGGGGCTGGCCCTGGTCAAGCGTCTGGTCGCGCTCATGGGCGGCGAGCTTGGGGTCGAGAGTACCCTCGGTGAGGGGAGTGTGTTCTGGTTCAGTGTGCGTCTGCCCATCGCCGAAACGGCAGCGGTCGCGCCAGATCAGCATCCAACCACCGTTGACGAGGAGAGGCTGAACCAGGCCGTCGAGGATCTGGCGAGGCGGCTGGAGCAGTACGATGTGACCGCGCATAGGGTCTATTTCGACGCCCCGAGTCTCTATGAACCCGCACTGAAGGGGCGCGAGGAGGCCTTTTGCAAGGCGCTGGCCGGCTATGACTTCGAGGCGGCGTTGGCGGTGTTGCGGGGGGCGCGCCCTGAGGGCTGAGGTGGGCGGGGACGGGCCGCGCACCGTGCGGCCCATCCCCGGCGGTGGGCGTTGACCCGGGCGCTACTTCATCCGCCGCACCGCCTGCTGGAAGTTGGACATCGGCGACTCGCCCACGCCCCACCAGGCATCTGCGCGCTTCTGGAAGGCCATCATGGAGTCATAGAGCCGCTTGAAGGTTGGGTTCCTGGTCGATTCCTCGGCATAGACCTGATGGGCGGTCTCATAGGCCTTGAGCAACACGTCGTCGGGGAAACGGCGCAGTTCGGCCCCCGCGGCGATCAGGCGTTGCAGCGCGGGTGGATTCTTGGCGTCATAGCGGGCGAGCATCTCCAGGTGCGCCTCATTGGCGGCGACCTCGAAGGCGGCCTGATAGCTCGGCGGCAAGGCAGCCCACTGATCCTTGTTCACATAGAACACCAGATGGGTGCCGGTCTCCCACCAGCCGGGGTAGTAGTAATACTTGGCGACCTTGTGGAAGCCGAGCTTCTCGTCGTCATAGGGCACGGTCCATTCGGCCGCGTCGATGGCGCCACGCTCCAGCGAGGGATAGATCTCCCCGCCGGGCAGCGACTGGGGCACGGCACCCAGACGCGAGAAGATCTCGGCGCCGAAGCCGGGGATGCGGATCTTGAGTCCTTGGAGATCCTCCAACGACTTGATCTCCTTACGATACCAGCCGCCCATCTGGGCGCCCGTGCTGCCGCCGGGGAAGTTGAGGATGTTGTACTCGGCGAACATCTCACGCAGCAGCCCCATGCCCTCATCGGCCATCACCCAGGCGGTGAGTTGGCGGGTATTGAGCCCGAAGGGCAGGGTGGTATCGATAGCCAGCGCCTTGTTCTTGCCATAATAGTAATAGGATGCGGTGTGTCCGCACTCGACCGTGTTCTGTTGCACGGCATCGAGCACGCCGAACGCGGGCACCAGCTCGCCGCCGGCAAAGACGCGGATCTCGAAGCGCCCTTCGGTCAGCTCAGCGACCCGCCTCGACAGGGTCTCGGCGCCGCCGTAGATGGTGTCCAGACTCTTTGGAAAGCTCGAGGCCAGGCGCCATTTGATGGTCCGCCCCTCGGCGCGGACCGGGAGTGCGACACTGGCCCCGGCCGCGAGCGCGCCAATCCCTGTGGTCTTCAGGAAATCACGTCGTTGCATGGTAGGATCCTCACGCGGTCGTGGTCATTGGTTATTGACCCGGCCCTTAAACAGGCCAGATCAATCCAGGGCCTGGATGCCCAGGCGCGGTCATCAGCCGCTTAAGGAAACGCTGAATAAATCGCGTGTCTCTCAATCGCGGCTGAAGCCGCTCCTACCAAATCAATTGGTTACGCGATAAGGTTTTGCCACGAATGGAATAAATCAGCGTTTCCTTAAGCTGAGGCCGGGCCTCGACCGGCCTTGGCGTTGCCCCAAAAGACCAAGGAAGGTCTTTGGGGGCCGAATTAATAGGTTCGTCAGGGATCGGGCCTCGGGTGCGACGCGCCGACGTACAGGCGCCGCCTCGGTCTTACGACCGCAGACCCGATCGGGCTCACCGACTCAGTAACGCCCACCGGTCTTGAGCAGATAGTTGCGCATCTCGGCGCTCTCGAGGTTCATGCGCATCAGGTTGCTGTGGGTGATGCGGAAGATGGCGCGCATGACCTTGAACACCAGGCGCGGATGGGTCTCGACCAGGGTGTCGAAATCCTCTGGCTCTAGGGTCAGGACGGTGACTGGTTCCTCGGCGCGCAGCGCGGCGCGGCGGCGGGTGCCATCGATGAAGGCCCGGGTGCCGGCGCATTCGCCGGGTCGCATCTGATAGACGGTCTCCTCGATCTCGCCGACCCTTTTGCAGACGCAGAGTCGTCCGCGCGTCAGCACAAACAGCGTGCGGCGGTCCTCATCCTCGTCGACCAGGGTCTCGCCGGCCTGAAGTGAGATCACGCCCATGCGCTCGGCGAGCACCCGGCATTCGTCGGCGTCCAATTCCCCCCCCAGCGATGAGCCGGCGAGGGCCTGGGCTTTGTCGATGTCGGTCATGGTTTTGGCTCCAGAATCCGCGAAAGGGACACTATCATACCGAACCCGGATCCAGAGGACACGGCTGAAACCTGGGCCGGTCTTGCGGACCGGCCCATCACTTGTAAAGAGCACTCTCAGTCCTTGGCCGCCCCTATTGTGCCCTCATCCTTCTTCTCCGGGAAGAGGAAGGAGGCCAGGACCCCCAGCGCCAGCACGCCGAGCACCACCATCAGGCTGGTCCCGGGCGAGATGTGCAGGCCCGTATCGCCGATGGCATGGTTCCAGGACTGCAATGCCATCTTGCCGGCGATATAGAACAACAGCACGATGACCGCCTTCTCCAGATGCACCAGATAGCGCGTCAGGGCCGCGAGCACGAAATACAGGCTGCGCAGACCCAGGATGGCGAAGATCATGGCGGCATAGACCAGGAGCGGCTCCTGGGTCACGGCGATCACCGCCGGCACCGAATCGAACGAGAACGCCAGGTCCGAGGTCTCGATGGTCGCCAGGCACAGGAAGGCCGGGGTGGCATAGAGCGTCCCCAGGCGCGTGACCGACTTCTGGCGCTCGGTCTCCTCGCGCCCGACGAACAGCTCCTCGTGTCTGACGAAGAAGCGGTCGAGATGCAATCGGGTATAGATCGGCATCATCTTGCCGGTCAGGCGCACGCTCCAGTGGTCGGAATAGTCCTCGATCTCTTCGTCCTCACCGCGGCTCTTGAGCATCTGCACCCCGCTCCAGCCGACCAGGGCGGCAAAGACGAACCCGACCCAGGGGCTGGCCATAAACAGACTGGTGCCGATCAGGACGAAGATGGCACGAAACACCAGCGCCCCGATGATGCCCCAGTAAAGGATGCGGTGTTGTAAGCCCGAGCGGATACCAAAGGAGGCAAAGATGGCCATAAAGACCATCAGGTTATCGACCGAGAGGCTCTTTTCGAGTACATAGCCGGCCAGATAGAGGTCGGCCCACTCCTTGCCGAAACGCCCCCACAGATAGCCGTAGAAGCCAAGCGCCAGCACGATCCAAAACACCGACCACTTGGCCGCATCGGCGACGCTGATCTCATCGACCTTGCGGTGCGCGAACAGGTCCAGATAGATGGATACGGCGACCACAGTGATGAAGATGAGGATGGCCTCCATCGGAAAGCCGAAATGCTGCATGGGTATAGACTCCGGGGTTGATGTGGATGGGTGGTTTGAGACAGCGGCAGCCTAGTCGGACCGCCGGATCCGTTGATGAAGGCCGCGAGCATAGGCCAGATTCGAGGTCTACTCCAGTCCAGACGCTTAGAGTATCGCTGGGTTAACCCGGTTACCCGATCTCCCACACCCAGAGCCACAGATTGAGACTTACGAAGGCCAGGAGCGTCGTGATCACCAGCGCCTTGGCCGGGATCTCGCCCTGGTCATAGCGCTCTGCGATCAGCGGGAAGATGGTCACCATCGGCAGTCCGGCCAGGATCAGTGCCGCCTGACCGAGCGTCGGGTCCAGGGTCGGCACCAGCCTCAGCATCCCCATGGCCACAAGCGGATGGAGCGCCAGCTTGCCCGCGGCGATCGCCGTCGCTGGACCGAGCGCACCCCGCACCCGCTGCCCAGCCAGACTGCCACCGATGGCGAACAACGCGACCACCGCCGCCGAGCCGGCCAGCAGTTCGAGGGTGCGTCCGATCGGCACCGGCAGGTGCCAGCCGAGCGCGGCGAATACCAGTCCGGCACCGATCGCCAACAGGATCGGATTGGTACCGACCGTGCGCAGCACGCGTCCCAGCATCCACAGCACCTTACCGCGTCCGCGCTCGCGATGGAGCTCGGTCAGGATCAGGGTCAGCGGCAGGATGATCAGCACCTCGGTCAGAATGGCCATGACCACCGCGATCAGGGCCGGGTCGCCAAGCAATTGCACCACCAATGGATAGCCGATATAGCTGCTGTTAGACATCGACAGCCCCATGCCGAAAAAGGCATTGTCGAGCGGTGAGGTGCGACGCGCGATGGAGGCGACCAGCACGCCGATGCCGTAGGTGATCAGCGAGGCGCTGACATAGACCAGCAGGAAGTCGGGCACCAGGATGCTGTCGAGCGAGCGCTTGGAGAGGGTGTCGAACAGCAGCGCGGGCAGGGCGAACAGCAGGGCATAGCGGCTCATGGCCACCGCCCCCTCGCGCGGCATCCAGGCCCGACGCACGGCAACGAAGCCGAGCGCGATCAGAAGGAAGATGGGAGCGGTGACGGCAAGGATAGCGAGCAAGGGGGACTTCCTGAGTCGGGGTGATCGAAGGCGGGCGTTGCCTGTCTCTTGGCCGCCGCGTTGCGACAAGACTAATGGGTTCGGGCGAGTTCGGAAACCGTCGTTTGGTGTGGACAGGTTGCACGAACAGCGACCACCGTCATTGGATCGTATCGACTGATAATTGTCATTGATAACGCAAATTTTATTTTGTCAGCCATCTTGATGAGGTCGCGGAAGGGGTGCTCTAATTTCCACACCCTTTGGAGGATAAAGGCCGTCACGTCCGTGGCGCCTCGCAATAACGAAAAGAGATACAACGAGATGGCAACCACCGATACCTTCTACGAGGCGATGCGCCGGCAGGGGATCAGCCGGCGCGGGTTCCTCCAGTTCTGCACCATCACGGCCGCGACCCTGGGTCTGGCGCCCGGCTTCGCGGGTCGCATCGCCGAGGCCATGGAGACCAAACCGCGCATCCCGGTGCTCTGGCTGCACGGTCTGGAGTGCACCTGCTGCTCGGAGTCCTTCATCCGCTCGGCCCATCCGCTAGCCTCGGATGTCGTGCTGTCGATGATCTCGCTCGACTACAACGACACGCTCATGGCCGCCGCCGGTCATCAGGCCGAGGCGATCCTCGATTAGATCCGCCATCAGTACAAAGGCCGCTACATCCTGGCCGTCGAGGGCAATCCGCCGCTGGGTCAGGACGGCATGAGCTGCATCATCGGCGGGCGTCCCTTCCTGGATCAGTTGCGCGAGGTCGCCGCCGACTGTCAGGCCGTCATCGCCTGGGGCACCTGCGCCTCCTGGGGCTGCGTACAAGCGGCCCATCCGAATCCGACCCAGGCCGTCTCGATCGACAAGGTCATTCACGACAAGCCGATCATCAAGGTGCCCGGCTGTCCGCCGATCGCCGAGGTCATGACCGGCGTCATCGCCTACATGCTGACCTTCGAGCGTCTGCCGGAGCTCGATCGCCAGGGGCGGCCGAAGATGTTCTACGGTCAGCGCATCCACGACAAATGCTATCGCCGCCCACACTTCGACGCCGGTCAGTTCGTCGAGTCCTGGGACGACGAGGGTGCGCGCAAGGGCTACTGTCTCTACAAAATGGGCTGCAAGGGGCCGACCACCTACAACGCCTGCTCGACCACGCGCTGGAACGATGGAGTTTCGTTCCCGATCCAGTCGGGGCATGGCTGCATCGGCTGCTCGGAGAAGGATTTCTGGGACAAGGGCAGCTTCTACGACCATGTCACCGACACCCGCGTTTTCGGCATTGAGGCCAACGCCGACGCCGTCGGGATCGCGGCCGCCGGCGCGGTCGGCGCGGCCATCACCGCGCATGCGGCGGCGAGCGCCGTCCATCGGATCAAACAGCGCGCGGGTGCCCAGCGCACCGAGGATGAACAGGCATGAGCGTTCAGACCCCCAACGGCTTCCAACTCGACACCGCCGGGCGGCGCGTCGTCGTCGATCCCGTGACCCGCATCGAGGGTCACATGCGGTGCGAGGTCAATCTCGACGCGGACAACGTCATCCGCAACGCCGTCTCGACCGGCACCATGTGGCGCGGTCTGGAGGTGATCCTGCGCGGTCGCGATCCGCGCGATGCCTGGGCCTTCACCCAGCGCATCTGCGGTGTCTGCACAGGAACCCATGCCCTGACCTCGGTGCGCGCCATCGAGGATGCGCTCGACATCCAGATCCCGGAGAACGCCAACTCCATCCGCAACATCATGCAGTTGACACTCTACGCGCACGATCATCTGGTGCATTTCTACCATCTGCATGCGCTCGATTGGGTAGACGTGGTCGCGGCGCTCAAGGCCGATCCCAAGGCGACCTCGGCGCTGGCGCAGTCGATCTCGGACTGGCCGCTGTCCTCGCCCGGCTATTTCCGCGACGTGCAGACCCGGATCAAGCGCTTCGTCGAGTCCGGTCAGCTCGGTCCCTTCACCAACGGCTACTGGGGCAATCCGGCCTACCGGCTGCCGCCCGAGGCCAATCTGCTGGCCGTCACCCACTATCTGGAGGCGCTCGATTTCCAGAAAGAGATCGTCAAGATCCACACCATCTACGGCGGTAAGAACCCGCATCCGAACTGGCTGGTCGGCGGCGTGCCCTGCGCCATCAACATCCATGACACCGGCGCTGTGGGCGCGGTCAATATGGAGCGGCTGAATCTGGTCTCCTCGATCATCGACCGCACCATTGAGTTCATCGACAAGGTCTATCTGCCCGACCTCATGGCCATCGCTTCTTACTACAAAGACTGGACCTATGGCGGGGGCTTGAGCTGTCAGGCCGTGCTCTCCTATGGCGACATCCCGGAGCGCGCCAACGACGATTCGTCCGACAACCAGTGCCTGCCGCGCGGCGCCATCATCAACGGCAAGCTCGACGAGGTCCACGAGGTCGATCTGCGCGATCCCGAGCAGATCCAGGAGTTCGTCGCCCATTCCTGGTTCAAGTACAAAGACGAGTCCAAGGGACTGCACCCCTGGGACGGCGTGACCGAGCCGAACTTCGTCCTGGGTCCGAACACCAAGGGCAGCCAGACCCGGATCGAGGCCATCGACGAGAACGCCAAATACAGTTGGATCAAGGCTCCGCGCTGGCGTGGGCATGCGATGGAGGTCGGGCCGCTGGCGCGCTACATCATCGGCTATGCCAAGGGCATCCCGGAGTTCAAGGAGCCGGTCGAGAAGGTGCTGACCGACTTGCAGCTTCCGGTCTCGGCGCTGTTCTCGACACTCGGACGCACGGCGGCGCGCGGGCTGGAGGCGTCCTGGGCGGCGCACAAGCTGCGCCACTTCCAGAACAAGCTGGTGGCCAATCTCAAGGCCGGCGACAGCGCAACCGCCAATCCCGAGAAATGGGAACCCAAGACTTGGCCGAAACTGACCAAGGGTGTCGGCACCACCGAGGCCCCACGCGGTGCGCTCGGTCACTGGGTGGTCATCGAGGAGGGTAAGATCGCCAACTATCAGGCCGTGGTGCCAACCACCTGGAACGGCTCACCGCGCGATCCAGCGGGCAATATCGGCGCCTTCGAGGCCGCGCTCCTGAACACGCCGGTGGCGGTGCCCGATCAGCCGCTGGAGGTCCTGCGCACTCTGCACAGCTTCGATCCCTGTCTGGCCTGCTCGACGCACATCATGAGCCCGGACGGCGAGGAGCTGACACGGGTCAAGGTCCGCTGATTTGGAGGCTATGCGTATGTACACCGGCGTCCCAACGGTCAAGCAGACCGCCGTCTATGTCTACCAGACCCCGGTGCGGATCTGGCACTGGGTCAATGCGCTCGCGATCACGGTCCTGGCTATCACCGGCTATCTGATCGCTAACCCGCTGCCGAGTCTGCCGGGCGAGGCTGGCGATTACTATTTGATGGGCAACATTCGCTTCCTGCATTTCGCGGCGGGCTATGTGTTTCTGGTTGGCTTCCTATTCCGGCTCTATTGGGCGGTCGTGGGCAACCGCTATTCGCGTCAGTTGTTCACCTTGCCCTTCTGGCGGCGTGCGTTCTGGAGTGAGCTGTTACACGAGCTGCTCTGGTATGCCTTCCAGGAACCGGAGCCGCGCAAATACGTTGGGCACAATCCGCTCGCGCATCTGTTCATGGTCGCGATCATCACGGTCGGCGGTCTGGTGATGATGGGCACGGGGTTTGCGCTCTATTCCGAGCAGACCGGGCTGGGGAGCTGGCAGGACGAACTCTTCGGCTGGGTCATCCCGGCCGTCGGCCAGAGCCAGGACGTGCGCATGTGGCACCACTGGGGGATGTGGGTCATCGTCGTGTTCGTGATGCTGCACGTCTATACCGCCATCCGCGAGGACATCATGTCGCGTCAGAGTCTCATCAGTACGATGATCAGCGGGTGGCGCATGTTCAAGGACGACCGGCCATGAGCCGGGCTTCGCAACTAGGTTTGTCGCACTCCGTTTCTCCCTCTCCTGCTGGGGGAGAGGGCCGGGGAGCGGGGGAAACGCGGCAGGCCAACGCCCCCAATGTCCTGCTGCTCGGCATCGGCAACGTGCTCTGGGCCGACGAGGGCTTTGGCGTGCGGGTGATCGAGGAGATCGCCCGCCGCTATCGCTTCGGTCCCAGTGTGCGTCTGCTCGACGGCGGCACCCAGGGCATCTATCTGGTCGACGACATTCGCTGGGCCGAGGTGCTGGTGGTGTTCGACGCCATCGACTATGGCCTGCCGCCCGGCACGCTCAAACGGGTCGAGGGCGACGAGGTGCCCAAGTTCATGGGCGCCAAGAAGATGAGCCTGCATCAGACCGGCTTTCAGGAGGTGCTGGCGCTGGCCGATCTGCTCGGCGACTATCCGCGCCATTTGCTGTTGATCGGGGTGCAGCCGGTCGAGCTGGACGACTTCGGCGGTAGTCTGCGCTCCGAGGTCAAGGCGCAGATCGAACCGGCGATCCATCTGGCACGCGAGTATCTGGAGGCATTCGGCGTTGAGTGGGAGGACTGTGAGGCGTCTGAAACGACGGACTATCGCGATCTGCCGCATCCGTCCCTGGGGCTGGAGGTCTACGAATCCGGGCGTCCGTGCATCGAAATGGGGTAGCGCGTTCCCTTCACATCCCGCGAATGTCGAGGTGCTCGAAAAGTAGTGGGTCGACCGCTTCGACGAGTTCGCGCGGCATGATCGAGTAGCCGGGCAGGTTGGGATCGAGCGCCCGCTGGGTCGCACAGATTTGCAGCACATAGCGCCGAACGCCGGTCGCGGCCAGCGTGCAGCTCAGGACGTGCAGATAGTCAGATGTCCAGCCGGGCATTAGGGTGGTGCGGACTTCCAGGTTCACTCCCGCTTCCAGCAGCAAGGCCAAACTCGCCCAGGCACGCTCACCCGAATCGGGCAGGCCAGTGAGGGCCGCATAGTCCTCGGGCAGCGTCTTGATATCGAGTCCGACCCAATCGATCAGCGGCAGAAGTGTGCGCAAGCGTTCGGGATAGGCGCCGCTGGTGTGCAGGCCGATCTTGTAACCGAGCGCGCGGGTTTCGCGCATGGCTGCACCGAGCGCCGTCTGTACGGTCGGCTCACCACCACTGAAAACCACGGCATCGAGCAGTCCGACCCGCCCGCGCAGAAAGGCACGGATGTCCGCCCAATCGATCAGCGATTCAACGGCGGTCGAGTCCAGTAGATCGCCGTTTTGACAATAGCGACAGCGCCAGGGACAGCCTTGACAGAAGACCACCGCCGACAGCTCGCCGGGATAGTCGATGGTCGTCAGGCGCGTAAAGCCGCCGACCCTCAGCCGCTCAGCGGTCTGAGGCTGGTCGGACGTGACACAGGGTGCGCCGTCGGGCATGGACAGGTATTCAGCCGCCGTGTGGGCAGTCAGGGCCTTTCTTTAAGCCGCAACCCGCTGTTCTTGCCGCTTCAGAGAACCGCGCGGCTGCTCGTTGAAGTAACAACGCTCGGCGTGCTCGGACTGCTTGCCGGCATTGAAGGCTGAGACTGGGCGATGATAGCCCATGACACGGGTCCAGACTTCGCAGGGGGTCCGTTCTTCGGTCTTGAGTTCGATAGTGTCTTGCATTGGCACATTCTCCTTGACTTCGATGCGTCGTGATTGCTACTCGTCGCTGGTGCGACGGGTCCGGGTCTTAACCGGCACCAGCCCTTGGGCGGTCAGCACCGGGCCGTTCGGGTTGGTTTTAGTGGATCGACTGGCAGTCCATGCTCGCGCACTGGGCCTTGCGCTTGCGTGCGATCAGCTCCTCGTCGCAGATCGGGCAGAACTGATGCTCGCCCGCGATATAGCCGTGCTTGGGGCAGATAGAGAACACCGGTGTGACCGTGATATAGGGCAGACGGAAGTTCTCCAGGGCGCGGCGCACCAGACGTTTGCAGGCTTCGGCTGAAGAGATCCGCTCGCTCATATACAGATGCAGCACGGTGCCACCTGTGTATTTGCTCTGGAGCGTCTCCTGCATCGCCAGGGCCTCAAAGGGGTCGTCGGTATAGCCGACCGGCAACTGTGAGCTATTGGTGTAATAGGGGGCCTCCTTGGTGCCGGCCTGGATGATGTCCGGAAAGCGCTTCTGGTCCTCACGCGCAAAACGATAGGTCGTGCCCTCGGCAGGGGTCGCCTCCAGGTTGTACAGATTGCCGGTCTGCTCCTGAAACTCGACCAGGCGCGCCCGGATCCGATCGAGCAGCCGGCAGGCGAGATCATGTCCCCAAGCGGTGGTGATGTCCTCGGCATCCTGGGTAAAGTTGCGGATCATCTCGTTGATGCCGTTGACGCCGATGGTCGAGAAGTGGTTACGCAAGGTGCCGAGATAGCGCTTGGTATAGGGGAAGAGCCCAGCATCCAGGTGGCGTTGGATGACCTTGCGCTTGATCTCTAGGCTGTTGCGCGCCAGGTCGAGCAGCGCGTCGAGCCGCACCATCAGACCGGCCTCATCACCCCGGTACAGGTAACCAAGCCGTGCACAGTTGATCGTGACGACACCGAGCGATCCGGTCTGCTCGGCGGAACCAAAGAGCCCGTTGCCGCGCTTGAGCAGCTCGCGCAGATCGAGCTGGAGCCGGCAGCACATGGAGCGCACCATGTTGGGCGAGAGTTCCGAGTTGATGAAGTTCTGGAAGTAGGGCAGACCATATTTGGCGGTCATCTCGAACAATCGCTGGGCGTTCTCGCTCTCCCAGGGGAAATCCGGTGTGATGTTGTAGGTCGGGATCGGAAAGGTGAAGATCCGCCCCTTGGCATCGCCCTCGGTCATGACCTCGATATAGGCGCGATTGATCATGTCCATCTCGGTCTGGAGCTCGCCATAGGTGAAGGGTTGCTCCTTACCGCTGATCACCGGCACCTGCTCGCGTAGATCTTCGGGACACACCCAATCGAAGGTGAGATTGGTAAAGGGTGTCTGTGTCCCCCATCTGGATGGCACGTTGAGGTTATAGATCAGCTCCTGGATGTATTGCTTGACCTGGGTGTAGGACAAGCGATCGACGCGCACGAAGGGCGCCATATAGGTATCGAAACTGGAGAACGCCTGGGCGCCAGCCCACTCGTTCTGAAGCGTGCCGAGAAAGTTGACGATCTGCCCGATGGCACTCGACATGTGCTTGGGTGGCGCCGCCTCAACCTTGCCGGGCACGCCATTGAGCCCTTCGTTGAGCAGGGTGCGCAGCGACCAGCCGGCACAATAGCCCGAGAGCATGTCCAGGTCGTGGATGTGCAGATCGCCCTCGCGATGCGCGGCGCCGATCTCGGGCGGATAGACATGATTGAGCCAGTAGTTGGCGATCATCTTGCCCGCGGTATTGAGGATCAGCCCACCGAGTGAGTAGCCCTGATTGGCATTGGCCGCCACGCGCCAATCGGAGCGGTCCAGATATTCGTTGATCGAGGCGCTGACATCGACCAGGGTTCGGCGGTCGGTGCGCAGTTTCTTGTGCTGCTCGCGATAGACGATATAGGCGCGCGCAGTCCCGAAGTGGTTGGCGGCGATCAGCGTCTGTTCGACGACGTCTTGGATGGCCTCGATGTCGGGCAGACGGCCATCGCTGAAACGGTGCGCGAGCACCTTGACCACCTGGGCGGTCAGCAGACTGGCTTCGGCGGCACCAAACTCGCCGCTGGCCTGCCCAGCACGATAGATCGCCGATTCGATCTTGCTGGCATCGAAACGTACCTCCTGCCCATCGCGCTTGATCACGCGGGTTGGGGGACTGGGAGAGTGCGTCTGGTTGGCCATCTTGATCCTCGGTTTCTGGTGCGGTTTTGAGGCGGAGATGTCGCTGCCCTGCCTTGGGTGAAATCGCGCTTTTCGTTCCAAATCAGTACCCTTGGCGCTGGTTGGAACTGAAAGCACCCGCCGGCTTGGGCACAATATGTAGTAGTTAGCGAGTATAGCTCTAACCAGATAGTGTGGCTAGACCCAAATTGGGTTGACAAGGCCGGCGATTGGCCAGGGTGTGGGGAAACTGCTGTATAGACACCAGTTTTTAGATCCACCTGAGTGGGTGGGTCCCGCCATCACCGGGCGACGCCATGACGGGGGCAAGTCCTGGGACTCAAAGAGTGTGGTGCCGCTCAACGCTTGGTGAGGGCCAACAGGTCTCAAAGGACCACAACAGGGGCACGAGTGCTATCGACGCTTGTGTGCCCGTGTGCGCTTCCCGGCAAGGACGCCCTGGGGCTCGATCATTCCGCGCAGGCGATAGAGCGCCTCCAGCGCCTCGCGCGGTGTGAGTCTATCCGGATCGATGTCGCGCAAGGCCGCGCAGATCAGCGGCTCGACAACAGGGACAGGGCTTGACCTGGTGTGCGACGTCGGCTCCGTTGGAAACAGCGACAGTTGCCGGGTCTCGCGGTTGGCGTGACGATGCGCGCCATCTTCCAGTTCGCGCAATCGCTCGCGCGCCCGGGCGATGACCGCCGGCGGCACCCCGGCGAGCGCCGCCACCGCCAGACCATAGCTCTGATTGGCCGGGCCCTCGCGCAGGGCGTGCATGAAGACGATCGACTGGCCATGTTCGACGGCGTCGAGATGGACGTTGACGATGCCCGGATACTCCTCAGGCAAGGTAGTCAGCTCGAAATAATGGGTCGCAAACAGGCTATAGGCGCCGATGCGCGTGGCCAGCTCGACCGCGCACGACCAGGCCAGCGACAGCCCGTCGAAGGTGCTGGTCCCGCGCCCGATCTCGTCCATCAGGATCAGGCTCTGGGCCGTTGCGTTGTTCAGAATATTCGCTGTCTCCTCCATCTCGACCATAAAGGTCGAGCGACCGCCAGCCAGATCGTCCGCGGCCCCGATGCGCGAGAAGATGCGATCGATGGGACCGATGACGGCACGGCGCGCCGGCACGAAGCTCCCGATATGGGCCAGGAGCACGATCAGCGCATTCTGGCGCATGTAAGTCGATTTGCCGCCCATGTTGGGGCCGGTGATGATCAGCATCCGTCGCTTGCCGTCCAGGCGTAGGTCATTGGCGACGAAGGGGCGATCGAGCACCCGCTCGACCACCGGATGGCGCCCCTCCTGGATCTCGATCTGGGGGCGGTCCGTGAGCTCTGGACAGCTCCAGTTTAGGGTTTGGGCGCGCTCGGCCAGATTGGTCAGCACATCGAGCGTGGCGACGGCAGCGGCGGTCAGCTGGAGCGGTCCGAGCGACAGGCCCAACTGACCCAAGAGTTCCTCGTAGAGCCATTTCTCGCGGGCGAGCGCACGCTCGCGGCTGCTCAAGACCTGATCCTCGAAGCGCTTGAGTTCGGGCGTGATATAGCGCTCGACGCCCTTGAGCGTCTGGCGGCGCACGAAATCGGCCGGGACCCGATCGGCCTGGGTGCGGCTCAGCTCGAGGTAATAGCCATGCACCCGGTTGTAACCGACCCTGAGGTTGGCAATGCCGGTGCGCGCCCGCTCGCGCGCCTCCAGGTCGAGCAGGAACTGATCGGCATGTTCGGAGAGGTCGCGCAGCGCATCGAGTTCGGCGTCATAGCCGCGCGCGATCACGCCGCCGTCGCGGATGAGCAGCGGCGGCTGTTCGAGGATGGCGCGCCGGAGCAGCTCCAACACCTTGGGATGCTCGCCGAGCTCGTCGCGCAGCTCGACAAGCAAAGGATCGTTGAAATCGGCTAGCCCGGCGCGCAGCTCGGGCAAGACGGCGAGCGAGTCGCGCAACGCGGCGAGATCACGTGGTCGGGCGGTGCCGAGCGCCACGCGCGCCAGGATGCGTTCCAGGTCGCCGATCCCGGCCAGGAGCGACTGGATGGCGACGACCTGACCCTGGTCGATCAAGGCGCGGATGGCGCCCTGCCGGGCACAGATGGCCTTGCGGTCGCGCAGTGGACGGTTCAGCCAGCGGCGCAGCAGCCGGCTGCCCATCGCAGTGACGGTCTGGTCGAGCACCCCGACCAGGGTGTGTTCCGGGCGCCCGCCGAGGCTCTCGGTGATCTCGAGATTGCGCCGGGTTGCGGCGTCCAGGATCAGCGCCTCGTCGCGTGACTCGGTGGACAGGCCGCGGATATGGGGTAGGGCAGAGAACTGGGTGTCGCGGACGTATTGGAGCAGACAACCCGCCGCCCCGATCGCCAACCGCATCCCGGCACAGCCGAAGCCGCTCAGGTCGCGGGTACCAAACTGCTCGCACAGTGCACGCTTGCCGCTGTCAGGGTCAAAGTGCCAGACCGGGCGCCGGGTGATACTGCGTTCAGGCCGCAGCTCGTTGTCGAGCCGACTGTCCTCGGCGATCAGGATCTCGGCGGGCTTGAGGCGCTCGAGTTCGCTCATAAGCGCCTCGCGCGATCCGACCTCGAGCACCGAGAAGCGTCCGCTCGAGAGTTCCAGTACCGCCAGACCCAATCCAGAGGCGTCCTCGGCGATGGCGACCAGCAGGTTCTCGCGCCGCTCCTCCAGCAAGGCCTCGTCGGTCAGGGTGCCGGGGGTGACGATGCGCGTCACCCGGCGCTCGACCGGCCCTTTGGACTGGGCCGGATCGCCGAGCTGCTCGCAGATGGCGACAGAGACACCTTGACGCACCAGCTTGGCCAGATAGCTCTCGACGGCATGATAGGGCACGCCGGCCATCGGGATCGGACGTCCGTCCGATTGACCGCGCCGGGTTAGGGTGATGTCGAGCAGACGCGCGGCACGCTCGGCATCCTCATAGAACAGCTCATAGAAGTCGCCCATGCGATAAAACAGCAGCAGATGCGGATACTCGGCCTTGAGGCGCAGGTACTGTCGCATCATAGGCGTGTGTCGGGAGAGATCGGGGGTCGAGCTATCTTGAGTCACGAGAGGTCGCTTGGACAGCAGGCTGGACTGAACGGGCCGGACTGAGCCGAATGTCGCGGCTGAAAGGGACTGCGTTTTACCACAGATCCGGAAAGATCAGCCAATCCTGGTAAAATCCTGCCGATTCGGTCTGTTGCTAGCCCTGTCCATTGCAACCCAGCTCTGTTCGACATTTCCAGCCATGGACCCCATCGCGCCCTCAAACCCTTGGAAACGGCTGTCTGGTCGGATGTCGGGTATGCATGGACGGCAGCTGCTCGGGCGAGTCGGACGACTGATGACGGTCTTGGCGCTCATGGGATTCATGGGGATGGCCAAAGCGGTCGCGGCGCCCGACTTCGAGTCTGATCTCCCAGGCGCAACCGACATCCCCGGTCTTCCGCGCTTCGAGGGCTCGGTCATCATCGGTCATCAGGTCAATCCTTTCGATGAGACGCTGATCCCAAACGGCCCTTGGGACACGGGGGCCGGCGACTGGAAGAAGACGATCAGGGTATCCGGTCGGCGCACGCGGATCCTCTATCTGGCCCCGCGTCATGCCGGTGCGCCGGAGGTCATCCGCCACTACCGAAAGGCACTGGAGAACCTCGGCTATGAGCCGCTCTATCAGTGTTCGGGCTTCAAGGAATGTGGGGAGGGCGTCGATCGCTTCTACGGTGAGGCCGCCAACGGCAAGCAGCTCACCACCAGTCATCTGCTCAAGCATGTCTATTCGGAGACCTCGGTCCGTGAACCGCAGCTTTATACTGGGCATCGCCGGACCCCGGACGGTGATTCCTATGTCTTTGTCTTTGCCGCCTTCCAGGACAACTTTGCCGACTCGTCCGCCGGTAACCGCGTGGCCATCTTTGTCGAGGAGGTGCTGTCACAGCCGATGCGCGAGCGCCCGGCCTCGCTCGAGGCCCGCGAACTGGCCCAGGGACTCTCAGACGCCGGGCGCATCGCCGTCCACGGTATCCAATTCGACTTCGACCAGGCCACCATCAAGGACGAATCCAAGCCTCAACTCGAACAGATCGCCCTGATGCTGGTCGAGAACCCCGACCTTAAACTCTATATTGTTGGCCACACCGACAATCGCGGTACGCTGGAATACAACCTGGATCTCTCGCGCCGCCGCGCCGAGGAAGTGGTGCGCACGCTCATCCAAAATTACGGCATTCTGGGCGAACGCCTCAAACCCATGGGCGTGGCCAACCTCGCGCCCCTGACTAGCAATGCCACCGAAGAGGGGCGCGCGCTCAACCGCAGGGTCGAGATCGTGGCTCAGTAAGCCCCTTTCCACTCATGGGAACTGGGCTGGTCAGAGCGGTAATGCAAAAGACATGACACGAATAGACGATAAACGAATGAGCGCCGATCTGAAGCTGCCGAAGGCCTACAAGACGTTTCTGATGCTGGTCCTGGTGATCGGGCCGTTCTTCTGGCTCAGCTTCACCGAAGAGGGCCAACGGCGCACCGATCTGGCCCTGATGGGGTTTCTCGGCAAGCCCGACTTCAATGCCGCGCTCGAGGCCTTCGACAGTCGGCTAACCGAGGCGAAACTGCGCGAGACCTTCCCAAAGCTCGAATTCCAGTGTGCGGTTGGTACCAATCCGTTTGGCAATCGGTTGTGTGGTGCTGAGATCGGTGCCTTTAACCAGATTCCAGCCAGGTCCGTCTTGCTCTTCTTCCAAGATGATCAGCTACGTGCGGCCAAGGTGGTTTATCAGCCCCCTTATCACGCGATGGTTCGGCGCTGGGTCGATCAGCGGGTTGGGACACACAAGGTCAACCCAACACCTGTCCCCGCCCAGGAAGAGGGCGTCATCGCGCGTCCGGTCGCTCATGGATTGCTCCTGATGCAGGATGGCGAGCTGACTCATGACGCTGATGCAGCGTTGATCTGGCTCTCCCAGGCGGCGATCGCGGACGGGTGAAGCCACATGCGATCACCGTGGAGCTGTGGCACACGCGGTCGGTATGGCCTGTCGCATGAGGAATCGTTGGAACGATTTGCCGCCATGATCATCCGTGTCCAGGAGCGCGTAGGAACAGCTCATAGAGCGTCAGCACGATCTCAACCACGATCAGGATGACGATGTACCACTCAACCCGCAAACTGCGCTTGTTCTGCAACAGATTCAGCAGGGTGCCGGCGGTGTCGTTGATCAGCGTCAGCTTGCGCTCCAACACCAGCTGACGCTCACGGATCTCGTACTCGGCCTCTAGGTTCAAAAACAGCCGTTCAAGCTCCGGGTGTTCCCAAAGGATCTCGGGTTTGTCCCCAATCTCGCCGCGTCCGACCATGTCCTGCTGGATCGCCAATGCCTCGCCGATGTGGCGGAGAAGTGTGTCGGCATCGCTCACGCCGCGCCCTTGACGCCTGAGCCGCTCGGCCAGCGGCTCGATGCGGTCGAAGGCCAGTGCTACACGCGCCTCCTGATCAGCCAGCAGCACGCTCTTGCCCAGGATGTCAGCCACGACCTGGAGTCGGGCCAAATCACCATCGGCCAGTACCAGGCGATCGCGCTCGAGTGACTCGGCGCGATTGGGATCGATCAAGATCGGCAGGTCTTCGCGCTCGGGCTGGATCAGCGGGTCGCGCACGAAGGGGCGGATCTCCTCGATGAAGGCGGCCTCTTGCGCCTCGTCAACCCCGAATAGCACCACGGCGCCTGAGCGAAAGAGCACGGCGTGGCCCGTGTCGCCGATCGCCGTCACCAGCGGATTGGTCGCCAGGGCCTCCATATGCCCGAGACGCTTGATGTCGAGATGACGACCGAGCAATCGAGCACGAGCGGTCAGGATGGTGTTGCCACCGTCGATCATGACAGACATGGGCCTTCCCCTGAAGCGATGGATCATCTAACTGGGTGGATAATTGGTCCAAGCGGCGCCTGGTCGGTTCGGTTTGAGCGGATGGCCGATTATGGGAATCCAATATGACAGATCCAGGTCCAATGGATTGGATCTGTCATGGATCACCCGAGCATCTGCGCCAGCGCCATCGCCAGTGCGATCGGCCCCAGGATCGGGTCGCCCTGGACGAAACACAGCAGGGCGGCGCGATTGCTGGTAAAGTTGGGCGCCTGGCTATGGGCGGTGGCGCGTCTGAGGTTGTAGCCGAGCCGTGCGCGACCGCCGACAGCAGCACCCCAGGCTCCACGAATTCCATTGCAACCCTATTGCGTTCTTTGCGCGTCTTTCGGTTCGACTGCTCGCCTCGGGTTGAGGCGCTCGATGGCCGTGGATCCAATCACTGACCACTGACCACTCCATGTTCGCACTCGACGTTCAGCAACTCACCAAGGTCTATCGCGGCGGTTTCCAGGCACTCAAGGGCGTCGATCTCCAGGTCGAGGAGGGGGATTTCTTCGCCCTGCTCGGACCCAATGGGGCCGGAAAATCGACCTTCATCGGCATCGTCTCATCACTCGTGAATAAGACTTCGGGCCGGGTCTCGGTGTTCGGGCACGATCTGGATCGCGATCCGGAGGGTGTCAAGGCCTGCATCGGCCTGGTGCCACAGGAGTTCAACTTCAATCTGTTCCTGCCAGTGATCGAGGTCGTGCTCAATCAGGCCGGTTATTATGGGATCCCGCGCCCCCTGGCCAAGGCCCGGGCCGAGCGTTATCTGCGCCAGCTCGACCTCTGGGACAGGCGCGATACCGAGATGCGCCGGCTTTCAGGCGGACTGAAGCGCCGGCTGATGATCGCACGTGCCCTGGTCCATGAGCCCCGTCTCCTGATCCTCGACGAGCCGACCGCCGGGGTTGACCTCGAGATCCGTCGCTCGATGTGGTCCTTCCTGCGCGACCTCAATGCCCAGGGGACGACCATCATCCTCACCACTCATTATCTGGAAGAGGCCGAGAGCCTCTGTCGCAATATCGCCATCATCGACGGTGGTCGGATCGCCGAACGCACCAGCCTGGCGGTGCTGCTCAACCGGCTCCACACCGAGACCTTCGTGCTCAACCTCAAGGGGCGGGTGTCAGAGTTGCCGGAGCTGGGTGGCTTTGTGCTCCAGGCGTTGGACGACTGTACCCTGGAAGTAGAGATGAGTCGCGAGCATACCATCAACAGACTCTTCGAGGCGCTGTCACGCAACGGCATCGAGGTCATCAGCCTGCGCAACAAGCAAAACCGGCTCGAACGGCTATTCCTGGAGCTGGTCGACCGGCGCGGCTTGGAGGTCGAGGGATGAGGAGTCGGTTGGACGATTGGCGCCGTTATCGGGTGACCTTTCAGACGATCCTGGGCAAGGAGGTACTGCGCTTCTCGCGCATCTGGGTGCAGACGATCTTGCCCTCGGTCATCACCACCACGCTCTATTTCGTCATCTTCGGGCGTCTGATCGGCGAGCGTATCGGCACCGTGGACGGGTTCGCCTATCTGGACTTCATCGTCCCCGGACTGGTGCTCATGGCCGTGATCACCAATTCCTATTCCAACGTGGTGTCGTCGTTTTATAGCAGCAAGTTCTCGCGCTACATCGAGGAGCTCCTGGTCTCGCCCGCGCCCAACTGGGTGATCCTGGCCGGTTATATCGCCGGGGGTGTGGCGCGTGGTCTAACGGTTGGCGCGTCTGTGATGCTGGTGGCGCTCTTCTTCACCGAGATCCACCTTCATGATCCGCTCCTGACCGTTCTGATCTGTCTCCTGACCGCGACGCTGTTCTCGCTCGGTGGCTTCATCAACGCTATCTATGCCAATAGCTTCGACGACATCTCGATCGTACCGACCTTTGTGCTGACGCCCCTGACCTATCTAGGCGGGGTGTTTTATTCGATCGATCTGTTGCCCGAGTTCTGGCAACGCGTCTCTCTGGCCAATCCGGTGCTCTACATGGTCAATGCCTTCCGCCACGGCCTGCTTGGGGTCAGCGATATCCCGCTCGGGTTGGCGTTCGGCATGATCCTGGTGTTCATCGTGATGCTAACGGCCTATAGTTTGAGCCTGCTGCGCCGGGGCGTGGGTATCAAGACCTGAGGGATTCCGTCGATCCCGGCCTCCGATGTGTCATAATTCGAGACCAAACCTCCATTGACGGATACGCGAACGCTCGTTTTCGTGATCCGAACCCGCTCGTGCAGGTCAATCATCCGTGACATCCAATCGTCGCTCCGGCGCGCGCGGCCGGAGACGCTCACCCAAACGCCGTGGCCTGTGGCTTGGGCATGTACTCGCCGGCTGGTCGCTGGTCCTGATGCTCGGGGCGACCCTGGCCGTGGTCCTCTATGGCATCCATCTCGATCGTGTGGTACGCAGCAAGTTCGAGGGGCAGCGCTGGGCCTTGCCCGCGCGCGTCTGGGCTCGTCCGCTCGAGCTCTACGCCGGGCGGCGTCTGAGTCCTGATCAGTTTGAGTCCGAACTCGAGCGCCTGAACTATCGCGCCGTCGAGTCGCCGCGCAATCCGGGCCAGTATCAGCGTCTGGGCGATCGCTTCGAGGTCTGGACGCGCCCCTTCCGCTTCTGGGACGGTGTCGAGCCAGAGCATCACCTGAACATCACCTTCGCCGATGGTCAGGTCGAGACCCTAACCGACGCCGATGGCGGTGCTGATCCGGCCTTGGTGCGGTTGGACGCCATGCTGATCGCCAGCATCTATCCGACCCACAATGAGGACAGGGTCCTGGTGCGCCGTCAGGACCTGCCCGAGCTTTTGGTCAAGACACTGATGGCGGTCGAGGATCGCAACTTCCAACGTCACCCTGGCGTCGATCCCAAGGGCATCCTGCGCGCTGTGGTGAGCAACCTTCAAGCCGGTGCCGTGGTCGAGGGTGCCAGTACCCTGACCCAACAGCTGGTCAAGAATTTCTATCTCACCGCCGATCGCACACTCGAGCGCAAGATCAAGGAAGCCTACATGGCCGTCTTGCTGGAGCTGCACTACAGCAAGGACGAGATCCTCGAGGCCTATGCCAACGAGATCTATCTGGGCCAGGATGGCAGCCGTGCCATCCACGGCTTCGGATTGGCCAGTCAATTCTTCTTCAATCTGCCGCTCGATGAACTCGATGCGCCCAAGGTCGCCCTCCTGGTGGGGCTGATCCAGGCGCCCTCCAGTCTGGATCCACGCCGCAACCCGGAGGCCGCCAAGGCGCGCCGCGATCTGGTCCTCGATCTCATGGTGCGTGACGCCGTCATCAGTCCAGACGAGGCAGAACGGGCCAAACGTGCGCCGCTCGGGATCCAGGACGGCGGCGGGCGTCCAGCCGGGCACTATCCCGACTTCATCTCGCTGGTGCGTCGCCAGCTCCAGCGCGACTATCGCGACGAGGATCTGCGTTCCGAGGGGCTGAATATCTTCACCACACTCGATCCTGTGGTACAGGCCGCCGTCGAGCGTTCGCTGTCTAAGAAACTGGACGAGCTGGAGAGGCAGCATCGGATGAAGGCCGGAAGCCTGGAGGCGGCCGCCGTCGTGACCTCGGTCGCGCAGGGGGAGGTGTTGGCCATCGCTGGCGGGCGCGAGCCGGGCTATGCCGGTTTCAACCGCGCGCTCGACTCGGTGCGTTCGATCGGTTCGCTGGTCAAGCCGCCGATCTATCTGACGGCCCTGTCGCAACCGGAGCGCTACACCCTCACCACCAGTCTTTCAGACACCCCCGTCAGCCTGTTCGACGGCAACAAGCGCTGGGAGCCTAAGAACTATGATCGCAGGGTCAACGGCTCGGTACAGCTGCACAGCGCGCTGGCCCGCTCGCTGAACCTAGCCACGGTCAACCTGGGTCTGAGCATCGGTGTCAAAAATGTCGTAGATACACTCTACAAGATGGGCGCACAGCGTCGTATCCGGGTCGTGCCTGCGGTGCTGCTGGGCGCAGTGTCCATGTCGCCCCTGGAGGTGGCTCAGATCTATCAGACCATCGCCGCCGGCGGCTATCGCGCCCCCTTGCGCGCGATCCGCGAGGTGGTCGACGCCCAGGGCCGTCCACTCAACCGCTATCCGCTCGCCATCGAGGCCGTGGTCGATCCCAGGGCCGCCTATCTCACGACCTGGGCCATGCAGCGGGTGGTCACGCATGGGACGGCCAAGTGGCTTGGCGATCAGTTGCCCAAGGGGATGACCATGGCCGGCAAGACAGGCACCACCGACGAGAAGCGCGACAGTTGGTTTGCCGGTTTTTCAGGCGACAAGGTGGCTGTGGTCTGGGTCGGTCGCGACGACTACAAGCCGATGGGGCTGACGGGCGGGGCCGGGGCGCTCCGGGTATGGGGCGACTTCATGCTGGCGCTCGACAACGAGCCCTTGCCCGAGACCCCGCCCGAGGGTGTGGTGCTGGTCGATGCCTGCGGGCACAAGAATGTGCCCTATATCGGCAACAGCGCCAAGGGGGCGGCCAGATGCGGCGGCGGTCAGGGTTCGGAGGCGCGCGGCGCCTCGTCCGCGGGCGACGAGCGGACGACGGCGCGCGACGAATCCGTGGCGACTGAAGCGCCGGTCCGACCACCGGAACCGCCGCCCAAACCCAAACGCACAGAAAACCATTTCATGAGCGACTTTTTCGACCGCTAATCTCCACATAAAGAGAGTTCGAGGCGACTGATTCATGAAACCCTTGCATCGATTTCTGCTCGTCTCCTTGCTGGTCTCAATCGGCCTGGGCGCGTGCTCCATGGGGCCGCGCGAGGGGCCACCGGCCACTATTGTTCAGGTGACGCCGCGTGCGGATCAGACCGTCCGTCCGCTCCAGTCGCCCCCCAAACCGCCGCGAGTACCCGAGGATACGACTCCCCCGGTCAAGCGTACCACTCAGGTCTATGCCTACCAGGATCCGAGCACGGCGCCTGAACCGGTCACGCCGCCGGCACCTCAGGAGAGGGTCCCAGCGCCTGCACCTGATATCCAGCCAGTTGCGCCTGTCAGCCAGACTCAACCTCCGCCGACTCAGACGCCTAGTGTGCCGCCAACGTCGCCTGCCGTACCACCGCCGCGTCCGGATGAGCAGCGGGTTGCCAAGGTCGATCCGCGCTCGGTCCTGCCTGCAAGCGAAACACCGCCCCCCCCGCCGCCCGTGCGGGCCCTGCCGCCCTCGAACATTGCCGCACCACCCAATCTGCCGCCAGCCGCCGCCAAGCTGGCCGCTCAAGCCGAGCAGCAGCGCCAGTCAGGCGACTATGCCGGCGCGGCGGCCTCACTGGAGCGCTCGCTGCGCATCGCTCCACGTGAGGCCTATCTCTGGAACCGGCTTGCGCGCGTTCGGCTGGAGCAGGGACAGGCGGCCCAGGCCGGCAATCTGGCCTCGCGTGCCAATGATCTTGCGGGCGACAGGGAGGATCTCAAACGCGACAACTGGCGCATCATCGCCGAGTCCAGGCGCCGTTCGGGAGACCTGGCGGCCGCGAGTGAGGCCGAGCAACGCGCAGGAGGTAATTGAGACTGACATCGATAAGGATCGGCTAAAAGACGTTTCACAAAGTCGTAGCTTTTCTGGTATTTTTCCCGCCCGAACGACGGTTGTTTCATGCCCTCCGCGACCCTGGCGGGTGACTGAAGCATCCGGTGGCGTCTTCACCCTCTGTCGAAGGAGGTTCGTGCATGATCAAGCCAGTCGGGTCTGACCAACTCAGGCCGCGTTTCGTCTATGATCCGGAGGAGCATCATCGGCTCGCCCACGAAGCCGAGTCCCTGCCCTCGGTGATCGTCAGCTCCCAGGCCGCCGGCAATGCCGTCATGTTGGGCGCCGGGTATTTCAGCCCACTCGAGGGCTTCATGAATCTAGCCGATGCGCTCAGCGTCGCGCAGTCGATGACCCTGACCGATGGCCGCTTCTTCCCGGTGCCGCTGCTCTGTCTGGTCGAGTCGGCCGACACCCTCGCCGGTGCCACACGGATCGCGCTGCGCGACCCGAACGTCGAGGGCCATCCGGTGCTCGCGGTCATGGATGTCAACGCCATCGAGCCGGTCTCAGATGAGCAGATGACGCTGATGACCGAGCGGGTCTATGGCACCACGGATCCAAAGCATCCGGGCGTCCAGACCTTCAACAGCCAGGGACGCATCGCCCTCTCCGGACCGATCCAGGTCCTCAATTTCTCCTATTTCCAGACCGACTTCCCCGACACCTTCCGCACCGCGGTCGAGATCCGCCACGAACTCCAGGAACGCGGCTGGAAGAGGGTCGTCGCCTTTCAGACCCGTAACCCCATGCATCGCGCCCATGAGGAGCTGTGCAAGATGGCGATGGCGGCGGTCAAGGCCGACGGGGTCGTCATCCACATGCTGCTCGGTCGGCTCAAGCCGGGCGACATCCCGGCCCCGGTGCGCGATGCCGCCATCCGCGCCATGGCCGAGCTCTATTTCCCACCCAACACCGTGATGGTGACCGGCTATGGCTTCGACATGCTCTATGCTGGACCGCGCGAGGCGGTGCTGCACGCCTATTTCCGCCAGAACATGGGTGCGACCCACTTCATCGTCGGGCGCGATCATGCCGGTGTCGGCGATTACTACGGGCCCTTTGATGCCCAGACCATCTTCGATCGCGAGGTGCCGCCCGGGGCGCTCGATATCGAGATCTTCCGCGCCGACAACACGGCCTACTCCAAGAAGCTTGGACGGGTCGTGATGATGCGCGACGCCCCCGACCATACACCGGATGACTTTATCCAGTTATCCGGGACCCGGGTGCGCGAGATGCTCGGACGGGGCGAGGCCCCACCGCCCGAGTTCTCCCGTCCCGAGGTTGCGCGAATCCTCATGGACTACTACCAATCGCTCCCTTAAGTCTTAGCCTACCGGAGGCCCAATGAAATGATTACCAGCAACCCCTTCGCCGAGCTTTCGGCGGTCATCCCACCGTCCGTCATGCAGGGCTATGTCGTGTTGATGATCCTTTTGGTCATTGGCGGTACCCTGCTCGACATCAAACACAAACGGAGCGCCGAGTATTTCTTCGAGAAAGGCAAGTCGCTCAAGAAACTGGCCAAGCGTGAGGTCGGCACTGCCGAGAAGCTGGGTATCGCCGTCAGCACCCTGGCCAACGAGGTCCTGGCCTCGGGCGAGTTCGAGAATCCGGACCGGCGCAAATCGCACCTGCTCATGATGTACGGCTTCGTCATCTTCGTGGTGACGACCGCGCTCCTGATCTTCGGGGTGGAGGACAAGAGCTCGGGTTTCATCCTGCCCTTGCTCTGGCACCTCGGCGCACTGTCGGTCTGTGTCGGCGGCTACTGGTTCTGGTTCAAGATCCGCGTCGACGTGCGTTCCGAAGGTCATCCCTGGTGGGACGTCCATCTGGCGGACCTGTTCATCGTCTCGCTGCTCTTGACCACGACCCTGGCCCTGGTGTGGTCACTGCTGGGCTCGATGCTTGTCTTTGCGCTCTTCATCGCTGCTGCCACCACCCTGTTTGGCACCGTCTATTGGTCGAAGCTGGCGCACATGTTCTACAAGCCTGCCGCCGCCTTCCAGAAGAAGATCGCCAAGGCCGACGGCTCACTGGATAAACTGCCCGAGCTGCCTGAGGACCTGAGCAATCCCGAGGTCAAGCAGCGTTATCCGGACATCCCAACCTACATGGGCGACAACCCGCCCTACATGGGCCTGGGGATCAAGCGCGAGGCGCCGACCCATTATTGATCCCGCCACGCTGAACACAGTCGAGAGAGAAGAGGATCACACGAATGCCAACGTTCGTTTATATGACGCGCTGCGACGGCTGCGGCCAATGCGTCGATATCTGCCCATCGGACATCATGCACATCGACACGACCATCCGGCGTGCCTACAACATCGAGCCCAACATGTGCTGGGAGTGCTACTCCTGCGTCAAGGCTTGTCCACAAAACGCTATCGACGTGCGCGGCTATGCCGACTTCGCCCCACTGGGTCATTCGGTGCGGGTGCGCCGCGACGAGGAGAAGGGCGTCATCGCCTGGCGCATCATCTTCCGCAACGGCGAGAAGGACATGAACCTGCTCGCCCCCATCACCACCAAACCCTGGGGTCAGGCCACGCCCAACCTCAAAGAGGTGCCGGCGCCCTCGCAAGAGATGCGCGACAGCCAGTTGCTGTTCAACGAGCCCAAATACATTCGCTTCGATGACGGCGGTCTGCATACGCTCGAGGCGGCAGGGTTGAAGATGAAGGCGGGGGTGTATTACTGATGGCCTACAAGACAATCATCGAGGACGACATCGACATTCTGGTCGTCGGCGCGGGTCTGGGCGGCACGGGCGCGGCCTTCGAGGCCCGCTACTGGGGCCAAGACAAGAAGATCGTCATCGCCGAGAAGGCCAACATCGATCGCTCCGGCGCCGTGGCCCAGGGTCTGTATGCCATCAACTGCTACATGGGCACCCGCTTCGGCGAAAACAAACCCGAGGATCACGTCCGTTATGCCCGCATCGACCTCATGGGCATGGTGCGCGAGGACCTGCTGTTCGATATGGCCCGCCACGTCGACTCGACCGTGCACCAGTTCGAGGAATGGGGTCTACCCTTGATGCGCAACCCCAAGACCGGCGCCTATCAGCGCGAGGGTCGCTGGCAGATCATGATCCACGGTGAGTCCTATAAGCCGATCGTCGCCGAGGCGGCAAAGAAGTCGGCCGACAAGGTCTTCAACCGCATCTGCGTCACCCATCTGCTGATGGACGAGAGCAAGCCCAACCGGGTCGCGGGCGCGGTCGGCTTCAATGTGCGCACCGGCAACTATCACGTCTTCAAGTCCAAGACCGTGATCGTCGCCGCCGGCGGGGCCTCCAACATCTACAAGCCGCGCTCGGTGGGCGAGGGTGCGGGTCGCGTCTGGTATGCCCCCTGGTCCTCGGGCTCGGCCTATGGCCTCTTGATCGGTGCCGGCGCCAAGATGACCCAGATGGAGAACCGCATCGTGCTGGCGCGCTTCAAGGACGGCTATGGCCCGGTCGGTGCCTATTTCCTCCATCTCAAGACCTATACCCAAAACGGTCTGGGCGAGGAATACGAGTCCAAGTGGTGGCCACAGTTGCAGGAGATGGTCGGCAAGGAATATCTGGATCCGGACTCCTTCCATCTCACCCATCGACCCATCCCCACCTGTCTGCGCAACCATGCGCTGATCAGCGAGGTCAACGCCGGTCGCGGGCCGATCCACATGGTCACCATGGAGGCCTTCCAGGATCCGCATCTGGAAGAGATCGGCTGGCACAACTTCCTCGGCATGACCGTCGGCCAGGCCGTGCTCTGGGCCGCGACCGATGTGGATCCCAAGAACGAGAATCCGGAGCTCACCACGTCTGAGCCCTATGTCATGGGTTCGCACGCGACCGGTTGCGGGGCCTGGTGTTCGGGCCCAGAGGATGTCTCGCCGCCCGAGTATTTCTGGGGTTATAACCGCATGACCACGGTCGAGGGTCTGTTTGGTGCCGGTGACGCGGTCGGTGGCACACCGCACGCCTTCTCGTCCGGTTCCTTCACCGAGGGGCGTCTGGCGGCCAAGGCGGCCTGCAAATACATCGACGACGGCAAGGCCGAGGGGATTCGCGTCTCCGACGAGCAGATCGAGCGTCGGCGCAAGGAGATCTACAAACCGCTCGAGCACTACCGGATCTATCGCAACGAGATCACCGCCGGTTCGGTCAACCCGAACTACATCAACCCGCGTCAGGGCCTGGATCGCCTGCAAAAGCTGATGGACGAGTACTGCGGCGGCGTGACCGTCAACTACATGACCAATGAGAATCTGCTCAACATTGGTCTCAAGAAAATGAAGCTCTTGGAAGAGGACCTCGAAAAGCTGGCGGCCGAAAATATCCACGAGCTGCTGCGCGCCTGGGAGCTCAAGCATCGCCAGCTCACCGCCGAGGCGGTCTTGCAGCACACCCTGTTCCGCAAGGAGACCCGCTGGCCGGGTTACTACTATCGTGGCGATGCCATGAAGGTCGATGACGCGAACTGGCATGTGCTGACGGTGTCGCGTCGTGATCCCGAGACCGGCGAGTACACCATGGAAAAGGCACCCTGCTACCATCTGGTCGAGGACTGAGTGGCTTGAGTTCGCCTTGAGATAGGATCTGGGCCCTCGGTGCTACCGGGGGCCCAGTTCTTTTATTCATCCGGCCCTCAAATACCCGACCCTGGTCTTTTGGGGCAACGCCAAGACCGGTCCAAGGCCCGGCCTGGGCCTTAAGCGGCTGATTGCCGCGCCGGGTCAGCCAGGCCCTGGATCACGGCGGATTACCAGAGATGACCCGCCACGCTATGACAGATTCGTAGGATGGTCAGCGCGCCTGCGCTGATCCCCTTCCGAGGGCTAAAATGCCGTGGCTTGAAGACGATTTGATGATGCTATGAATATCAATGATCTGACCGACGAAGAGATCATCGCGATCGCGCACCCCCTGTGGGACGATCTCGTCAAGTATTCCAACAAGGGCGACTACGGCAAGTTCATCAAGAAGTTCTCCTACAATCTGCTGCTTGGTCTCAATGAGGTCGAGATGGGCAAACAGTTCGCGCATAGTGAGCTGGCGCGGAATCTGGTCGAGGAGCGCGACTTTCTCGGGCTCATCCGGCGCGGCGAGCATGTGACGGCGCTTTATCGCGTTCGCTGCAAGGTCAAGGACGGTGAGTGGCTGGGCCGGATGGTGCTCGGCTATGAGAATGGCGAGGTGCGGATCTTTGCCGCCTCGATCTTCTGAGCCCTGAGCCGACGATGAAACAGACCATTCGCGACGACAGCTTCGTCGAACTGAGCTATCGCATCCTCGATCAGAAGACAGGGGTCGTCTTGACGGCGGTCGAGTTTCCGCTGGGCTATGTCCAGGGCCGCAACTCGGTGCTGGATCCGCGCATCATGGCCGAGTTGGAAGGTAAGTCGGTGGGCGAGACGATCTCGGTTCCGATCGATTGCAGCGAACTCTATGGGGTACGGGACGAATCGCTCGTCATCACCGATCTGATCGAAAACGTTCCCGAGGAATATCGCCAAGTCGGCCTGCAGATCCTGATGGAAAACGAGAAGGGCGAGACCAAGACCTTCTTCGTGACCCGCATGGACGACAAGACCCTGACGCTCGACGGCAATCATCCGCTGTGCGGTCGACAGGTCGTCTTCGAGCTGCAAGTGCAGAGCGTGCGCGCGGCGACGCCAGAGGAGATCGCCGCCGGTGGGCCGCTGGAGCAGGCTCCAGACATCGGCGGATCGCCGACGCGACCGATCTGATCCCAGGGCTTCAACTGGCCGGATGTTGCCGATCGATCCTAGCAGCCGAGGGCTTGAAGTCTCTCAATCGCGGCTGAAGCCGCTCCTACAAAATCAATAGGTTACGGATAAGGTTTTGCCAAGAATGGCATAAATCAGCGTTTCCCTAGAAAATGTCAAGCCTGTGGAGAGGACGGCGCTGGCATCGTGGCAAGACCGGCCTCGCTACAGTGAACGCGCCGCGCGGCGGATCCGGTCATGTACGGCGATCCAGGCCGGGTCCTCGGGTGGCAGGGCGATCAACAGGACGTCACAGTCGCTGCCATCGGCCTGGTGCAAGACCGAATAGAGCATCGAGGCATAGTCCTCTGGGACGGCAGGCATCGGCCAGAACCTCGCGACCGGCCAGTCGGGGGGACGAGTCGCGATGAGTCCCAGACGCTGGTCCGGGAACGGGCTTGGGTGCAGATCGAGCAGATCGATCGGGATCCGGTAGCAAGGCTTGCTTGGCGCATAATGCGAGTCCAGCATACCGGGCACACGAGGCGCGGTCGCGTCTGTGGTCAGGAGTCGGGGCAGATGCGGCGCGAGGGCCTCCGCCGTAATCCGACCGGGCCGCAGGAGGCGGGGATGGTCGCCGCTGAGGTCCACAATGGTGGATTCGATCCCGACCGGGCAGGGGCCGCCATCGACGACGGCCGCGATCCTGCCCGCCAAATGGCGCTGCACGTGCTGGGCGGTGGTGGGGCTGATCCGGCCGAATGGATTGGCGGATGGCGCGGCCAGCCCGCGTTCTGGACCGAGTCGTTTCAATACGGCCTGAAACACCGGATGGGCGGGCACGCGCAGCGCGACCCTGGTCTGGCCGCCCGTCACCAGCGGCGAGACGGTCCGTGCTGCCGGCAGGACCAGGGTCAGGGGTCCAGGCCAGAAGGCCGCTGCCAGTCGCCAGGCGGCTTCTGGCACGGCAGCGACCCAGGCAGACAGTTGTTCGGCCGCGGCAATGTGCACGATCAGCGGATGATCGGCGGGGCGGCCTTTGGCCAGAAAGATCGCGCGCACGGCCTCGGGATTGCTCGCATCGGCTGCCAGACCATAGACGGTCTCGGTGGGGAGGGCCACCAATTCGCCCGCTTGCAGCAGGTTCGCTGCCGTGGTCAGGTCTTCCGGGCTGGAAGTGAGATACAACATGATCGGGATACCTTGTCATCGTGCCGTTTCGCCGCCGACCGGGATGTTGAAGACCGCTCGATCATGCCCTGGCGCGGCATGCCTTTGCATTGACCCGGGGACTCGGCTCATGAACAGCACACGGCACCCTCCGCCTCGAGGTCATCGGCGCTGACGTAACCTCCAGGGCCATCGCCGATCACCCGCAGGCCTGTTGCCAAGGGCACTACGGCATGATTTCTGTTTGTGTCCGAGGTCGTGGTGTTGCGGGCAGAGAAGTTCGTTTGGCCCCTGAACGGCATTTGCCGCTGGGGGCGGGGGCTTCTTGAACAGGATGTTCAAGGCGAACGCTGAAACAGCTTCCTCATGGCGCCATAGACCTGCTCATGGGTATAGGCGTTCTCGCCCCAGTGGAGGAGTGTTTCATCGTCGGTGCGAAAGGTCAGATAGGGGTGTACCTCGACGCCATCGGAGTCAATCCCGGCGAGATCGTCAATGACACCAGCAATGCTCAAGGCGATCTCTGCCGTAAGGTCTTCGAGCCTATCTGACTCGATAGCAGCTTCCTGAAGCTTGATCTTGATTCGGGTAACGATCTCAGCCGTGAACCTGGCCTGCAGATCGTTGAAGGTTGAACTGTCCAGTATCAGTTTCATGATTCGAGCGAACCCTAATCGCGGAATGCGACGTTTCTCGCCGCATTCCGCTCAAAGGGCCCGTTTTTAAGTCTCAGGGACGCTTCGGGGTCTGATACTTGACTTCTTTTTGGAACGAGTCCCAAATGACCTCATAACCGACGAAGCCCTTTTCATTCGGTTGTTTTTGACGGGTCAGGACGAATCGGCTGCGGCCATCCGGAACCTGAGGGCGGGTCTTTTGTTCGCTCATGAGTGCTGACCTTGTGACGAGTGATGGGCCAATGTGTCCATACGGATCTTAAAAGACATGGGTGCATGCACTATCACGGCAGATCCCTGGCCTGTCAAGTCCCACGGAAACCTGTGCAGGCCACCGAGTCGTTAACGTTCGAGCTCCTGGAGATCGAAGCGCATCGCCGCCAGATCCGCAAAGATCCAGGTTGCCGCCGGGGCGCCGAGACCAGCCACGGTGCCAGGATTGACGAGCCAGGTCTTGCCGCCCTTCACGTTGTCCAGACAACGGATCTCCGGCTCATGGCTGTGCCCACAGCAGACCAGATCGTGATTGCCCACACAGGCGAATGCCTCGCCGATGTGCGGATAATGGGTCATGAAGATCCGGCGTTCTGCCAACATCAGATCCGCATCATGGCCGTGATACTGGAGCTGTCCTCCAGATCCGCAGGCCAGACGCGAGATGGAGACCGGATCGCCGAGATTGTTGCCGTGGATCACATGGATCGGCAGTCCCAGCTTGAGGGAGGCCAGCAGCGTATTGGTGCCGATCAGATCGCCGCAATGCAGCACACATTCGGCCCCGCGCGTCTTGGCCTCGGCGATGGCGGTCGCCAACATGGGACCGCGATCATGGCTGTCGGAAACAATGCAGATTTTCATAAAACCTCAGTCTGTCGGGTTCGAGTCCAGGGGTGGCAGGATCTGGCGTCCGACGAGATAGGCGATGATGTCCTCGGCCAGTGCTTGTGGCGTGCGTTCGCCGTCGGCCTTGACGACGAGTTCCGGGGATTCCGGTGTCTCATAGGGGTCGTCGATACCGGTGAAGTGCTTGATCTCACCGGCGCGGGCCTTCTTGTACAGCCCCTTGGGGTCACGTCGTTCGCACACCTCGAGCGGCGTGTCGACGAAGACCTCGATGAAGTCACCCTCGCGCATGCTGTTTCTGACGCGCCGACGGTCAATCCGATAGGGGCTGATGAAGGCCGTCAAGGCGATGATACCCGCCTCGCAGAAGAGCTGAGCGACCGCGCCGATGCGTCGGATGTTTTCCTCGCGATCAATCGCACTGAAGCCCAGTCCGAAACGCCGGGCGAACTCCTCGCCGTGCGTCTCGCGCAGCCGCTCTGGGCTGGCATTGAGGCCATGACGCACATTGTCCCCATCGAGCACGACTGTCCTGACGCCGCGTTCCAACAATAGATGATCAAGCGCATTGGCCAGCGTGCTCTTGCCCGAGCCGCTTAGACCTGTCAACCAGATGACACAACCGCGATGGCCGTTGAGGCGTTCTCGATCCTCGCGCGAAACACGGTGTTCGTGCCAGGTCAGATGGAGATCGGACGTCATGCGGAATCCTTGTGTGTGGTGAATGAACCCGGCCAGGCGGACGGCCGTGCGGCATTCTCAAACCCGCGCCAACACATTGTCAATCATCGTCCCTATTGACAGGACCATGAAATCATGATGCCCTGATCCAGGCCGGCGGAAATACCACAGGGGGAGTGTGCTCCAAACCCGCGCTGACGCCTGAGATCATGACAGACCTCGCCCACATCCTCGGCCCCGCCGGACGACTCGCCGACCAGATCCCAGGTTTTACCTATCGTGCTCAGCAACTGGCGATGGCCGAGCGGGTCGCCGATGTCCTCGGTTCCGGCGGCGTACTCATCTGCGAGGCCGGCACTGGCACCGGCAAGACCTTCGCCTATCTGGTCCCGGTGCTGCTCTCAGGGCGCAAGGTCGTGATCTCAACCGGGACGCGCCATCTTCAGGATCAGCTCTTCCATCGCGACCTGCCGCTGATCCGCGACGCGCTCGGTGTGCCCGTGACCGCAGCACTGCTCAAGGGCCGCGCCAACTATCTGTGCTGCCATCGCCTGAACCTGATCCTGGCCGACAGCGCCCGTCTCGAGGGTCCGACATGCCGCCAACTCAAACGGATCCGCGACTGGTCGAGCGTCACCCAAAGCGGCGACATCGCCGAGCTGCCGATCCCTGAGGACGCGGCCATCTGGCCCGAGGTGACCTCGACCACCGATAACTGTCTGGGTCAAGACTGTCCCGAGTTGGATGGCTGCCATCTGGTCGCCGCGCGGCGCGCGGCCCAGACCGCCGATTTGGTGGTGGTCAACCACCATCTCTTCTGCGCCGATCTGGCCCTCAAGGACGAGGGCTTTGGCGAGATCCTGCCCGGTGCCGACGGCTTCATCCTCGACGAGGCCCATCAGCTCCCCGAGATCGCGACCGGTTTCTTCGGCATCAGCCTGACCAGCCGCCAGCTCCTGGATCTGGCGCACGACACCGAGCTTGAGGCACTCCGCGACGCCCTAGACATGCCTGTACTGCGCGATCGGGTGACGCATTTGCGCCAGGCGACTCAAGAGTTACGTCTGACGCTGGGCGAGCATGACCGGCGCGGTCCTTGGCACGCGCTGGAGGCCGACACCTCGGTGTCGGCGGCAATCCTGACGCTTGGGGATCGACTTCGGGACCTGATCCAGGCGCTCACAACCGTCGCCGGGCGCGGCAAGGGCCTGGATGCCTGTCTGGAACGCGCCCTGGATCAGCTCCAGCGCCTCATGCAGATCACCACCGGCGCTTCGTCCGATCGTGTGCGCTGGTTCGAGACGCTCGGACGCGGTTTCAGACTGCACCAGACCCCACTGGAGATCGCCGATCTCTTCCGCGGGCGCATCGGGCGCCCGGGCACGGCCTGGGTTCTGACCTCGGCCACCCTGGCCGTCGGCGACAGCTTCGAGCACTTCGCCCGTCAGCTTGGCATCGAGGGTGCCGAAACGGCGCGTTGGGACAGTCCATTCGATTATGCCCGTCAGGCGCTCTGGTTTGTGCCAGGCGGGATGCCTCAGCCCGCCGCGCCGGACTACAATCGGCACGTCCTGGAGCTGGCGTGTGAACTGATCCAGGCCAGTCGCGGTCGCGCCTTTCTGCTCTTCACCAGTCATCGCGCGCTGCGCGAGGTCGCCGCCGGCCTGGAGGGGCGGATCCGCTATCCATTGCTGGTGCAGGGCACGGCGCCGCGCGCCGAGCTGGTCGAGCGCTTCCGTCGGCTCGGCAATGCCGTGTTGCTCGGGACTTCGAGCTTCTGGGAGGGGGTCGATGTGCGCGGCGAGGCCCTGTCCTGTGTGCTCATCGACCGGCTGCCCTTCGCCTCGCCTGGGGACCCGGTATTGGCCGCGCGCATCGAGGCACTGCGCCGAGCCGGCGGCAATCCGTTTTGGGACTATCAGCTGCCGCGCGCTGTGATTGCGCTCAAACAGGGGGCGGGGCGTCTGATTCGCGGGGCCGAGGATCGCGGCGTGCTGGTGGTCTGTGATCCGCGGCTGCTGTCGAAGTCCTATGGTCGGACCTTTCTTGACAGCCTGCCGCCCATGGCCCGGACGCGCGACATCGAGCAGGTCCTGTGTTTCTTCGCCTGCGATGACCGGCCTGACCGAGATGGATCAACTCTATGAGTTTTTTAAGCAATCTGTTCGCTCGTCTGTTGCACGGCAAGCCGGCGCAGGTATCGCTCGAAGAGACGAGCGATGTCTCCGATGCGATCGAGGACGTCGAACCCAAAGGCGATCCTGAGTCGAACGCGGAGGCACTCGATCTGGGTATACCGACGATCAGCATCGATCCCTGGTTCTATCCCTGGCTGCTCGATCTGGACGCCTTAACCGATTGGCCGCTGAGTCCATCCGAGAGTCGCGTGCTCGACGCCTTCGAGCAACTGGTCACGGGCCAGAAGTCAAGTTCCACCCTGGTTCCGCGCCTGCCGATGGTGATTCCGCAACTGATGCGCAGTCTGAAGGACGACACCATGACCGGCGCGCAGTTGGCGCGCCAGATCGCCAAGGATCCGGTGCTGGTGGGGGAAGTCATTCGCGTGGCCAACAGTCCCTACTATCGGCGCGCGCACAAGATCTCGAGCATCGAACAGGCGGTCTTGATCTTGGGGCGCGACGGACTCCATCAGATCATCGCGCGCGTGGCCTTCTATCCGATCTTTAATCTCAAATCTGGACATTTCACCAATCTGGCTGCCGGGCGCGTCTGGACCCAGTCCGAACGCTGTGCCTTAGTCTGCCACTGTCTGGCCGAGCATCGCGATCAGGATGTGTTCTCGGCCTATCTAGCCGGGCTGGTCGCGAATGTGGGTCTCATGGTCGGCTTTCGGCTCATGGATCAGGTGCTTGCAAGTCCGCGCGATCTGATCCCGAATTCGCGCGCCTTCTATGCCGTCTTCATCGAGCGATCCAGACAGACCTCGCACCGCATCATCAAGGAATGGGATTTTCCCGAAGGCATCATCCGCGCCATCGACGAGCAGGCCAATCCGGAGCCGAATGCGGCGCGTTCTTGGCTGGGTGCGATCCTGGCCATCGCCGATCAATATGCCAAACTGAGTCTCCTGGTCGAAAAGAGATGTCTTCCCGAAGATGAACTGGATACCCAGCCCCTGATGTCGGAACCCTGTTATCGTCGACTCTTGCTCGATGGATCGAGCTGATCGCCCCGACCCTGGGGTTAGAGCAACCTTTAAGACTTGCTCGTTCTTTCGTACTCTTGCGTTTTTGCCTGCATTCAAACCGAAAACCAATGATCATCGCCCACAAGATCGCGCTCAACCCCAACAACCGGCAGGCGATCTATTCCAAGAGCGTGCCCCGCAACGGGCGATCCTTGGGTTAGTTGGGTCTGTAGGAGCGCCGTAAGGCGCGATCCACGTCTTTTTGAGGGCCGGGTTGATCGGCGTCTTGAGGTGGGCACGGCGTTCGACGGGAGAAAAGGGCGCCGGCCCCAAGCCACAGCGGGCGCTGCTGTCTTGCCGGCGGCGCTTGTCCCGGGGGGCTGTCGCGCTGGAAGAAGGGCTTAGCCAATCGCAGATTGGCCCGGTCTGCGGCACAAGCCAAGATCGGGATCTGAATGCGGCCAGGGACCATCCTTCCGGATGGTCCGTCCTGAAGCGGGACGTCAGCTTTGTTGCTGTCTGAGAAAAATGAGTCGGTCTGATGGAACGGTTCGGGCATCGGTCGGAACGATGCGACCATCGGATGACTTTGGGCCGCGCCCAGTATAGCCTAGCGCCCGTGTTGCCGAGAGGCATTCCACCGCCCGCCGGAGCGCCATGTCGGCGGGTTTCGGGTGCGTACCCCATCGCCGAGGAGTGACTGCATGCATATCCTGGATCTGGACGATTTCAGTGACCTCTCTAGCTGGTCCAGCGTCGTTTCGGGGCAGGCGCGTCTCGACCTGGCCGCCGATGTTGGACCGCAAGGCGGGGGTCGCGCGCTGCGGTTGGACTTCGACTTCGGCGAGGGCGGGGGGTTCGTGGTCGCGCGTCGGGCGCTGTCTCTGAGCCTGCCCGACAGCTTTGCCCTGCTCATGCACGTGCGTGCCGAGGCCCCGGCCAATGTCTTCGAGTTCAAGCTGATCGATCCCAGCGGCGAGAACGTCTGGCGTTTTCGCGACGAGTCATTCGACTTCGATTCGGACTGGCGCGAGCTGCGTATCGGCAGTCGCGCGATCGCCTTCGGCTGGGGGCCAGCCGGCGGCGGTGCCCCGACCGAGGTCGGGGCCATCGAGCTCGCCATCACCGCAGGTCCGGGCGGGTGTGGGCGGCTGTGGATCGCCGATCTGCGGCTTGAGGATCGCACGCCCTCGCAGCCGCCCAGCGTCCGCGCCTCCAGCGAACAGCCCGGGCAGGAGGCGGGCTGCGTCCTGGATGGGCGATCCGATACGGCCTGGTGTGCCGCGCACCTGCCGGCCTGGATCGAACTGGATTTCCATGAACCGCGCGACTATAGCGCCCTGATCCTGCACTGGGAGGGGGCCGGGCCGCACGCCTTCGAGATCCTGGCCAGCGACGATGGTGAGACCTGGAGGCCCCTGCATGCAGCGCCCCGCTCGCGTGGTCTCTGCAGTCCTGTGTATCTGCCAGATGGCTGTTCACGGTTCCTGCGGCTCGGACTGGAGGCCGGGGAGGGTGAGCCGGCCCCGGGTCTGGTCGGTCTCGAACTCAAGCCCGAGACCTTCGCCCGCTCCATCGCCGACTTCTTTCACCATCTGGCCGAACAGTCACCCTGTGGCCTCTATCCTCGCTGGCTGTATCGCGAACAGACCTACTGGACCGCGATCGACATCCCGGACGGCACGGTCCCGGCACTGTTCAACGAGGACGGGCTGATCGAGGTCGCGCGTGCCGGCCATGCGATCGAGCCACTGCTGTGCGTTCGGGGCAAACGGCTGACCTGGGCCGACTGCACTGTCGAGCCCTCGCTGCTCCAGCCGCCGCTGCCGATCCCGCGTTCGCTCTGGAATACCGAGGACCTGGTATTCGAGACCACGGCCTTTGCTCAGGGCGCGCCGGGGAGGGCGTGGCTGTTCATCCGCTACCGGCTGGAGAACCGGGGGACTGGGCCCTTGAGTGCGGATCTCTATACCCTGATCCGCCCCTTTCAGGTCTCGCCGCCCTGGCAGGGACATAGAGACATCGGCGGGGTGTCACGCATCCACCGGATCGCCCTGGGACAGGGCGAAGTGTGGGTCGATGACAGGCTGGCCTTGGTTCCGCTCTCGACGCCGTCCGGTTTTGGGGCCATGACTTTCGACGAGGGTCCGATCGTCGAGGCGATCGCGACCGGAAATCTGCCTGAGGTCGAGGCGATCGAGGATGGGTTCGGCCTTGCCTCTGCGGCCTTGCGCTTCGATCTGAACGTCGCGCCCGGCGCTCATGGCGAGGTCTGGATCGCCGCGCCTCTGGGCGAACGCGGCGATGCGCATCCGATCGAATTGAGGGGCGCGGCGGGCGGCATCGAAATGCGTCTGAAGGCCGCGATCGATCAATGGTCGCAGCGACTCGGTGCCGTCGAGCTGCACCTACCGGAGGTTGTGCACGACCCTTGGCACGGCTGCTTGGGCGCACTGGCGCATATCCTGATCAATCGCGACGGTCCTGCACTCCAGCCCGGACCGCGCCGGTATGCACGCTCCTGGATCCGGGACGGCGCCGTCATGGTGGCGGCGCTCCTGCGTTTCGGCCTGACCGAGGAGGCAGAATCATTCGTCGACTGGTATGCCCAGTTCCAGGGCGAGGACGGTCGGGTGCCCTGTTGTGTCGATCGGCAGGGGGTGGACCCCTTGGTCGAACATGACAGCCCGGGCCAGTTCATCTTTGCCATCGCCGAGTGTTGGCGGTTTGGTGCGGATCGGGGGCGTCTGGAGTCACGCTGGCCGGCGGTCTGCAAGGCCGTCGCCTATCTGGAGCCGTTGCGTGCCGAGCATCTCACCCCGCGCGATCGGGAACCCGAGCGCCGCGCCTGTCTGGGTCTGTTGCCCGAGTCGGTGAGCCACGAGGGCTATCTGGCCCATCCGGTCCATTCGTATTGGGACGACTTTTGGGCGCTGCGTGGGTTCAAGGATGCCGTCGAGCTGGCCGAGGTGCTGGGCGACACCGAGCGCGCCGCGCACTTCGCCCGTCTGCGGGATGATTTCAGCGCCGCCCTCTATCTGTCACTGGATCGGGTCATGGAGGAGCGCGGCATCGATTTCCTGCCTGGATCGGTCGAGTGGGCCGATCACGACCCGACCTCGACCGCCATGGCACTGACCCTGATCGACGAGTCCCACCGCCTGCCGGCGGCGGCCGTGCGACACACCTTCGAGCGATTCATAGAGCGCTTTCGCGCCATCCATGGACCAGACCCCGTGCACTGGGTCAACTACACCGCCTATGAGATCCGGATCATCGGCGCCCTGATCCGGCTCGGGTGGCGCGCGGAGGCCCAGGAGCTGTTGGAGGTCTATCTCGCCGAGCGCCGGCCCCCGGTCTGGAACCAGTGGCCCGAGATCACCTGGCGCGACCCCAGGTCACCTGGCCATCAGGGCGATCTGCCCCATGCCTGGATCGGGGCCGAATACTGTCTGGTGTTCCGCGATCTCTTCGTCTATGAGCGTGCCTCGGATCGCTCACTTGTGATCGCTGGCGGTTTGCCGGCCAAGTGGTTGGAGTCAGGCGAGATCCGCGTGCGCCGTCTGCCGACGGCTTATGGTCGGCTCGATCTGGAGATCGCGCGCTTCGAGGGTGGTGCGGTGCGGATCCAGGTCGGCGGGGAACTGCGATTGCCACCTGGCGGTCTGTGGCTGGCCCCGCCGCTGCCCGGACCGCTGACATCCGTCACGATCGATGGTGAGCCGAGCCGTGATTTCAATGCGACGGCGGCCCATCTGATGACCCTGCCGGCCGAGGTCGCGCTGCTCGGCTGACTCAAAGAGGCGATCGACATGGATCGACAGCCCTTTGCCCCCGACGGGCCTGAACCGACCCTGCATCGACTGACCCGAGGGGCGCTCGAGGTCGTGATCACGGATTCGGGCGCCGGCCAGCTGCGCTGGAACGGACTGGCCCTAAACCGCTGGACCCAGGATCCGGTCGAAGACGACCTCGGGAGCCTGCTCTATGTACGCGACCTGGACTCGGGTGCGGTCTGGTCGCTCGGTTACCAGCCGACCCGGGCGAGGCCCGACCGCTACCAGACCGGCGAGCAGGACGGGCGGTTCTGGCTCGCACGCGAGGATGCGGGGATCGCACTGAGGCTCGATCTGAGCCTGGATCCGAGCAAAGACCTGGAACGGCGCCAGGTGCGCCTCGGTAATCGCTCGGACCGGGTGCGGCGCCTGGAGCTGACCAGTTATCTTGAGGTGGTGCTCTTTCCAGCCGAGGCCGATGCCGCGCATCCGGCATTCGCCAAGCTCTTTGTCCAGACCGAACGCGACCCGGCCAGCGGGGCATTGCTTGCCCGGCGCCGCGCCCGCCGTCAGGACGAGTCCTGGCCGTGGCTGATCCAGACCCTGATCGGGGGCGAGGGGAGGCAATGGGAGACCGATCGCGCCCGTTTCATCGGTCGCGGGCGCCGCCTGGCGCATCCGGCGGCGCTCTCACCCGGCACCGATACCCTGTCTGGTACCCTGGGTGCGGTACTCGACCCCATCCTGGCGTTGCGGACCTGGGTCGTGCTCCAACCTGGATCCGAGGTCGAACTGACCTGGCTCACCGGGGTCGCCTGGGAGCGGGCAGCGGCGCTGGACCTGCTGGACGGTGATTGGCGGCATCCGAGCGCCGCTCTGGATCCGGTGAGTCCCGAGCCCGATCCCTGCGCCCCGTCTGAGGCCGAGTCCGCCCCGGACCTGAGGTTCTTCAACGGCTATGGCGGTTTCTCCGCCGACGGGCGCTGCTACGAAATCCGGCTTCCATATCAGGGGGCCGCCGGTCATCGCCGTCCGCCGCAGCCCTGGATCAATGTCCTCGCCAATCCCGATTTCGGTTGTCTGGTGAGCGAGTCGGGCGCGGGCTACACCTGGTCGCGCAACAGTCAGGTCAACCGGCTCACACCCTGGTCGAACGATCCAGTCCTAGACCCGCACGGTGAGGCGCTCTATGTGCGCGACGAGGCGACCGGCGAGTCCTGGTCACCGTTCCCCGGGCCGCGCCCGGCCCCAGCCGACTACCGGGTGACGCATGGACTGGGCTTTACGCGCTGTTTGCTCCAGTATGCCGGGCTTTCGCAGGAAACGACCCTGTTCGTGCCGCGCCATGACCCGTTGCGCCTCCTCAGACTGCGTCTGACCAATCCCGGAACCAGTACGCGGCATCTGTCACTGGTCGGCTATCAGCGTCTGGTCATGGGCCAGCAGCCATCCTCGGGCCGCGCCATCGTCACGGCGATCGAGCCTGAGTCGGGGCTGTTGCGCGCGATCAATCCAGAGGCGGGTGAATTTGCCGGCGGCATCGTCTTCGCGGCGGCGCACCTCTCGGGCGTCTCGGTCAGGGCGCGCGAGTTCACCACCGACCGGCTCGCCTTCATCGGGCGCCATCGTGATCCAAGCGATCCGGTGGCGCTCGAACCCGGACGACGGCTCGACGGACGCCAGGGCAGGATGCGCGATCCCTGTTTCGCCCAACGTCTCACGGTGGCGCTCGAGCCGGGCGCCAGTCTGACCTGCGACTGGTTGTTCGGCGAGGCGATGAGCGAGACGCAACTGAACGATCTGTTACGACGCTACACCGATCCGGCGACCATCCGCACGGCCTTCGATGAGGCCGTGGCCTTCTGGGACGCCCTGGTCTCGCGCCTCCAGGTCGAGACCCCCGAGCCGGCCATCGATCTGCTGATCAACGGCTGGCTGCTCTACCAGACACTTGGTTGCCGGATCTGGGCCCGCTCGGCCTTCTATCAGTCCGGCGGTGCCTATGGTTATCGCGACCAGCTCCAGGACGCCGCCGCGCTTGCCGTCATCCGCCCGGACATCACGCGCGCCCAGATCCTGCTTGCAGCCGCACACCAATTCGTCGAGGGCGATGTGCTCCATTGGTGGCACCCGGCGCCGCTCGAGCGTGGGCTGCGCACCCGTTTCGCCGACGACCTGCTGTGGCTACCCTATGTCACCGCCCAGTATGTGCGGGTAACGGGTGACCTCGCCCTCCTGGACGAGATCCAGCCCTATCTCACTGCACCCGCCTTGGCGCCCGGACAGGACGAAGACTATCTGACCCCGATGCCGAGCGGCGAGATCGGTGACCTCTATGACCACTGTTGCCGTGCCATCGATCGTTCCTTGACGCGCGGCGCGCACGGTCTGCCGCTGATGGGCAGCGGCGACTGGAACGACGGCATGAACCGTGTCGGGCGCGAGGGGCGCGGCGAGAGCGTCTGGATGGGGTTCTTCCTGTACTTGGTGCTCGCCGATTTCCTGCCGCTGTGCGAACGACGCGGCGATCAGGCGCGCCAGGCCCGTTATCGTGCCTATCAGGCGGATCTGGAACGCGCCCTGGAGCGCGCGGGCTGGGACGGTGCCTGGTACCGTCGCGCCTATTACGACGACGGCACACCGCTTGGCTCAGCGTCGGATACCGAGTGCCGGATCGATGCCCTGGTACAATCCTGGGCGGTGCTCTCTGGCGCAGTGCCGCGCGAGCGCGCCGAGCAGACGCTCGATTCGCTGTTGCGGGAGCTCGCCAGCGAATCGGATCGGCTGATCCGCTTGCTGACCCCGCCTTTCGTCACCACCCCGCGCGACCCCGGCTATATCAAGGGCTATGTCGCCGGGGTGCGTGAGAACGGTGGCCAGTACACCCATGCCGCCTGCTGGGCGGTCGCGGCCCTGGCCAAGCTCGGCTGGTGCGACCAGGCGGCACCCTGGCTGGTACGACTCAGTCCGATCAACCACAGCCAAACCGCCGAGGACGTCGCGCGCTACCGGCTCGAACCCTATGTGATCGCTGCCGACATCTATGCCGAGCCGCCCCATGTGGGTCGCGGCGGCTGGAGCTGGTATACGGGTTCGGCAGGCTGGTGGTATCGGGTGGCGCTCGAATCCATCCTGGGTGTGCGGCTCGAGAACGGACGCGAGTTGGTGATCCGTCCCTGTATCCCGGCGAGCTGGCCAGGCTTTCGTGTGCGCTACCGTCTGCCCGACGGGGTGACCGAGTGCGAGATCACGGTGGATAACGGACGCGGCGGGTCAGTGGTCGCAGCGACGCTCGACGGCAAACCCCTGAATATCCTGGACGGCGCCGCGCGTGCCCGGCTGACCGCTGGTTCGGGTCGCCATTCCATTTGGGTGAGGCTTAGCGCCTCGCCTGTTTCCTAAGCCAATCGATAAGGATCGACCATGTCCCTGACTGTCAAACGCGCGCGTCCCCTGATCGCCGCGGCACTCATCGGCTCACTGCCACCCTTCGGTCTGTCGCGCGCCGGCGACATCAAGCCGCTACAGGTCGCCGTCATCAAGGCCACGACCGGTCTGTGCCGGCGCGGTGAGACCTGTCACACCGATCGCGCCGGCTCCTGGACCCCGAGGAAGGCGATCGCCATCCTGGCCGTCTCGGTCGCCGAACAGGCCGATATCGATCTCTATGCCGACATCGAGTTGAGCACCCGACCCGAGATGTATCAGTGCGCCGGAGACGACTCCAGGGGTTGTATCTTCCGCGCCAAGTATGCCGGACCCGGGCTCTTCGACTATGGTGCGACCTCGGGCAGCACCTATCTCGGCTCCAACATCACCAACACCTCTATCAGCTTTCCGTCCGGTTATGGACTGATGGTCCAGGCCGGCCAACCGATCTATCTCCATCTCGATGTGCGCAACGGCAGCCTGATCGACCTCAAGGTCGATCAGGACGCCTGGATCTACTATGTCGAGGCCGACTGACACAGACCGGCGTGCTTGTCCAGGCGGCAAGGGCGTAGGCAGGCGCGTTCTAGCGCCACTCGGACGATCATCGACGATCAACGCCTTGGCTTACGGCTTGTCCAACACGGGGCGCCTCAGTGCGTTCGATCCCAATTCGTTCGATCAACGCCCGTAACACGAGCGCGGCCTGATCATACTCAAAGGCATCGATGAGTCGTCGCAGCTCCTCGGCAGTGTCAGGCTCAGCCTGAGCCCGGATGAAGTCCGTGACCCGGGTCAACAGCGATTCCTCGACCAGTTCGCTCGCCGCCAGGGTGTCTAAAAGCCCGTTCAGGATCGGCGCGATCGACTGGGGCGTGTCGGGCCGATCGCTACGAAGATCGCCCCGGTTCGGGACCGCGTCCGGCGGATCCGGTACGGCGAGCCGGTCGCGAACCGCGCGCAAGGCATGCGCGAAGCGGTGCTGTTCCAGCGCCGGGATCGGCTCGCCGCGCCGGACGCTGGTCTCGAGACGGGTCGCCGCCGCGGCCAGGTCCTGGGCGCCCACAGTGGCGGCCAGGCCCTTGAGTGTATGCAGCAGACGCTGTTTCAGGGCCGGCTCGATCTGATCCAATGGACCAAACAGGGGCTCGAACTCGCGGTTGAGCTGCTCCTTAAACGACGCGAGTGCACGCCGGTAGAGCCTTTGGTCGCCATCAAAGGCCCGCAGCGCCCGTGCCGAGTCGAGGATGGTCGTGGCATCCGGGTCCAAGGCGGGTACTGGATCAGGGTCCGATGGGGGCACGGGACCCTGGCCCTCCTGCTCGCCCTCAGCGGGCAACCAGCGCTCCAACAGCGCAAACAGGGCCTGGGCCTCGATCGGCTTGGCGAGATGCTCATTGGCGCCGGACTGGAGCGCCCGCGCGCGATCCGCCTCCAGGACCGCCGCCGAGAGGGCGATGATCGGCAATTGAGGGTGGCGCGCGCGGATGCGTCGGGTCGCCTCGAACCCATCCATGACCGGCATCTGGAGGTCCATGAGCACCAGATCGACTGGGACCTGCTCGACCCGTTCGACGGCCTCCTGGCCATTGTGCGCGAATACGAGCTTGATCTGGGTCTTGGCCAGGATGGCCGTCGCGACCTCGCGATTGAGCGCATTGTCCTCGACCAGGAGCAGGGTCTTCTGACTCAAACAGGGGATGCGCCGCCTGTCTGGATCCCGACCCTGAGCCCCCCTGCTGGAGAGGGCCCGGTACATCGCCTCAAACAACAGGCTGGCGGTCACAGGTTTGCTCAGGAAGGCGGCATAGAGCCCGGACTCCTCGGTGACCTGGGGCTGACTGTAGGCGCTGACGATCAGGGCCGGGATCGGATCGCCCTTGAGGACCCCGAGCCGGCGGAGAGCATGCAGCTCCCTGAGCGTCTGGAGCCCGTCGAGATCGCCTGGCATCTTCCAGTCTATGAGGATGAAACGAAAGGGGCGCCCGGACTGCTCGGCCTCCTGGACCGACTGGATGGCGGCCCGACCGCTGTCGGCCTCCTCGACCTCGAAGCCGTGTCCCTCCAACAGCCGGCGCAGGATGGCGCGCGCGCTCGTCTGGTCATCCACCACCAACACCCGGCCACCCAGTTGAAACTCAGCGGGGTCGGGTAGGGCACGACGGTGATCGCCCTGAGTGGCGGCCAGCGGCAGGGTCAGATCGAAATAGAACCGACTGCCAACGCCCGGGGTGGATTCGAGCTCCAGGGTCGCGCCCATCTTTTCCAGCAGCCGCTGGCTGATGGTCAATCCCAGACCGGTGCCGCCATAGCGGCGCGTGGTCGAGCTGTCGGCCTGCGAAAAGGGGTGAAACAGACGCTCGCGCTGCTCGGGTGAAATCCCGATCCCGGTATCACGCACCTCGAACCTCAGGTGTACCCTATCGTCGAGCGGGGACCCGAGCTGGCGGATCGCAAGCACCACCTGCCCACGCTCGGTAAACTTGAGGGCATTGCTGAGCAGATTGATCAAGACCTGACCGAGACGGAGACTATCGCCCTCGACCCAGGCATGGTCTGAGATCTCGAGATCGAAGAGGAGCTCGAGGCCCTTGGCGTCCGCCAGGTCGCCAAAGAGGGTACGCAACTGATCGAGCAGGTCCTCAAGACAAAAGGGCTGGATGGAGAGTTCGAGTTTTCCGGCCTCGATCTTGGAGTAGTCCAGGATGTCGTTGATGACCCCAAGCAGCAGACGCGACGAGTCGTGGATCTTGAACAGATAATCGCGCTGCTTGGCCGTGAGCGGGGTATCGAGCAAGAGCTCGCTGAGCCCAATCACCGCATTCAGGGGGGTGCGGATCTCGTGGCTCATGTTGGCCAAAAACTCGCTTTTGGCCTGATTGGCGCGCTCGGCCGCCTCCTGGGCCTGTTTGATCGCGGTCAGGTCATTGTACACGGCCACGATCTCGCCGGAGGAGAGCTTGAAGACCGTATTCTCGCGCCAAACCCGCAGGCGTTCGTCCTGATAGAGGGCACAGGGCAGGATCTCGGTCTGACCGCTGCGGTTGACCCGCTTGAAGACGTCCAAGAGCCCCATCTCGACGATGGCCGGGAAGCACTCGGTCACCCGGCGTCCGATCACCGTCTCGCGGGGGGTGTGATCCATGCGTTCGCCGGCCGCGTTGTAGTCGAGAAAGACGAAGTCCTCGCCCCCATCGACCGGACGGAAGACCGCCACACCACTGGCGGTCTTCTCGAAGATCCCCCGGAAGCGCTCCGTTTCGGCCTCGAGCGCGTCCTTGGCCTGCTTGGCCTCGGTGATATCGACATCGCTGCCGCGATAACCGAGCAGGAGCCCCTGGTCATCGATGATCGGGATGGCATTGGTCGAGACCCAGATCACCCGTCCGTCCTTGCACTGGATAGGGTTGACGTGCCCCTGAAAACTCAGTCGCTGGGCAAAGCCCTGGAAGACCTCGTCCTTGAAGGCCTCCCGCCCTGACTCGGGGTGGAGGTCATAGAAGTGATAGCGACCGACGAGCTCCTGGGGCGCATAGCCCCAGACGCGCTCGGCCACCGGGCTTACCTCGGTATAGAGGCCCTGGGCATCGACCTCCCAGATCACGGTCCGGCTCTGTTCGGCGAGCTGTTGCAGACGCTGCTCGCGGTCGAGGAGGGCATGCTGGAGCTCATAGGCGCTGGTGATGTCCTCATTGACCCCCACCACCCGCAGTGCACGCCCCTGACCATCGCGCATCACCCGCGCCAGGCCGCGCAGGATGCGCACCGCCCCGTCGCAGGGGCGCCGGATCGGAAACTCGACCTCGAAGGGGCGATCGGACTCGATCAGGACAGTGAAGGCGCGTTTGAGCTCAGGCAGGGCCTCGGGGACGACGAACGCCTCCCAATCCGCAAAACGCCCACCGAACTCAGCGGGGTCGCCGCCATAGATCTCGAACATCCGTTCGTCCCAGATCAGCTGATCCTGCTCCAGGTCATAATCCCACACGCCGAGTTTGGCCGCCTCGGTCGCCAGCCTGAGCCGCTCCTCGATCTGACGCCTTTGGCGGTCGCGCTGATTGCGCTCGGTGATGTCGCGAAACACGGCCACCATCAGCGTCCGGTCATCGAGATCGAACCGCGCGACCTTGACATTGACATCGATGATGCGCCCATCCTTGCAGCGATGCTGGGTCTCAAAGTCGTCCCAACCCCGGGTCAGGATATGATGGACATGGACCGCCACGTCCTCGGGCGACTCCTTGGCCTCATAGTCACGGATCTTGAGCCGGGCGAACTCCTCCCGGGTATAGCCCAGTTGTTTATAGGCCTGTTGATTGAATTCCAGGGTCGAGCCGTCGCTGGCATCGATCACCAGGGTCGCATCCGGATAGATCTCGAATAGCCTGCGGAACTTGGAATCCTCTTTGGCCTCGGGGATCGGCTCAGGGGGTGGGGGTCTGCCCTGTTCGGGTTCGAGCAGGCTGATCCAGGTGCGGTAGCAGATATCGACGAGCCTGTCGGTGTGAATCACGCCGAGAAAACGGCCCTGGTCATCGACCACCACCAGATGACGAATCCGCTCGCGTTGACAAAGCGCGACGGCGGCGGTGATCCGGGTCTCGGCGGGCAGGATCCGGGGGACTTGCAGATGCCCACTCCAGTCCAGTGCGTCCAATCCAGTCTCCTCTTCGACCAGGTCGATCAGGTCATCGAGGTCCAAGAGTCCGACCGGATGCCCCTGCTCGAGTTGGATCGCGACCTTGGATCCCTTGGCGAGACAGGATTGGATCAAGCCCTGGAGGTCTCGATCCTGCTCGAGGACGACGGCCTGATCCTCCTGGACCAGGCCACTGAGGATCTGACCCCGGTCCAAGCCCTCGAGTACAAGACCGGGTAGCAGATCTTGATGGTCCAGGGTACCGAAGAGCCGACCGTCGCGCTCGACCAGACACAAGGGGCCGGACGACTCGCGTAGGGCAGCGAGCGCTTGCGGGAGCGAGTCGTCCGGATCCAAGACCCTGGCTGCCGAGAGTTCGATCCGATCCAAGGGCGTCGCGAGTGGGAGGCCGCGCACCCAGAGGCCGAGGAGCTGGCTTGCGAGTAGCAAGCGATAGCCACCTTCTCGCAGGGCGACCACAAGGCTGCGACTCTGAGAACGCTGCATGGCCTTGGCAGCCAGCCCCAGCGTGGCTGTCACTGGCAGCATCGTCACCTCGGTCGTCGCACTGGTACGCAGTCTGGGGAGGGGCATGATGTGATCGTTGAGTTCTAAAAATAGGGCAAGGGTAGGTGGCCTGGTCAGACGAGCGGCGCCTTTGGATTTCTAGATTGTAACACTAGCTTAATTGGCAGAACCGCCCCATCCCTGGGCCTGCGGACGCTGTGTCCGCCGCTTAGGCACCTTAGGGAAAGGCCGATTTATTCCATTCGTGGCAAAACCTTCTTCCGTAACCAATTGATTTTGTAGGAGCGGCTTCAGCCGCGATTGAGAGACACGCGATTTATTCAGCGTTTCCTTAGCAGGGACATGGGTCATGAAGGGGCGGTAGGGACGAATCCCGACCCAGGTCGGTCCGGCAGCTCGATCCAGCCGGCGCGGGGGCGGGGTGTCGCCCCTAGATCGGCGGCAAGCCAGTCGGCGGTGGCCAGTCCATGGGCCACCGGAGTGGCGATGGCCCCAGCGAGTTGCGCCGTCGGCCAGAGTCCGGCGGCGCTCTCGACCAGGCTGGTGACCACGACTTCGATTTGCGCGTCCTGGGCGCGACGTGCGAGCGCCAGGGTGCGGTTCAGACCGCCGAGCGCCGCTGGCTTGAGCACCAGACGTCGTGCCCCGAGCTGCGTGGGATCGAGCGTCGCCAGGCGTGTCGGTAGGGATTCGTCCAGCGCCAGGGGGAAGGGGGCGAGGGCCTGCAGCTCGGCCAGCCGTTTGGGTGTCGGTTCGGCCAGGGGCTCCTCGATCGACTCGATCGGCACCTGGGTGTGGACCAGAGACTCGATGAACCAGCGGGCCTGATCGAGGCTCCAGGCGCCATTGGCATCCAGACGCAGCGTGGTGGGCGCCTTCAAGGCTGGCATCAGTGTCATCAGCGCCTCCAGGTCCTCGGGCGGCGACCTAAGCCCCACCTTGAGCTTGAGCACCCGGAATCCCTGCGCCTGGGCGGCGACGAGGGTCTCGCGGTCGAGCTGGCCGAGCGCGCCGAGCAGGGTATTGACGGCAAGACGATCGACGGCCTCGGGCGCAAGCCAACGGCGCAGACTCAGGCCCTGACGCCGGCTAGCGAGATCGGCGAGGGCACAGTCCAGGGCAAAGCGCGCAGCCGGGGTGGTGGTCGCCGCGCATTCGACATCCAGTGCCGCCAAAGCGGTGGCGATCTCCTGTCCAGGCAGGGCCGAGATGAGTCGTTTGAGCGCCGATGCGGCGATTTCGTGAGACTCGGTCCCCGCCGCCGGCAGCGGGGCACAGTCGCCGTAGCCCGTCAGACCCTCTGACTCGGCCCAGACCAACCAGCCCAGCCGCCGCGTGAACCCGCCGCGCGCGCTAGCCCAACCCTGGCGAAGCGGCAGGTCATAGGGTCGAAACCCAGCGCGTTCGATCACCCCATCCGGGTCAGCACCAGACTCAGGATCAGCAACCCGACCAGCAGGGCCTGATACTGGGCGGTCTGTGCCAAGAGTTCGTTGAGGGCCGAGCCCAGGGTTCCGCGCCACAGCCGCCGGATCAGGTGGATGGCAGACGGCAAGGCGGCCAGCACGGGCCAGAAGACGTGCGACGGATCGAACAGCATGAGCAACGGGATGGGCACGAGCAGCAGCAGTGCATAGAGCACCCTGGCTCGCCTGCGTCCGATCAGACGGCAGAGCGAGCGCCGCCCGGCAGTGATATCCGTCTCGAGGTCACGATAGTTGTTGATCAGCAATACGGCCGCGGCCAGACAACCGAGCGCCGCCCCCACGACCAGCGTCGAGCCGTCGAGCGTCAGCGTCTGCAGATAGTAGGTGCCGCCGACGGCCGCTACGCCGAAAAAGAGCAGGGCATAGAGCTCACCGAAGGGGCCATAGGCGATCGGGCGCGGGCCGCCGGTATAGGCGTAGCCGGACGCCAAGGATGCCAGCCCGACCACCAGGATCGGCCAGCCGCCGCGCGCCAGCAGCGCCAGCCCGAGCACGAAGGCGAGCGCGAACATGCCATGCGCGGCGTTCTTGACCTGACGCGCGGTCAGCCAGCCTTGCGCCGTGGCGCGTGGCGGACCGAGCCGTTCGACGGTGTCGGCGCCGCGCTCGAAATCGGCGGCGTCGTTATACAGGTTGGTGCCGATCTGGATCGATACCGCCGCCAGCAGTGTGGCGAGCGCGGTCCAGACGGCGAGCGTACCGGTCGCGGCGACGGCCAGCGCCAGACCCGCGATCACGGGCGACAGGGTCAGCGGCAGGGTCTTGGGGCGCGCGGCCAGGAGCCAGCGTCTCCACTGGGGCAGGGGCGCCGGCTCGGACGGGGCGAGAGGGCGATCGGTCATCTCGCTCAGGGTCGCCGCCGGAACCGGCTGAAATCGGGCGCGCGCCTTTCGAGAAAGGCGTTGCGTCCTTCCTGAGCCTCCTCGGTGGTGTAAAAGAGCGCCGTGGCATTGCCGGCCAGCTCCTGAATCCCGGCCAGACCGTCGGTGTCGGCATTGAAGGCCGATTTGAGGACGCGCAGCGCCGTCGGCGACAGGCGATTCATCTGACGGCACCAGTCGACCGTCACTGCCTCCAGCTCGGCGAGCGGGACGACGGCATTGACCAGACCCATGGCGAGCGCCTCCTGAGCGTCGTACTGACGGCACAGAAACCAGATCTCCTTGGCCTTCTTCAGACCCAGGGTGCGCGCCATGAGTCCGGCACCGAATCCAGCATCGAAGCTGCCGACACGCGGGCCGGTCTGGCCGAAGCGGGCATTGTCGGCAGCGATGGTCAGATCGCACACCAGATGCAGGACATGACCGCCGCCGATCGCATAGCCGGCCACCATGGCCACCACCGGCTTGGGCAGGCTACGGATCTGGCGCTGGAGGTCGAGCACATTCAGATGTTCGATCCCGAGCTCGTCTTTGTAACCCGCGTGGCCGCGGACACGCTGATCGCCACCCGAGCAGAAGGCGAGCTCGCCGGCGCCGGTGAGGATGATGACACCGATCTCAGGGTCCAGGTGTGCCCGGCGGAAGGCATCGCTCAGCTCGCGGACCGTCTGGGGGCGAAAGGCATTGCGGACCTCAGGCCGGTTGATGGTGATCTTGGCGATGTGCTCGGCCTGGTGGTAGAGGATGTCCTGATAGCGGGCGTCTGAGGGGGCCTCCCAGCGGATGGGAGGCGAGTCGGTCTCGGGTCGATTGACAGTTGGTTGCATGGTCTCTGACGCCACCTTGGGGTGCCTCGCTGTCGATGGAAACTGGGGGCATCATTGTAGCCGCAAATGGTCCGTGACGAGGGCCCGGGTGAACTTCGCTGACCCTCAATCCAGTTCGTCCAGCGCGGCGAGCGCCGACCAAAGCTCGCTTTGGATCCGCCGGCTCAGATCGGCGTCGATCATGACCTCGATCACCCCAGCCGGGCCAGACCCCTGGAGCGCCTCGCTGAGTGCCTGCTCAAACCCAGGCCCATCGGAGACCAACCGGTGGACCAGACCGAAGGTCCGGGCGAGCGCACCCAGATCGAGTGCGATCGGGGTGCGCCAGAGGGCCTCGAATCCGGGCAGTCCGTGCTGGGGCAGGGCGTCGAAGATGCGTCCGCCGCCGTTGTTGATGACGAGACAGGGTCGGCTGAGCCCGCGCAGTTGCAGCAGACCGCTCAGGTCGTGCAGGAAGGAGAGATCGCCGAGCAGGGCCGTGGTCGGGATGCCGCCGGCGTTGAGCCCGGCGAGCGTCGAGGTCTGACCGTCGATCCCGCTGGCACCGCGATTGCCGAACACCCGCAGCGTCCGGCGGCGCTGGCCCGACCAGGTGTCGAGCTGACGGATCGGCAGCGAATTGGCGCACAGCAAACCTTCACCCTCGGGTAGCCGGGCGATGAGTGTGCGGATCAGATGGGCCTCGCACCAGGGCGCCTGGTCGAGATACTCGGCGATCAAGCCTTCCAGACGGCGCTCGGCCCGGATCCAGTGTGCAAGCCAATCCTGATCCGGCGCGCCGAATTCCAGATCGGCGAGCCAAGCGCAGAAGACCTGGGGGTCGGCATCGATCTTGAGCCAGACGTCGTGGTTCGGATCGCTCCAGCCGTGTCCGGGATCGACCAGGATGGTCGGGACATCCGCCAGCCAGTTGAGCAGCGTTTTGGAGACCGGCGCACGTCCGAAGCGCAGCACCCAATCCGGCCTGAGCGCGGTGGCCGTCGTTGGTCGGCGCAGCAGGCTATCGTAATGGGTCACGCGCGGGTCCGACGCCGGGCCAAACCGCAGACCCGAGAGTGGGTCGCAGAGTACAGGCACGCCGAGCCGAGCGGCGAGCCGCCACAGCGCGGCTGCGCCCGCTGGGGTCCAGTCACCCGGTCCACAGCAGATCAGGCCGCGTCCGGAACATCGGGATGTCAAGCTGGCTGTCAGCGGCCAGCGACCAGCCTCCGGCGTCCAGCCCCCAGCAAGACCAAGCCGGTGGCTGGAGGCTTGAGACTGAACGGCTGTTTGAACCTGTGCGGCTTCAGCCCGGCAATCCGGCCCCGGCACCAGCGGTTCGCGAAACGGCAGGTTCAGATGGACGGGCCCCGGCCAGTCTCCTAGGCTCTCGGCTGCAGCACGTCGCCCCAGTGCCCGCAGCCACTTGATGGCATCCGGTGTTGTCTCGGGCAGACCCGGATCGTAGAAGGCACGCACATGGACCCCGAACAGGCGCATCTGGTCGATGGTCTGGTTCGCGCCCCAGCCGCGCAGCTCAGGCGGACGGTCGGCCGAGAGCAAGATCAGTGGGATGGCCGACGCTGAGGCCTCGATGACCGCTGGGAACCAATGGGCGAGTGCGCTCCCCGAGGTGCAGACCAGACCGACCGGACGCCCGGACGCACGTGCCACCCCCAGGGCGAAAAAGGCCGCACTGCGTTCATCGAGGATCGGGGTTAGGGTCAGCAGCGTTTGACGCTGGGCCGCGAGCACGAGGGGTGTGGACCGCGATCCGGGGGAGAGCACCAGATGACGCATCCCGCCTGCGACCAATCCATCGAACAGCGCCAGCGCCCAGCGCAGATTGACACAGCCTGGGTCCTCTCTCATGCGAATTGGAGTGCCATCGACATGGCGGCCATCTTCTGTTCGGTCTCCTGCCATTCGTCGTCCGGATCCGATCCGGCGACGATCCCGGCACCGGCGTAGAGATCGGCGCGCCGGTCGAGGATCAGGGCGCAGCGCAGCAGCACCCAGAGCTCGCCGGTCAGGTCTGGCTCGATGAGCCCTGCGGCACCTGTATACCAGCCGCGCTCGAGCGGTTCGTTGACATCGAGCCAGTCGTGTGCGGCGCGGCGCGGTTGGCCATTGGTCGCGGGCGTCGGGTGCAGACGCTCGGCCAGCTCAAAGGCATCGACCCCTGGCTTGAGCTCGCCGTGCAGACGGGTCCAGAGGTGTTGGGCGTTGTTGAGACGCAGGATGCTCGGCCCCTCGGGTGCATCCAGATGCCGGCAACACTGGTCGAGCGCCTCGCGAACCGCCTCGACCACCACCCGGTGCTCGCGGCGATTCTTCTCGCAGCTCTGGAAGGCGAGCGCGATCTCGGCGTCGCGTTCAGTGTCCTCGGCGCGCCGGGCGGTCCCGGCGATGGCGTCGGCCTCGACCTGATCGCGGCGCTGGGTAAAGAGCCGCTCGGGCGTGGCAGCGACTAAGCTGGCGGCATGGCGCCGGATGTTGATCACCTGACAAGACGGGAACAGATAGCTCAGCGCCGCATTGAGCCGATCCAGATCGAAACGTCGATGACCCTGGAGCCGCTGCCGACGGCAGACGACGACCTTTTCCAGCCGTTTCCTTTGGATCTCGTCGAGGGCGTTCAGGACCAGGGTGCGCCAGTCGTCGCGATCCGGCGTGCTGCCCAAAGCGTCGAGATGCGCCGGTGTGAGCGGATCGAGCGCTGGACGCCCGAGCAGGGGCACCAGACGGTCGAGCCAGGACTCCCAGCGCGCTCGCAGGTCATCGCCCGGGGCTGGACAGAGCGTCGTCAGTACCAGCGCCGATTGACCACCCCGGACGATCAGCGCCAACTCCGGCAGCCACAGGAGCGCATTGGGCAGATCAGCGTTTCTGGTCTGTGTCTCGGGCGTGGCCGCGAAGCCAAGCATCGCAAATCCGCTGAAACCGGTCTCGTCCGGATCGCAGTGTACCCAGGCGTCGCTTAGTCCCAGGGCGACGTGCCGCAGCTTGCTCAGGCGCTCGGGCCCCTGCGCCTGCCACTCGCCGGCGATGCCATAACCCGCGCGTAGGTCGCCGCGATGGCTGTGCGCAAAATAAAAGCGCGGTCCGTCGAGATCGGGTGCGCCGGACGGCGGATGCGGCAGTCCAAGGATCAGCGAGACCGGGCCGCGACCCTCGGCGAGCGGCAGCAGGGCAAGGGTTTCGCGCAGTCGAGCCTTGAGCTGATCGAGGACTTGGAGCGATTGCAGCATGAATCGAGTCGTGACGAGGGAATGGAATGACCACCCCTAGGACGCGCGGATATCCAAGGGGTTCCCGCACATCCAGGGTCAAAACTGAATGCCTGGTGCGCCGTTCTAAATCAAAGCTCAGCTGATGATAAATCGACGAACCGTTTTGGCTCCTAGCCAAGCGAATCCCAGAACCGCTCGATGGCGGCAATGGTCTCGGCGGGCTTTTCCCACTGCGGCATCCCATGGGTAGGCGTGAGACGCTCAGCACGCCAGTGCGGCTGGCGGGCGAGGAAATCCGGTAGCTCCCGAAAATCGATATTGGGATCCTCATCATAGATGACCAGCGTCGGCTGGGTCACGCGGGGGTAGAGACGATCACAAGCGCGCGGCGTAAAGAGCTGCCCCGAGAGGAAATAGAGCGGTGCGATCTTGGCCCCTGGCTGATGCGTGGTGGCATAGGCATAGTCGATCAGTTCGGGCGGGGTCGAGCCGGCGAAGACCTGATTGTAGAAATACTGGATGCTGGGTCGGGTGGTCAGCAGGGCATAGAGGCCATCGCTGAGTCCGGGAAGACTCAGGATGCGATGGGCACGCTCGGCGGCCGCACCAGTCGGCAGTCCGCGGGTGTTGAAACCGGTCGGCGACAAAAACACCAGCGAGCGGATGCGTTCCGGTGTCTCTATGGCTGTCATGGCGGCGAACTCACAGCCGAGCGAGTAGGCGATCAGGTCGGACGGATCCCGGACCACCTCGGCCAGGAACTCGCCGATGGTTTTGGCGAAAAGTTCGGGTGAATAGCGGCGCTTGGCGCGCTCTGAGTGTCCGAAACCGGGCAGATCGAGCGCATAGACCGGACGGTTGGCGCGGAAATGTTCAAAGAGCGGCTTCATCTCCATCGCGCTGGGTGCGGCGTTGATGCTGTGGATCAGCACCAGTGGACGCCCAGCGGCGCTGGTGTCGGCATAGTAATGGACACGTCCGCCGGCATCTGTCTGGAGGTCGTGACGCTGGGCGGCGATGGCGGCCGGCAGGGGCCGTCCGCGTTTGGCGTGCTGGTCTGGAGGGTTGATCGCGGAGTCCATCGGCTCAATACCTTTGATCGTAAACAACCCTCGACTGAAGTCGAAGGCTTTATTGTAAGACGCAGCAAACATGGTTGACCGCATCCCCAACATTGGGCGTGTTTACAGCCGCCCTTGGCAGCGGGGCTCCGCTGCCAATCCGGGCCAGGTTTCGACTGGCGTTGCAGTCGGCGTGCGCCCGGAGACCACGCTTGCGGTGCATTATACACCACATGGCGCACTTCGCGCGCCCGCCATTCCTCCCGCGACTCAAGTCGCGGGTTTCCTTGCGGAGGGTCTATGAATCGCAAGATCGTGCGCGTTGAGTGACATCCGAGGTCAAACCATCCGGATTCACCGCCGCGTCTGGCTGGAAGAGGCGAAACAGTTGTGCGCACTGTCAAATAATTTGGACAATGCCTTGTCAATCGAAGTTTACAGCGGTCTGGTTCGCTTGTCTGGCCCTAGTCGGATGTTTCGGTGGCGTCATGCCCGAGGCCCCCAGGCCTGCTGTCGCGTCGCGACCGAGTCAGCGACAGGCGTCGGACGTGCGAATCGAATGGGGCCGCGTCCAGTCGGCGACCGGTTGCGCCCTGGACTATGCCTGGTATCGCCCAGATTCAGCCAAGCCAGGCGATCTGGTGGTCCTGGCGCACGGCTTTCTGCGCGACAAGACACGACTCAGTGGCTTGGCGCGCGCCCTGGCCGAGACCGGGATCTCGGTGGTGACGGTCGATTTCTGCAATACCAGGCCCTGGCGCGGCAACCATGCCCGCAATGGCTTTGATCTGATTGCGGTTGCCAATCGGCTGGAGGCGCGGCGTCTGGTCTATGCTGGTTTCTCGGCCGGCGGGCTGGCGGCACTGGTGGCCGCGCGCAACGATCCGCGCACGCTCGGCGTGCTGACGCTGGATCTGGTCGATGCGCAGGACCTGGGGCGTCTCATGGTGCGGGAGTTTGACCGTCCGGTGATCGGGCTGTTCGGTGAGCCGGCGCCCTGCAACGCCGACAACAATGGCCTGGCTACACTGGCGGCGGCGCGCCGGGCGCGCGTCGAACGCATCGTTGGGGCCAGTCATTGCGACTTCGAGTCCCCGACCGACTGGCTCTGTCGGGCGCTCTGCGAGTCGGATCGAGCGGGCGAGAGACAGCGGCGTGCCGCGATCCTCGCGCGCTCGGTGACGGCGATCCGCGCCTTGATGGCCGAGTGAGCCTGCACCGGCCGAGCGGTGCGGTCAGCGCTCAAGGCGTCTGAAACCGCTGCTGCGGATGCCGGGCCTGAACCGAGGCAAACTCGGACGCATCGACCTGACCGTCGCCGTTGCGGTCGATCGCGCTGAACTCAGGCGCATTGGCCAGACCACGCATGGCATAGCCCTGTTGCGAACGTTCGGCGATGCGTTGCGCGCGGGCCTGGTAGAACTCCGCTTCGGTCAGGACGCCATTGCCGTCCAGATCGAACGCGCTGAATGGGGGGGCCTGCCAGCCCATACCGCGTCCCATGCCGCCACCTGGTCCCCCACCACTGCTCGGTGGTTGCGCCTCGGCGAGCGGGACGAGACAGAGTCCAAGCGTGAAGGCACCCAGCCAACGAACGAGATTAGATCGATTGTTCATAGAAACCTCCAGGGTTTGGGCCGACGCCCAGCGTCCATTGAACCCGATGCCATTATCGATCAAACGCACTGGGCCAGTGTGCACCAATCATGGAATCCAGTGAGGGAGAGGGAAGATTCATGGCGGCCCTCGATCGCCGTTGCCCGATCCTCATCGTTGGCGGATCACCGAAAAACGCATGCGATGGGCCTACATCTGTCTGTGCCAACAGGCGCGCTCAAACCTTGGCTTAGACTTGTGCGCTTAGGGTCAGCCATCAATTTGCGACACGAGGTGATATGCTCGGACGACTCGACCGCTATCTGCTGCGCGAGACTGTCAAGGTCTTTTTGGCCATCGTGCTGGTGTTGATTCTGATCTTCACCAGCCTGATGTTCCTGCGCACCCTGGAGGAGGTGAACCTCGGTGGCCTGGGGGTGGACATCGTCTTTCGGTATCTAGGGCTCCAGCTCCAGCGCGATCTCTCCAGCTTGCTGCCACCGGCCTTGTTTCTATCGATCCTCTTGACACTGACGCGTTTCGCGCGCGACAGCGAGCTGATCGCCATGCAGGCCTGCGGCGTTGGGTCACCACGGCTCTATCGCACCTTTCTGTTCCTGGCCGTGCCGGTGATGCTCGTCACCGCCTGGAGCGCACTCGAGCTCAAGCCGCGCGCCGCCGCCAACATCCAAGAGATCCGGATTCAGCAGAGGGGGCAGGCGGCCCAGATCGCCGGACTCCAGGCGGGACGCTTTTACGTCGAGCAACGCGGCAAGGTGGTGGTCTATATCGGCGAGATCGACCGGAACAGGTCGCTCGGCGATGTCTTTGTGCTCGATCGAAGCGGCGAAAGGACGCGCCTGGTGGTGAGTGAGTCAGGTCAGCATCGCGTCGAGGAGGGGACAGGAGATCATGTCGTGATCCTGGACAAGGGCCATCGTTTCGATGGTCAGGCCGGCTTTGGTGACTATTTGATCGGCAACTTCGATAGGTACGAACTGCACCTCGCCGGCGATGGACCGGCTCAACGCGCCTCTGGCAAGCGTGCCACCATTCCAACGCCGGACCTGATGCGTTCCGGCGATCCAGCCGATCGCGTGGAACTCGAACACAGGCTCGCCGCGCCCTGCTCCATCCTGACCCTGACGTTGCTAGCCATTCCACTGGTCGATCCCTCACCACGTCAACGCGCCCTCGGGCGCCTGCTGCTGGCGCTGTTGGCCTATTTTAGTTTCTTTAATCTGCAGCGCCTCGCTGAGGGCTGGATGGCATCCGGTGTCACGCCCGCTTGGCTTGGCAGTCTCTGGTACCAACCCGCGCTTTTAGTGTTCGTACATCTGATGCTATTGCCCGAACACTTTTGGTTCAGACGGTTGAGTTGGCGTCTGCGCGGCGATCGCTTCGGGCGCGTCGAGCCGTCTTGATAGCCTCGGCAGGCTTCGTTTAATCTCCGCGGTCTCCAATCACCCGCACCAGATCACCCCAAGGGTGCGGTCGAGGCTGCCATTCATGTGTGGAATCGTCGGGATCGTTGGCCAGGCTCCGGTCAACCAATCACTCTATGATGCCCTACTCGTCCTGCAACATCGCGGCCAGGACGCCGCCGGGATCGTCACCTGCGAGGGTAATCGGCTCCATCTGCGCAAGGACAATGGGCTGGCGCGCGATGTGTTCCAGAACAAACATATGATCCGACTGCGCGGCAACATGGGCGTTGGGCATGTGCGTTATCCGACGGCCGGCGCCTCTAGCTCGGCCGAGGCGCAGCCCTTCTATGTCAACTCACCCTACGGCATCGTGCTCGCCCACAACGGCAATCTGACCAATACCGATGAGCTCAAGCACGATCTGATCGTCGAGGATCTGCGTCATCTGAACACAGAGTCAGACTCCGAGGTCCTGCTCAACATCCTTGCCCACGAGTTACAGATCCAGGGCCGACTGCGCATCGATGAGCAGGACATCTTCCGCGCCGTCGCCGGGGTGCACCGGCGCTGTCGCGGTGGCTACGCGGCCGTGGCCATGATCCCAGGTTTCGGCGTCTTTGGCTTCCGAGATCCCTACGGCATCCGCCCGCTGGTCTATGGCTGGCGCGAGACGTCCGAGGGCCGCGAGTACATGATCGCCTCTGAGAGCGTGGCGCTCGACACGGGCGGCTTCGAGCTGATCGCCGATGTCGCACCGGGTGAAACCGTGCTGATCACCTGCGATGGCCATCTCTATACCCACCAATGTGCCCCGAATCCGGTGCTCTCACCCTGTATCTTCGAGTTCGTCTATTTCGCCCGCCCCGATTCCATCATCGACAATATCTCGGTGCACAAGGCGCGCTCACGCATGGGCAAGAAGCTCGCGGCCAAGATCAAGCGCGAGTGGTCCGCTCATGACATCGACGTGGTGATCCCGATCCCGGACACGAGCCGCACCGCCGCGCTGCAGCTGGCCAATCAGCTCGGCGTGCACTATGCCGAGGGCTTCATCAAGAACCGCTATATCGGACGGACCTTCATCATGCCGGGCCAGAAGGTACGCAAACGCTCGGTGCGCCAGAAGCTCAACGCCATCGATCTGGAGTTCCGCAAGAAGAACGTGCTCCTCGTCGACGACTCGATCGTGCGCGGCACCACCTCGCGCCAGATCATCCAGATGGCACGCGATGCCGGCGCCAATCGCGTCTATTTCGCCTCGGCCGCGCCGCCGGTGCGCTTCCCCAACGTCTATGGCATCGACATGCCTTCGGCCAGCGAGCTGATCGCCCATGGTCGCACCGAAGAAGAGATCGGACACGAACTCGGGACCGACAAGCTCATCTTTCAAGATCTGGATGATCTGATCGACGCCGTGCGCAAAAAGGGTAAATCACACGTCGATCGTTTCGATACCTCGGTCTTCGATGGCCAGTATGTGACGGGCGATGTGACACCCGAGTATCTCCAGGCGCTCGAGGATCGCCGCAACGATGTCGCCAAGGAACAGTGCCTGGCCGAAAGCGAGGGCATCCTTGACCTCTACAACTCCAACTGATCCGCCGCCGGATGACTGGGATGGCGCGTCCGGATTCGCCACGCGCGCCATCCGTGTCGGGCACAGACGCACGGACGAGGGCGAGCACAGCGAGCCGATCTTTGCCACCTCCAGCTTCGTCTTCGCCAGCGCCGCCGAGGCGGCGGCGCGCTTCTCAGGCGAGCAGGTCGGAAATATCTATTCGCGCTTCACCAATCCCACGGTGCGCGCCTTCGAGGAGCGTTTGGCGGCCCTGGAGGGGGGTGAGTCCTGTGTCGCCACAGCTTCGGGCATGGCGGCGATCCTGGCCATCTGTCTGGGATTGCTGAAGACCGGGGATCGGATCCTGGCCGCGCGCAGTTTGTTCGGTAGCACCACCATGCTGTTCGACAAGTATCTGACGCGCTTCGGCATCCAGACCGATTATGTACCCTTGAGCGATCTTGCGGCCTGGGAGGCGGGGCTCGGGCGCGATCAGGCGCGGCGCATTCGGCTTCTTTTCTGCGAGACCCCATCCAATCCGCTCACCGAGATGGTCGATCTGCGCGCCCTGGCCGAGATCGCGCACCGGCATGGGGCGCTGTTGGTGGTCGACAACTGTTTCTGTACTCCCGCCCTGCAACGCCCGCTCGAGCTTGGGGCCGACCTGGTGGTGCATTCGGCGACCAAGTATCTCGATGGTCAGGGGCGCTGTGTCGGCGGGGCCGTGGTGGGCGATCGCAAGCGGGTCGGCGAGGAGGTCTACGGCGTGCTGCGGACCACGGGACCGACCCTGAGCCCCTTCAATGCCTGGGTCTTTCTCAAGGGATTGGAGACGCTGGAGCTAAGGATGCTCGCCCAGTCGCGTGCCGCGGCGGGGCTGGCCGAGTGGTTGCAGCAGCAGCCGGCGGTCGCGCGTGTCCATTATCCGGGGCTGGTGGATCATCCACAGCACGCCTTGGTCGGGACGCAACAGCGCGCCGGCGGGGCGATCCTCGCCTTCGAGGTGCAGGGTGGGCGTGCGGCGGCCTGGCGGGTGATCGATGCCACCCGGATGCTGTCGATCACGGCCAATCTGGGCGACGTCAAGACCACCATCACCCATCCGGCGACCACCACGCACGGTCGCCTCACGCCCGAGCAGCGTGCCGAGGCCGGGATCGGCGAGGGTCTGATCCGGGTAGCCGTGGGGCTGGAAGATCCGTCTGACATCCGGGCCGATCTGGCGCGCGGGCTGAACGGCTTGAATCAGGATGTCGGCGCCTAGTCGGTCTATGGACCATGCACTAGCGTCGCCTTAGCGAGACCCCGGCGATCAGCACGGCCAGCGTGACCAGGGCGACCACCAGGGTCGCAAGCGCGTTGATCTGGGGCGAGACGCCCATGCGTACGCTCGAATAGATCAGCATCGGCAGTGTGGTCGCGCCTGGCCCCGCGACGAAGCTGGCGATGACCAGGTCGTCGAGCGAGAGCGTAAAGGCCAGAAGCCACCCCGAGAGCAGCGCCGGGGCGATCAAGGGCAAGGTGATGCGCAGATAGACCGTCAATGGGCGTGCGCCCAGGTCCATCGCCGCCTCCTCCAGCGAGCGATCCATCCGGGACAGACGCGAGCGCACCACCACCGCGACATAGGCCAGGCTGAAGGTGACATGGGCGATGGTGATGGTGCTAAAGCCCCGTCCGTCCGGCCAGCCGATGGTCTGTTGCAGCGCAACGAACAGAAGCAGCAGCGACAGACCGATGATGACGTCTGGCATCACCAGCGGCGCGGTCAGTAACAGCTCCAGCCCGGTGCGTCCGCGAAAGCGCCCGTAACGGACCAGGGCGTTGGCCGCGAGCGTGCCCAGCACCAGGGCGATGCTGGCGTTGACGGCAGCGATGCGCACGCTCAGCCAGGCCGCCTCGAGCAGCTGGCGGTTGTGGATGAGCTCGCCATACCACTTGAGCGAGAAGCCCGACCAGACCGTCACCAATCGCGATTCATTGAACGAATAGAGGATGAGCAGCAGGATCGGCACATAGAGGAAGGCATAGCCGAAGGCGAGCACGCTCAGCAATGGCCAGTGACGTCTTCTCATACCTGTTCGGCCTCATCGTCTCGTTGCAGACGCTGCATGAGCACGAAGGGCACCACCAGCACCCCGAGCAACACGATCGCCAGGGCCGAGGCCAGCGGCCAGTCCTTATTGGCAAAGAACTCGGTCCACATCAGCTTGCCGACCATCAGGCTGCCCGGGCTGCCGAGCAGGTCCGGGATCACGAACTCCCCGACCACCGGGATGAACACCAGCATGCTCCCGGCGACGATACCTGGAAATGACAGCGGCAGGGTGATGCGGATAAAGGCGCACCACGGCCGGCAGCCAAGATCCGCCGCCGCCTCCAGGAGGGTCGGGTCGAGCCGGGTCAGGTTGGCATAGAGCGGCAGGATCATGAATGGCAGATAGGAATAGATCACGCCGATATAGACCGCCGTTTGGGTATGCAGGATCCGGAGCGGTTCATCGATGACCCCGAGCCAGAGCAAAAGGCCGTTAAGCAGCCCGTTGGCGTTCAAAAGCTCGATCCAGGCATAGACCCGGATCAGAAATGAGGTCCAAAACGGCAGGATGATGAGCATCAAAAGCGGGATGCGCCGTGACTCGGGTGCCGTGGCGATGGCATAGGCCATGGGGTAGCCGAGCAGCAGACAGCCGAGCGTGCCGACCAGGGCGACCCAGAGCGAGTTGAGCAGGGCCGCCAGATACATCGGATCCTGACCGATCAACTGGAAGTTGGCCAGGTTGAGCCGGATCTGGAGCACACCCGACTCGACCCACTCCCAGAGCGCGGTATAGGGCGGCTGGGCGAGCTGGGATTCGGCCAGGCTGATGCGCAGCACGATGGCGAAGGGCAGGAGGAAAAACAGACCCAGCCACAAATAGGGTAGGCCGATGTTGATCAGTCGCCCTAGACGGTGGTCGTCGCTCAGTCGTGGAGATGACATGTCTGCGCGCTCAGTCGGTCAGGACCACGCCGCTGGTCGGCGACCACTCGACCCAGACCTCCTGTTCCCAGGTCAGGGCCTGCTCGGTGCGCGGCTGGATGTTGGTCAGGGTCATCTCGACCAGGGTGCCGCTGGCGGTGCGGAGGCGATAGACCGATACATCGCCGAGATAGGCGATGTCCTCGACCACACCCTTGAGCCGGTTGACGCCCTCATCGCCCTGGATCTGACACAGACGCAGCTTCTCGGGCCGGATCGCCACCATGACCGGGGTGCCGATCGGATGGGGTTGGAGGCTACGCATCCGCATCAGCCCCCCGAACTGGGCCTCGATCAGGACCTCGTCGCCCTGGATCTCGATGATCTTGCCCTCGAACAGATTGACCGAACCGATGAACTCGGCCACGAAGCGGCTGTTGGGGAATTCATAGATCGCAGTCGGGGTATCGATCTGCATGATCCGCCCGGCCTCCATGACCGCGATGCGGCTCGACATGGTCATGGCCTCCTCTTGGTCGTGGGTGACGGTGATAAAGGTAATCCCGAGTCGTTCCTGGAGGTTGACCAGCTCGAACTGGGTGTTCTCGCGCAGCCGTTTGTCGAGCGCGCCGAGCGGCTCGTCGAGCAGCAAGAGCTTGGGGTGCTTGGCCAGACTGCGCGCCAAGGCCACGCGCTGGCGCTGGCCACCCGAGAGCTGATCGGGGCGTCGTTTGCGCAGCTCCCGGATCCGCAGCAGCTCGAGCATCTCATCGACACGCTCGGCGCGCTCGCGCCGCGGCAGCCGATCCTGTTTGAGCCCGAACTCGATGTTCTGTTCCACCGTCATGTGTGGAAAGAGGGCATAAGACTGGAACATCATGTTCACCGGGCGCGAGTAGGGCGGCACGTCGGTGACATCGACGCCGTCGATATGGATCCGCCCGGAAGTGGGATATTCCAGCCCGGCCAACAGCCGCAGCAGGGTCGATTTGCCACAGCCCGAGCTGCCCAGGAGCGAGAAGAACTCGCCCTGGAAGATGTTCAGGCTGACGTCGTCGACGGCATAGATGTCGCCGAACTTCTTGGTGACGCGCTCGATGCGCACATAGGGCGCGGCCTTGGGATCCTGCCAGGGTTCCAAGGAGTGGCGATCGGTCGGGGTGGGCACGAGGGCTTCACTCGCTCATTGGCCGGACTTCAGGCGCGTCCACAGCCGATTGAGGGTGCGGACCTCGCGCTCAGTGCGTTCATTGGGCGTAAACAGCCGGGCACGCACCTCAGGTGGCGGATAGATGCCCGGATCGTCGCGCAGTTCGGCCTCGATGAGGGGGGTGGCCGCTAGATTGGGGTTGGCGTAATACACGTGATCCGAGACCTGGGCAATCACCTCGGGTCGAAGCAGATAGGCGATCAGGGCCTGGGCCCCCTCGGGGTTGGGGGCATCCTTGGGGATGGCCATGACATCGGTCCAGAGCACGGCGCCCTCGCGCGGGATGCGATAGACGACCGTCACCCCCTTGCCGGCCTCCGCAGCGCGCTCGCGTGCCTGGAGCACGTCACCCGAGTAGCCATGGGCCAGACACAGGGCGCCATTGGCCAGGTCACTGATGTACTGCGACGAATGGAAGTAGCGGATGTATGGACGCACGGCCTTGATCAGCTCGGCGGCGGCCTCGAGATCCGCGGACGCCTGGCTGTTGGGGTCCTTGCCGAGATAGACCAGCGCCGCGGCGAACACCTCGGTTGGATCGTCGAGCAGGCTGATGCCGCAGCCAGCGAGCCTGGACGCCTTCTCCGGATCGAAGATCAGCGCCCAGGTGTCGAGCGGCGCCTCGGCGCCGAGGGCGGCGCGGACCTGGTCGGGGTTGAGCCCGAGCGCGGTCGTCCCCCACAGATAGGGCACCAGGTGGGCGTTGCCCGGATCGATCTTGGCCAACTCGGCCATGATGGCCGGGTCGATCTGGTCGAGTCCGGGGAGCTTGGATTTGTCGAGCGGGCGGTAGATGCCGGCCTTGACGTGACGCGCCGCGAAGGGGTGTGCGGTCGGGAACACCAGATCATAGCCGCTCGCGCCAGCCAGCAGCTTGGCCTCCAAGACCTCATTGGAGTCGTAGAGATCGAGCACCGGGCGGATGCCGGTGTGCGCCTGGAAGCCAGAGAGGGTATCCGCGGCGAAATAGTCGTTCCAGTTATAGACATGGACGCGCTCCTCGGCCAGGGCGGCAGCACCGAAGACGAGCAAAGACAAAGACAGCAGCAGACGCGGGATCTGGGTTTGACCAGGCACTGGAGTACTCCTCTGGGCGATCAGCGTTCGATCACGGGTTTAGGCATACCTTGGCGTGGATGCCCGAACAGGCCGCAATGCTAACGCATGGCGCGAGCGAACGGTATGGCGAATTCGTGACACCGAACCGTTGCTCCATGCGGGCGGACACTCGCTCGTTGACGTCTGAGTCGTGCCTTCACTCTCCGAGCGCGCGACCGGGTTCGGCCCCTGTTCTCACCTGATGCACCGCTCTTCCACTCGAATTATCCAACTGTCATACTGGGTTCAGTGCAGGACCGGCTCGCATCGACGAGCCACACTTGGATAGACGGCCCATATCATGCTCAAGACTTCTCCCGAACGCGCGGATCGCCCCGTGCTCGACCTGGAGGCGATCCGTGCCCAGTTCCCGATCCTGACTGCCAAGCTCGATGAGCGACCCCTGATCTATCTCGACAGCGCCGCCAGCACCCAGCAGCCCGAGTGCGTGATCGAGGCGGTCGCCGATTATCATCGCGGTCATCACGCCAACATCCATCGCGGCGCCTACCGGCTTTCACGCACCGCGACCCGGTTGTATGAGGAGGCGCGCGAACGGGTGGCGCGCTTTCTCAACGCCGCCGAGCCGGTCGAGTGTCTGTTCACGCGCGGGACAACAGAATCGATCAATCTGGTCGCCGCCAGCTGGGGCCGCGCCACACTCCAGCCCGGCGACGAGATTCTGGTCTCGACCCTAGAGCATCACTCCAACCTCGTACCCTGGCAGATGGTCGCCGAGTCCCGGGGTGTCCGTCTTCGCGCCATCCCGATCGACGACGCGGGTGAGCTGGATCTGGACGCCTATCGGCGTCTGCTCTCGCCGCGCACGCGCCTGGTGGCGGTCAATCAGGTCTCCAACGCCCTCGGGACCATCAACCCGGTCGCCGAGATCATCGCCGAGGCCCATGCCGCCGGGGTCCTGGTGCTGATCGATGGTGCCCAGTGGGTCGCCCACGGCCCGACCGATGTCCAGGCGCTTGACGCCGATTTCTATGCCTTCTCCGGGCACAAGCTCTATGGCCCGACCGGGATCGGGGTGCTCTATGGCAAACGTCGGTTGCTGGAGTCCATGCCGCCCTATCAGGGCGGGGGTGACATGATTGAGCGCGTCACCTTCGAGCGTACCACCTATGCCGGCCTGCCGAACCGCTTCGAGGCTGGGACGCCGCACATCTCAGGCGCGGTCGGACTGGCGGCCGCCATCGACTGGGTCGAGTCGATTGGACTTACCGCGATCGCTGCGCACGAACGCGCGCTGCTGCGGCAGGCCACCGAGCGCCTGGCTGCGATCCCGGGTCTGCGGATCAAGGGGACGGCGCGACACAAGAGCAGCATTATCTCCTGGGTGATGGAGGATCCACCGATCGCCACCCTCGACATCGGCACCGCACTCGATCTGCGCGGCATCTGTATCCGGACCGGACATCATTGTTGTCAGCCGCTCATGGACCGGTTGGGCGTGACCGCGACGGCGCGCGCCTCGTTCGGCGTCTATAACCGCCCAGACGAGGTCGAGGCATTGGCCGAGGCCCTAAGCGAGATCCGTGACGAAGCGCTCCGCCGTATGGTGCGCGCTCAGAGCGAGGAGATCGACTCGGACTTGAGGTATCCGGCGGCGGTGGCTGACTCACCTCAGGCTGCCGCCGATGCGATTGCCGAAGTCTTTGAACTCTTGCCCGACTGGCCGATGCGCCATCAACACCTCATCGACCTAGGCGACCGGCTGCCGCCCATGCCCGAGTCGCTCAAGACCGAGGCCAATGCCGTGCACGGCTGTCAGAGCCAGGTCTATATCGCCATGCGAGTGCGCCCCGGAACAGCGGATGTCATCGAGTTCCTGGCCGACAGCGACGCCAACATCGTGCGCGGTCTGATTGCAGTGCTCCAGCAGCTCTACTCGGGTCAGCGGGCGCGCGACATCCTCGCGTTCGATGTCGCAGCGTTCTTTAGTCGGATTGGACTCGATCAGCACCTGAGCCTGACGCGGCGCAATGGGCTAGAAGCCATGGTACGCCGGGTGCGGCGGCAGGCAGAGACGCTTGTAGGTGGATAGGGCGAGCAGGGGGCCGTCAAGGCGCGTGAGATACCATCAGGATCGCGAGTCTGGTCGAGGCGCCTCGACGGGTATGCGCTTTTAGTAGCCGCCCTTGCGCTTGACCGCTGGCAGTCCGGCAATCTTGGTACCCTGCTTGGTGGGTGCCAGCGGGAAGAGCTGGTAGAGATCCTTACTGGTCAGCTTGGTGCCCCACATCTTGCTCATGTCCTTAAGCACCGCGCGCTCCATCGGTTGGTTCTGATTGTTGTTGATGTACTCATCGCGCAGATAGTTGATCACGTCCCAGTGCTTGTCGGTCAGCTCGATGCCCTCGATCTCGGCGAGCTTGCGGGCGACGTCCTCGTCCCAGTCGGTATAGTTCTCTAGATAACCAGCTTCAGTCGTGGGGATGATGCGACCCTTGACCTCGATGGCCATGTCTTGCTCCTCTCCTGTCATCAGAATTGTCGTTTGGTCGGACTAGAGGGCGGCATTGGATGCCGTTCTCAAATTTAGAACATTCAGATTCTATGCTGCTCAAAGCAGGATTGCGACCACAGCCCCTGTCATCAGGGTTGCGAGCGTACCGGCGAGGATCGACTTGAAGCCGAGCGCTACGATCTCGGGGCGGCGGTCCGGGGCCAGGGCGCCGAGCCCGCCGATGAGGATGCCGAGGCTGCCGAGATTGGCAAATCCGCACAATGAATAGGTCAGGATGATCCGGCTGCGCTCGCTGAGTGCCTCGGGCGACAGTGCGGCGAGCTGGAGATAGGCGACCAGCTCATTGAGTACGGTCTTGACCCCCATGAGCGCACCTGCGGTCTGGGACTCAGACCAGGGGATGCCGATCAGCCAGACTACAGGCGCCATCAGCCACCCGAGCAGCCGTTGGGCCGTGAGCGGTTCACCTGCGACCTCCGGCAGTAGACCCAACGCCTGATTGACCAGACTGACCAGGGCAACCATGACGATCAACATGGCGATGATGTTGAGCCACAGCGGGATGGCCTCCAGCGTGCCGCGCGTGATCGCGTCCATCGCGCTGTGGGTGGTGCGCTCGATCCGGGTATCGAGGATCGGCATGGTGCCGGTCGGCTCGGGGATTAGGATGCCGGCGATCACCAGCGCAGACGGGGCGTTGATCAGGGAGGCGGTCAGGATATGGCCCATGGCGTCCGGCACCACAGACCCGATGAGACTGGCATAGAGCAGCATCACGGTGCCGGCGATGGTGGCCATGCCGCAGGTCATGACGCCGAACAGCGCCGAGCGCGACAGGCTCGACACATAGGGCCGGATCAGCAGCGGCGCCTCGGTCATGCCGACGAAGACATTGGCCGCCGCCGCCAGACCGAGCGGCCCGTCGGTGCCTAGGGTGCGTCTTAGCAACCAGGCGAAGCCACGCACGACCAGCGGCAGGATGCGCCAGTGGAACAGCAGGGACGAGAGCGCACTGATGACCAGGATCAGCGGCAGGGCGCGGAGGGCCAGCACAAAGCTGTTGTGCGGATAGACCGTCTCGAAGGGGGCGGCCCCACCGCCGAGATAGCCGAACACCAACTCGGTGCCGGCCTGGGTGGCGCTCTGGATGGACAGCACCAACTGATTGAGCACCAGAAAACCGTCCTTGGCCCCCGGCAGCTTCAGGAGCGCCAGTGCCATGACGCATTGCAGCCCCAGACCGGCCAGTACCAGCCGCGGGCGCACGGCGCGCCGATCCTCGCTCAGCCACCAGGCAAGCGCCAGAAACGCCGACAGCCCGAGCAGCGGTTGGAGGCGTGTCAAGAGATCTGGATGGTCCATGGGGTGGCGATGGGCGCTAGCGGATCATTGCGGAGTCGCTGGTGGCTCGTGGTGGGTGAGGCTGGCAAAGAGCTGACGCGCATCGACCGGGTCGAAGCGATAACGCCGATTACAGAACTCGCAGGTGACCTCGACGGCCCCCTGCTCGTCGATCAACCGATCGATGTCGGAATCGCCGAGCAGCTTGAGCAGGTCGGCGATACGCGTGCGCGAGCAGCCGCAGCGGAAGGACACTGGCTCCGGCTCGAAGAGTCGTACCCTTTCCTCGTGGAAGAGGCGATACAGCAGAGGTTCGGTCGCCAGACCCAGCAGCTCACCTGGCGTGAGGGTGTCGGCGAGCTGGGTCACACGGCCCCAGTCCTCCTCGGTCGTGCCGGCCTCGGGCAGACGTTGCAGCAACAGGCCCGAGGCGTATGACGGAGTGGCCGCCAGCCACAGCCGGGTCGGGATCTGTTCGGAATCGGCGAAGTAGTGCTCGATGGCCTCGGTTAGACGCGCGCCGGTCAGCGGGACCACGCCCTGATAAGGTTGGCCGCACCCCTGGTCGATGGTCAGCACCAGCTGTCCGGTGCCGAACTGTTCGCTCAGCGACTCGACCGCTGGAACCTCCGCCTCCCAGCGCGCCAGACCGCGCACCGTGCGCGCGTGCGTGGCCTGGGCGACCAGGGTACGGATGGGGCCGGATGACTGGATCTGGAGGATCAAGGAGCCTTCGAACTTGATGGTCGCCGCCAATAGTGCGGTCGCCGCCAGCGCCTCGCCCAACCGCACGGCCACCGGTTCGGGGTAGGGATGCGTCTCCAGCACGGCGCGCCAGCTCGCGTCCAGATGGACCCGGTTGCCGCGAATGCCAGATTGTTCAAAGAGAAAGCGTGAGAGTGTGTCCGAGTCCTTCATCGAATGGTTTTATCGGTGTTCATGATGGTCCTTGCCCCTTAGTCGAGTCTTGCCAAAAACGCATCGACGGCCGGTTGCAGCGCGCGCTCACCGGCTAGCACCGCCGGTTCGAAATCGCTGCGCCACAGCGCCATCAGCGGTCGGGCGCGTTTCCATTCCTCAAACAGGATGCGTGCCAGCGGTCCGCCGTGCTCGATGAAGCCGAGATCGTCGAAGTCGCGCTCGGCCTGCCGACGATCATAGACAAAGCGCACGATCTCCCAGCGCCAGGCGTTGTGCTCGAATGTCAACAACGCGAAGCTCCCGCGCGGATCGCCATCGAAGGGCGAACCGACCGAGCCGACGTTGAGGATGGGCATCCCATCGAGCATCCGTTCCAGCGGGCGATGGGTGTGGGCGGTGACGAAGAGCGCCAGATCGGTCGGTACGACACTACGCAGCTCTTCGTCCGTGGCGCGGGTGCCGATGCCGTGACGGTTTCCGGCCAGGGTGCCGTGGGTGACATGCACCCAGGAGTCGTCGGTTCCAGCGTTGAAACAGAGATGATCCGGCCAGTCGCGGAGCGCGTCGAGCCGGGGCTCGATCTGGCGGTAGGTCCAGTCGGCGAAGCGGCGCAGCTCGGCCTCGAGCGCATCGCGCGGCGGTTCGCGTCCGCAACGCTGGACCCAGGTCTCGTGATTGCCGTTGACCGGCAGCCAGCCGTGCGCGCGCCTCAGGGCGTCGAAGCGCTCCAGACAGGCCAGGCTGCTGGGTCCGCGATTGATGAGATCCCCGGCCATGACCACCAGCTCCGGACCCCAGTCGAGGATGCGGGCGACGGCCTCCTCCATGGCGGGCCGGTTGCCCTGGACATCGGAGAAGACGGCGACCTTCATGGCCGGTCGTCCGTCGGTGCGTCGAGCCGGCGGCGTACCGAGTCGAGCTTGCCGATCAGGCGTCCGCGCGTCCCGGGGCGGATGTCGAACTTGGCGACCGCATAGACGCGCTCGACGCCGAATCCCTCCAGGATGGCGTTGGCGCGCTCGATGATGGCGAGCGCCTCCGGGAGCGTATCTGTTTCGATCTGGGTACCCATGGGCGAGAGCTGATGCTCGAATCCGCTGTCGCGGATCATGGCGATCACGGGTGCGACAAACCGGCTGAGGCTGCTCCCCTGATCGGTCGGAAAGATAGCGAGGTCGAGGATCACGGACATGGGTGCGCCACCTCCAGTGGACGGACGCTGGTTGTTGCGGCGTTCAAGCGGGTCTGATCCAGTCGTAACAGAGATCGGGGCAACACGACCGGGATTCCAGACATGACCTGAATATCCCGCTCGCCGGGCAGGTCGCCGATCAGGCGGCGAGCTTGCGCAGCACGTACTGGAGGATACCGCCGTGACGGTAGTAATCCACCTCATTCGGCGTGTCGATGCGCACCCGCGCCTGGAAGCGCTTCACCGACCCGTCGGCGCCGGTCGCACGGACCTCGACCTGCTTGGCCGCGCCGTCGTTCAACCCGAGGATGTCGAAGGTCTCGGTACCAGTCAGACCCAGCGTTGTGGCATTCTCGCCTGCCAGGAACTGAAGCGGCAGGATGCCCATGCCCACCAGGTTGGAGCGGTGGATGCGCTCATAGCTCTCGGCGATGACCGCGCGCACCCCGAGCAGACGTGGGCCCTTGGCCGCCCAGTCGCGCGAGGACCCTGAGCCATATTCCTTGCCGGCGATGACGATGACGGGCGTTCCCTCGGCCTGGTAACGCATGGCCGCATCATAGATCGACATCGTCTCGCCGCTCGGCTGATGCCGAGTCACCCCGCCCTCGGTGCCCGGTGCCATTAGGTTCCTGAGCCGGATATTGGCGAAGGTGCCACGCATCATGACCTCATGGTTGCCGCGCCTTGAGCCCAGGCTGTTGAAGTCCTTGGGATCGACGCCCTTGGCGATCAGATACTGGCCGGCTGGCGAGTTGGGCTTGATCGAACCGGCAGGCGAGATGTGGTCGGTGGTGATGGAGTCGCCGAGCACGGCCAGACAGCGCGCCCCCTGGATATCCTCGACCGGGGCGACCTCCAGGCGCATGCCCTGGAAATAGGGCGGTTTCTGGATATAGGTCGAATCTGCCGGCCAGTCGTAGGTCTGGGTGCTGGGGGCGGTCAGCGACTGCCAGCGCGCATCGCCTGTGAACACATCGGCATAGGCGGCCCGAAACGCCTCGGGCGTGACGAACTCGGCGATCGCGGCTTCAATCTCGTCCTGGGTCGGCCAGAGGTCCTTGAGATAGACCGGTTGGCCCTGGGCATCCGTGGTCAGGGGGTCCTGGTAGGGATCGAGGTCGATACGACCGGCGATGGCATAGGCCACGACCAGCGGCGGGCTGGCCAGATAGTTCATGCGTACCTCGGCATGGACCCGGCCCTCGAAGTTGCGGTTGCCCGACAGGATCGCGACCGCGCACAGCGCGTTTTCGGCAATCGCCTTGGAGATCGGCTCGGGCAGCGGACCGGTATTGCCGATACAGACCGTGCAGCCATAGCCGACGTTGTGGAAGCCGAGCGCCTTGAGCGGTTCGGTCAGTCCAGCGCGGTCGAGATAGCGGGTGACGGCCATCGAGCCGGGGCCGAAGGCAGTCTTGACCCAGGGTGCGCGTCTAAGCCCCCGTGCCACGGCCTTCTTGGCGAGCAGGCCGGCGGCGATCAGCACGCTGGGGTTCGAGGTATTGGTGCAGGAGGTGATGGCCGCAATCACGATCGAGCCGTCCGCGATCTCGACCTCCTGGCCGTCGATCACGGCCTTGGCCGCGCCCTTGGTCGGCAGGTTGCGCTCGGCCTTGAGCGCCGCGAGCGCCTCGGGAAAGTGGCTCGCCATCGCGGTGAGTGCGACCCGATCCTGTGGACGCTTGGGACCGGCAAGCGAGGGCACCACCTCGCCCAGGTCCAGTTCGAGCGTCTCGGAATACTCGGCCTCGGGTGCATCTTCTGTATGCCACACACCCTGAGCTTTGCAATAGGCCTCGATCAAGGCGATCTGGTGGTCATCGCGCCCGGTCAGACGCAGATAGTCGAGCGTGACCTGATCGATGGGGAATAGGCCGCAGGTTGCGCCGTATTCAGGGGCCATGTTGGCGATGGTGGTGCGCTCGCCCATCGGCAGGCGGCGGATGGCCGGGCCATAGAACTCGACGAACTTGCCGACCACGCCATGTCGGCGCAACCGCTCGACGATGGTCAGCACCAGATCGGTCGCGGTCACGCCTTCCTTCAGTGTCCCGGTGAGCCTGAAGCCCAGGACCCTGGGCACCAGCATCGACACCGGCTGACCCAGCATCGAGGCCTCGGCCTCGATACCGCCCACGCCCCAGCCGAGCACGCCGATGCCGTTGACCATGGTCGTATGCGAGTCGGTGCCGACACAGGTATCGAAATAGGCCTGGGTCCGGCCACCGACCGTCCGGGAGAAGACCACCCGGGCCAGATACTCGATATTGACCTGGTGCACGATCCCGGTATCAGGCGGCACGACCCTGAGGCCGTCGAATGCCTGCTGGCCCCATTTGAGGAAGGTATAGCGCTCTCGGTTGCGCTGGAACTCAAGCTCCGCGTTGAGCGCAAAGGCGCTATCGGAGCCGAAATGATCGACCTGTATCGAGTGGTCGATGACCAGCTCGGCGGGTTGGAGGGGATTGATCCGGTTCGGATCGCCGCCGAGCGCGCGCATCGCATCGCGCATCGCCGCCAGATCTACCACCGCCGGCACGCCGGTGAAGTCCTGCATCAGCACCCGCGCCGGGCGGTACTGGATCTCCTTGTCCGGTTCGGCCTGGGGGTTCCAATGGCTGAAGTACTCGATGTCCTCGCGTGTGACGGTCACGCCGTCCTCGTGGCGCAGCAGGTTTTCGAGCAGGATCTTGATCGAGAACGGCAGGCGCGCGCTGTTGGGCACGGCGTCGAGTCGGAAGATCTCGTATTCCTGGCCGGCGACGTTCAGGCTGGACTTGGCGTTGAAGCGATTGGGCATCGAGGGCTCCGGTGGCATGGATCGGGGCGTTATTCTGAAGGGCCGATTCTAGCGTTCGGCAGTCGGATATTCCACATGCTGCACTGCAACGAAGACGCGCACCGCGAATGCCGGTCGTCTCCAGAGTGCGGTGTCCGAGAGTGGCTTGACCGCTCGGATCGGGCCGACCGCCGCTCAGTCATACCGAGCGAGATACAGCTGTGTCTCCTGCAGGATCGGTCGGTTGCGAAACAGCAGCTGCCAACGCGATCCGCCGACCTGACGCCACAACCGAGCCGCGCGTACCGCCGCCAGCAACAGGGCGCGCAGACGGTTTTGATTGTCGGGATCGCGTAGATAGTGCGGGTCGCCGTGGATCAGGATACGCGGTTGCAGCTGGCTGAGCGTCCGGCTGTAGAGGTTGGCGAAATGGGCCAGCAGACTAGGATGGAGCAGGTCGAAATGGGCGCGTTTGGCCTCGGCCTGGCGGATACCCTTGGCGATGATATCGAGCAGATCGAGCCGCTTGGCCAGCTCGCGTTCGAGCTTGATGACCTGGATCGCATAGCGCGTCATCTCGAGGTCGCGCTCGGGTTGCCCGGTCAACTGGGCAACGAGCTGACGCGCGCCCTTGGCCAGGGCGCCCGGTTCGCCGAAGACCGACTCGACGCTCTCGGCATCGACCTGGAACAGGCTATAGACGCAGGGTTCCATAAACTCGGCATCGACCGCCCCCTGGCGGGCGATGTGGATGACACAGTAGACGGCCTGATAGAGGCCGGCGAGGGCGAGGGTGCGCTCAAGGTCGGTGTGAGGCATGGACAGGGCTCTCGATCGCGGTGCGTTTTGGCTGATGAGGCCATCTTATAACGCATTCGAGGCTCAAGACGCCAAACCACGCTCGATGATGGCCCCGCCCAGACACTCGCTTCCCTGATAGAAGACAATGGATTGCCCAGGCGTCACCGCGCGCTGTGGTTCGTCGAAGCGCACTTGACACCCCTTTGGCCCGATCGCGACCAGCTCACAGGCCTGCAACGGCTGACGATGACGCAGGCGCGCCAGACAGCGAAAGGGCGCCTCGGGCGCCCGACCGCTGATCCAATGGGGCTGGAGCGCCTCCAGTCCACTCGACATCAAGAGCGGATGTCGGCTGTCCTGGACCACGATCAGCCGGTTGTTGGCGCTGTCCTTGACGGCCACATACCAGGGCGCCGCGCGCCCCTGACTGACCCCGCCGATCCCCAACCCCTGACGCTGGCCGATCGTGTAATAGGCCAGCCCGCGATGCTCACCGAGTCGCAGGCCCTCGGGCGTTTCGATCGGACCAGGTTCGCGCGGCAGATAGCGCGCAAGAAAGTCGCTGAACCTTCGCTCACCGATGAAGCAGATGCCGGTGCTGTCCTTCTTGGCGGCATTGGCCAGCCCAAGTCGGTGGGCCAGGGCGCGGACCTCGTCCTTGGTGAGATCGGCGAGCGGAAACAGTGCGCGTGCGAGTTGTCCCTGATCCAGCCGATGCAGGAAATAGGTCTGATCCTTGTCCTCATCGACCGCGCGATGCAGGTGATAGCCGGTCGCCTCGGCGCTGATCCGAGCATAGTGCCCGGTCGCGATCGCCGCGGCGCCCAGACCGAGCGCATAGTCGAGAAAGACGCTGAACTTGATCTCAGCGTTGCAGAGCACATCCGGGTTGGGCGTGCGCAGGGCCCGGTACTCGCGCAAAAAATACTCAAAGACCCGATCCCAGTACTCGGACGAGAAGTTGACCGTATGCAGCCGGATCCCGAGCTGCTCGGCCACAGCGCGCGCATCGGCCAGGTCCGCGGCGGCGGCGCAGCGGCCCTCGGCGTCGTCCTCCTCCCAGTTTTTCATGAACAGCGCCTCGACCTCATAGCCCTGCTCGAGCAGTCGATGCGCCGCGATGGCCGAATCGACACCGCCGGAGAGACCGACGATGACGCGCTTGGTAGAGGCGAGCTGGGTGTTGGGAGACATCGGCACCATGCTGAGGCGATGATTGAGATTGAAGACGGCTTCGGTCGATCGGTTATAACGGAGATGCGCTTGAATACGCAGTCTGCACGGCTTTCGATTTTGATGTATCACCAGGTCGGTGTGTTTGCGCCGATGCGCACCCATCGTGCCAACTATTGCGATCATCGGCGCTTCGCTGCTCAGATGGCCTTGCTCGCCCATCTCGGCTATCGGGTGTTGAGCCTCGATGAGGGCCTGGCCGGTCTGCGCGGCGAACGTCCGCTGCCGGTGCGTGCTGTGATCCTGACCTTCGATGATGCCTATGACAACTTCGCCGAGTATGCCTGGCCTGTGCTGGAGCGGCATGGCTTTCCGGCGACCGTCTATGCCATCAGTGCCTGGCTCGGACAGCGCGCCGACTGGTTTGCCAAGGATCCGGGGCGTCCGATCCCGACCCTGATGACTGCCGCACGTCTGCGCGCCCTGCACGCGACCGGACTCATCGCGATCGGCTCGCACAGCGTCGATCATCTCAGGCTCGCCACGCTCGATCCCGAGGCCCAGCGTCGTCAGCTCGTCGACAGCCGCAGCGCACTCGAAGACATCCTGGGCGCACCCGTCCGGCATCTCTGCTATCCCTTCGGCAGCTTCGACCGCACGACGGTGCAGCTGGCCGAGGAGGCCGGCTATGTGAGCGCAACGACCTGTCTGCGTGGTGCGGCTGGTCCGGAGGATCACCCATTGGTGCTGCCGCGCAAGGCGATCTCCTTTGGCGACAACCTGCTCGGCTATTGGTGGAAGCTCGCCATCAAGCACGCGCCCAAACCCGAGCTGGTCGAGTGGCGCCGACGTCTGGCCAAAGCGCCCGCTTCTAGCTAGACTGCCCATCTGACCCTTTCCGCCGCCCGGCCTTGATCGTGATCACTCCATCGACCTTCCCCGATTTCGCGCGCGCCCGCGTGCTGGTGGCCGGCGACCTGATGCTCGACCGCTACTGGACAGGGGTTACACGCCGGATCTCACCCGAGGCGCCGGTGCCCGTGGTCCAGGTCGAGGGCATCGAGGATCGACCCGGCGGCGCCGCCAATGTCGCGCTCAATCTGGCCATGCTCGGTGCGCGTGTGACCCTGGCCGGCGTGACCGGCGACGACGAGGCCGCGGAGATCCTCCACAGGCGTCTGAGCGAACAGGGGATCGTCACCCGTTTCGAGCGCCGCGCCGGGGTGCCAACCATCACCAAGCTGCGCGTGCTCAGTCACCATCAGCAGCTCATCCGGCTGGATTTCGAACGCTCGCTGGCACCGCAGGGTCCGGATCCGCTGCCGGGACTGGTTGCGCCTGCGCTGGCCGAGGTCGATCTCCTGGTGCTCTCGGACTATGCCAAGGGCACGCTCGCCGATCCACAACGGCTCATCCGGATGGCCCGCGCCAAGGGCAAGCCGGTCCTGATCGATCCCAAGGGCCGCGATTTCAGCCGCTACCGGGGCGCGACCCTGCTAACCCCGAACCGTGCCGAGCTGGAAGAGGTCGTCGACCAGTGCCCAGATGACGCCGTGCTCATCGAACGCGCCGAGCGTCTGCGCGCCGAGCTGGGACTGGAGGCACTGCTGGTGACACTTGGCGAGCAGGGGATGCGGCTAGTGCGCGCAGGTGCCCCGGCCCTGCACCTGCCGACCCGGGCGCGCGAGGTCTTCGATGTCACGGGGGCGGGCGATACCGTGATCGCGACCCTGGCCGGCGCGCTGGCGGCCGGGACCGACCTGACCACGGCCTGTGCCCTGGCCAATTGTGCCGCCGGTCTGGTGGTTGGCAAGCTGGGGACCGCTGGGGTCAGCGCGTCCGAGCTTATGCGCGCGTATCGCGGGGGCGAGCGGGGCGCGATTCTGGATCGCGCGGCCCTGATCGCGGCGGCCAGGGCAGCGCGCGCTGCCGGCGAGCGCCTGGTCATGACCAACGGCTGCTTCGATATCCTGCACGATGGGCACGTCGCCTATCTCCAGCAGGCCAAGCGCTTGGGAGACCGACTCATCGTCGCTGTCAACGATGACGACTCGGTACGTCGGCTCAAAGGTGAGGGTCGTCCGATCAATGGCGTCGAGCAGCGCATGGCGGTCTTGGCTGGACTGGCCTCGGTCGACTGGGTCTGTCCGTTCAGTGAAGACACGCCCGAGGCACTGATCCGTGCCGTTGGGCCAGACGTGCTGGTCAAGGGTGGCGACTATCGGCCCGGGCAGATCGCGGGCGCCGAGGCGGTGCTGGCGCGCGGCGGCGAGGTGCGGGTGCTCGACTTGGTGCCTGGACGCTCGACGAGCCGCATCATCGACGCCATCGGAGGGCGCAGAAGCGATGGGGCCTGACTGCCCACCTACGCCGGCCTATCCAGATCGACCGCGCGCGGTTTTGAGTCCACCGGGGACGATGCACTATTGCGGGCATCGACCAGGTATCCGACCCTGTGTCGACCGCCTTCTCATTCACCGTGACCAATTCGCTCTGTCATCATGCCCTCCGACACCCTGACTCTCATCCTGGCCCAGGAACGCGGGCTTGGGCTCGAGGCCCTGACCCGCCAGCGCACCAAGGCTGCCGTCCCATTCGGCGGCAAATACCGTATCATCGACTTCGTGCTTGCCAACTGTCTGCATTCGGGTCTGCGTCAGGTCCTGGTGCTGACGCAGTACAAGAGCCACTCGCTCCACAAACATCTGCGCGACGGCTGGTCGATCTTCAATCCCGAGCTCGGCGAATTCATCACCCCGGTTCCGCCCCAGATGCGCGAAGGGCAGGACTGGTACGGCGGACCCTGCGACGCCATTCGCCAGAACCGCTATCTCATCGAGCGCAATCGCGCCCGTCAGGTGCTGATCCTACATGGTGACGCTATCTACCGCATGGACTATGCCGAACTGGTGCGCGCCCATCGCGAGACAGGCGCGGCGATCACGGTCGCTACGCGCACCGTGTCGGCTCCGGGCACCGGACGTCAGGCTGGGGTCGTGCTTGAGGCCGACGAGCGGATCCGTGCATTCCTGCCGCCTTCGGACGGTGTAGGGAACGCCGAGGGCGAACGGCTAGAGACCATGGGGGTCTATCTGTTCGACAAGTCCCTCTTGCTCGAGGCCCTGGCCGAGTACGAACGCGGCATCTCGCCCGACACTGACCTGGCGCTCGACCTCATCGCACCTCGGCTTGCTAAGCATCCGGTGCGCGCCTATCGCTTCGGTCAGACGCGCGGTCGGGTGACGCCGGACCGCTACTGGTGCGATCTGGCTTCGGTCGACGCCTACTATCAGGCCAACATGGCGCTCCTGCGCGCCGACCCGCCGCTCGATCTCTATCAACCCGATTGGATCATCCATACCTATCAGGGCCAGTATCCGCCGGCGCGTACAGTTCCAGGTCCGCAGAGCGGTACCGAGGGCGTTTTCGTCAACTCGATGCTGGCGGCTGGCACCGTCATCAGCGGCGGCGGGGTCAATCACTCGATCCTGTTTCCCCAGGTGCGGGTCGAGGACGGGGCCATCATCGAGGCGTCCATTCTGTTTCAGGGGGTAAGTGTCGGCGCCGGCGCCCATCTGCGCCACTGTATCGTCGAGAAAGACGTCAAGATTGCACCCGGCGATCGGATCGGCTTCGATCCCCGGCGTGATCGCGAACGCTTCGAGGTCTCGCCCGAGGGCATTGTCGTGGTCACCGGTGAGGACGGATCATCGAGTGGATTGGCGTCTTGGTGAGGCCTTCGACACCCGCGAAGAAGTGCATGTTTGAGCCAAAACGGGTACGCGCCATCCATGACCACTTGTTGGTCTGTCACGGCCCTCGACACTGGTGGCCCGCCGAGACCCCATTCGAGGTCATGATCGGGGCGGTGCTGACCCAAAACACCGCCTGGTCGAACGTCGAGCGCGCCATCACGCGTCTCAGGGCGCACTGCCGCCTGGAGGCCGAGGCCATCCTCGCGCTGGATCCGATCGAACTGGCCGAGACGATACGACCGTCCGGCTACTTTAATGTCAAGGCGCGCCGTCTGATCGCCTTCTGTACCTTCTATCGCGCCGCGGGCGGCTGGGATGGGCTGAACGCGCTCGACACCGAGACGCTGCGCGCGCGGTTGCTCGCGGTCAAGGGCATCGGCCCCGAGACGGCCGACGATATCCTGCTCTATGCCTTCGAACGCCCGGTGTTCGTGGTCGATGCCTATACGCGCCGGATCTTCTCCCGGCTGGGGCTGCTGCGCGGCGATGAAGGCTACGAAACGATCCGCGCCGCCTTCGAGCGCGCGCTCGGACCTGACGTGCCGCGCTACAAGGAGTACCATGCGCTCCTCGTCGAACATGCCAAGCAGGTCTGTCGGAGTCGGCCGCGCTGTTCGGACTGCGTCCTGAGCCGCACCTTGCCCTGTCGTCAGGCCCTGGCATCCGACGCTTGAACCTTTCCGAAGATCGCGTCCCAGTAAGGTGGCTGACATGCCCAGAGTCGACACCCAGACCTTCTACGGTAGCGCGCTCATGAGCCACGGCGAGACGGCCCAGGGCGTGCAGTGGAATTCGACCGAGACCCAGGAGGTCCGTTTTCGGGTGCTGCGCTCCTTTCTGCCGCCGGATCTGTCACGGTTGACCCTGGTCGACGCCGGCTGCGGCTTCGGCGATCTGCTCGTGTATCTGGAACGCACTGGCGACCGGCCGCGTCACTATATCGGAATCGATGTCATGGTCCCCATGGTCGAGGCCGCGCGCCGGCGCACCGGCGGCGAGATCCATGTCCTCGACATCCTCGATGAGGAGAGCGCGCTGCCTGAGGCCGATGTCTATCTCTGTAGCGGGGCCATGAACACCTTCACCCGCGCCGAGACCCGGCGCTTCATCGAGCGCTGTCTGGAGGCGAGCCGTCACGGCTTCGTCTTCAACCTGCTCAAGGGCTGGGACACCTCGCCGATCTATAACCTCTATCAGCCACGTGAGATCCGGCGCCTGGCCCAGGAGCTGGGGGTCGAACATCAGATCCAGGAAGGCTATCTGGCCGGCGACTTCAGCGCCGCGTTCTGGAAGATTCCGTTCGGCGTGCCTGCACCCGGATAGCCGCCACCTCCGTATCTTTCACATCCACGCCAAAGGAACCATCGATGCTAGACCCACGTTTGTTGCGCACCGGACTCGACCAGGTCGCCGAGCAACTGGCCCGGCGCGGTCTGGTGCTCGACACCGCGCGGATTCAATCCCTGGAGTCCGAGCGCAAGACGCTCCAGATCCAAGTCCAGGAGCTCCAGAACACGCGCAACACCTGCTCCAAGTCGATCGGGCGCGCCAAGGCCGAGGGCCAAGACCTCGCGCCGCTCCTGGCCGAGGTCGCCGATCTGGGTGAGCGGCTCAAGGCCGCCGAGTCGCGCCTGAGCGCAATCCAAGACGAGCTGACCGACCTCAGTCTGGGCCTGCCCAATCTGCCTGCCGCCGATGTCCCCGAGGGGCGCGACGCCTCCGATAACCGCGAGGAACGGCGTTGGGGGGCGCCGCCGCAGTTCGATTTCGAGCCGCGAGATCACGTCGATCTCGGGGCGCGCCACGGCTGGATGGACTTCGATCGCGCGGCCAAGGTGGCGGGCGCGCGCTTCGTCACCCTCTCCGGCCCCTTGGCGCGGCTGCAGCGGGCGCTGATCCAGTTCATGCTGGATGTCCACACCCGAGAACACGGCTATACCGAGGTCTATGTGCCCTATCTGGTCAATGCCGAGAGCCTGCGCGGCACCGGTCAATTGCCCAAGTTCGAGACCGATCTGTTTAGGGTGGCGGGCGAGCGCGACCTCTATCTGATCCCGACCGCCGAGGTGCCCGTGACCAATCTGGTGCGCGATCTGATCCTCCCGGCCGACAGCCTGCCGTGCAAATGGGTCGCGCATACCCCGTGCTTCCGCAGCGAGGCCGGTTCTTACGGCAAGGACACGCGCGGCATGATCCGTCAGCATCAGTTCGAGAAGGTCGAGCTGGTGCAGATCGTGCCGCCCGCGGACGGCGCGCGGGCGCTAGAGGAGCTGACCGGCCATGCCGAGTCGATCCTGCAGCGGCTGGGGTTGGCCTATCGGGTCGTGACCCTCTGTACGGGCGACCTCGGGTTCTCGGCCTGCAAGACCTATGACCTGGAGGTCTGGCTGCCGGGGCAGGGCGCCTATCGCGAGATCTCCTCGTGCAGTCATTTTGGGGATTTCCAGGCGCGCAGGCTCCAGGCCCGCTGGCGTAATCCAGAGACCGGCAAACCGGAGCTGGTACATACGCTCAACGGCTCGGGGCTGGCGGTCGGGCGCACCCTGGTCGCGGTGCTGGAGAATTATCAGCAGGCCGATGGGAGTGTGATCATCCCTGAGGTCCTGCGGCCCTATATGGGCGGAAGCGAGCTGTTGGCTTGAGTGGCGATGCCGGCTCGAGGCCAGCCGGAATCGAGACGAGCGATCTTGGGTAAATTCAGCAATACGGCCTAAACCGAGCGCAGTGGGTTTGACTCACAGTAGATCAGGGGGATATCCATGATTGAAGGGATCATCGGTATGCTGGTCGCTCTTCTCGTTTTCGTCTTGATCGCGCTGTTTTCGAAGAGAACGCCGAATCCAGCGATTGCGCTTCCGCTCAATACAGTCATGACATCCCAGGGATTCACACTCCTTGATTCGGCAGATCCCATCCTCAAAGCGATCAAAGACGCCTACCGTCTGACAGGCACTACGGCCTTCATCGAGCAGACCTACAAAAGACCAAAGGACGGTTGCATCATCTGTTGGCTGGCCGATTCGGATGGCGCTAACAACCATCTCGTCGCGGCGCTCATCCAAAACAAAACGGATGACACCGGAATCTGGGTCATGCTTTGCCTCCCAGGGCTCCAGGGGGCAGGTGGTAATCTCATCCGAAAGAGTTTCGCTCTATCCCTTTCCTCCTCTGCGCTACAAAGGATCGAGTCGGGGGCAGGTCAAGCTGGCAGAGGCTGCGAGCTCTATGTCAAGCGCGGCGACCCGCTGCCTTCCTTTAAGGAAGGGTTTCTCGATCTACTCCAGTCGTGTGGGAACCTGATCCTAAGAGTGATGGATTCGGTCATTTTGATCGAAAGGCTTTCGCTCAATAGAACGGAAACCTGGGAACGGGAGGCGAAAGAATTGTTACGGCTGACAGAAGCCTTGCGCGCAGGGTTATAAACCAAAATCCTCTATAACCGTTCAGACTATAAACGCCGTGCCAATGACTTTGAACGGATTGCGACCGTTGAGCCGACTGGTCTCCCATTTTCACTGTTTTTATCCCAATCCTTTAGGGGCATGATTCATCGATCATCTTTTTCTGTACTTCTGTTTGCCTGCTGGTCAGCGGATCCTGTCAAGAGAAGTGCGGAAATATGGAAACAACTTGAATAAGTTCGAGCCACGTGACCTCACTAATGTATTAGTGCCTTCTCCTGAATGGTTTTCTAAAGTCATCAGCCAGGAGGATAGGGTTTCTGGGACGCCAGCGGTGTTCGATGACTTGCTTAAATAGAACGAGTTGTTGCGTTTCGTTTAATCCCGCGCCGCGCCGGAGCTATCTGTTGTTCCTTGCCCGCGAGGTTTCCCAACGACTCGTTACCGAGTTTGAGGGCTGTCCAGCGCCTCTACTGTCGCGACTACGCGCTGAGGTGGCGCGGGCCTGAGCGCATGAATCTAGATATCCTGGGCGTCATTGCACTGTGCGCCGCGCTCTGGGCCAGTTTTCACCTGATCGCGGGCTATATCGCGCAGCGCCTCCCCTTGGACTGGCTGACCCGCTGGCCGATCATCGGCGCCAGCTATGGCTGGGAAGAGTCTGGACGCTGTTATGAGCGATTGGGAATCCGGGCCTGGAAGGATCGTCTGCCCGAGGCCGGGGGACTGCTGCGCGATGGTTTCCCCAAGCGTCGGCTTGCCTCAGTGGATCCCGAGTATCTCGACCGCTTCGCACGCGAGACCAGCCGCGCCGAGTTCGGACACTGGCTGACCTGGGCGCTGGCGTTGACCTTTTTTCTCTGGACGCCCGCGTGGATGGGCCTGTTCATGGTCGTCTATGGCGGTCTGGTCAACCTGCCCTTCATCCTGGTGCAGCGCTACAACCGCGCCCGTCTGCGCCGCCTCATCACCCGGTCTACACCATTGGCTTGAGTTTGCCAAACACTATCGCTAACCTAGCCTATTTACTTTGAGCTCAAGATCAGGTCATGGTCGCCAAGATCCTCTACGACAAACTCTGGGATTCCCATGTCGTCCGTGTCGATGAGACGGGTACGGCATTGCTCTACATCGATCGCCAGCTGATCCACGAGGTCACCTCACCCCAGGCGTTCGAAGGGCTGCGTCTGGCCGGGCGGCGTCCTTGGCGCCCGAGTGCCAACCTGGCCGTCCCGGATCACAATGTCCCCACCACGGATCGCGCCTCTGGCATCGCCGATCCGATCTCGCGGCTCCAGGTCGAAACGCTCGATGCCAACTGTCGGGAATTCGGGATCACCGAACTGGGGATGGATGACAGTCGCCAAGGGATCGTCCATGTCATGGGTCCCGAACAGGGCTTCACCCTGCCGGGAACCACCATCGTCTGCGGTGATTCGCACACCGCCACCCACGGCGCCTTCGGGGCCCTGGCCTTTGGGATCGGTACCTCCGAGGTCGAGCACGTCCTGGCTACCCAGACCCTGATCCAGCGCAAGTCCAAGTCGATGCTGATCCAGGTCGAAGGCCGACTCGGTGCAGGCGTCACTGCCAAGGACCTCATCCTCGCCATCATCGGCCAGATCGGTACCGCCGGTGGGACCGGCTATGTGATCGAGTTTGGCGGCGAGGCCATCCGCGACCTGTCGATGGAAGGCCGCATGACGGTCTGCAACATGGCGATCGAGGCCGGTGCGCGCGCGGGTCTGATCGGTGTCGACGAGAAGACCATCGACTATCTGCGCGGGCGTCCGTTCGCCCCCCAGGGTGAGCTCTTCGAGCGCGCTGCGGCCCACTGGCGCACCCTGGTCAGTGATCCGGGCGCCGCGTTCGATCGCGTGCTCCATCTCGACGCCGCCAGCATCAAACCCCAAGTCACCTGGGGCACCTCACCTGAGATGGTGGTCGCGATCGACGAGCAGGTGCCGGATCCAGACGCTGAACCCGATCCGGTCCGGGCCGCTGGGATGCGGCGTGCCCTCGAGTACATGGGCCTAACCGCTGGCACACCGATCAGCGCGATCCGTCTGGATAAGGTCTTCATCGGCTCCTGCACCAACTCGCGCATCGAGGACCTGCGCGCCGCGGCCGAGGTCGTCAAGGGGCGCAAGGTCGCCGCCTCGATCAAACAGGCGCTGGTCGTCCCCGGCTCGGGTCTGGTCAAGGAACAGGCCGAGGCCGAGGGGCTGGATCGGATCTTCGTCTCCGCTGGTTTCGAGTGGCGCGAGCCGGGCTGTTCCATGTGTCTGGCGATGAACGCCGATCGGCTAGAGCCGGGTGAGCGCTGCGCCTCGACCTCCAACCGCAACTTTGAGGGTCGCCAGGGCCCGGGCGGGCGGACCCATTTGGTCAGTCCGGCGATGGCCGCCGCCGCTGCCGTGACCGGTCACTTCGTCGATGTGAGGACGCTTTGATGCAGCCATTCGTCAACTTTACCGGCGTCGTCGCCCCGCTCGATCGGGCCAATGTCGACACCGACGCCATCATCCCCAAGCAGTTCCTCAAGAGCATCAAGCGGACCGGATTCGGCCCCTATCTGTTCGACGCGTGGCGCTATCTCGATCACGGCGAGCCGGGCATGGACTGTACTCGACGTCCGCGCAACCCCGAGTTCGTGCTCAACGACCCGCGTTTCGCCCAAGCTGAGATCCTGCTTACGCGCGAAAACTTCGGCTGCGGGTCTTCGCGCGAGCACGCCCCCTGGGCGCTGACCGACTTCGGCATCCGCGTCATCCTGGCGCCGAGCTTCGCTGACATCTTTTTCAATAATTGCTTCAAGAACGGGCTGCTGCCGATCCGGCTGCCTGCCACCGTGATCGACGATCTATTCGTCAAGGCGACCGGGGTCGAACCGCTGCGCATCGCCGTGGATCTCCCGGCCCAGACTCTGACCTTAAGCGACGGCCAGGTCATTGCCTTCGAGATCGACGCCGGCAGCAAGCAGCGCCTGATCGAGGGGCTGGACGACATCGGTCTGACCCTCAAGGAGGCCGACACCATCCGCGCCTACGAAGAACGCCGCCGTCTTGAGGCGCCCTGGCTGTTTGTGATCGGTCACTAGCACTAGAGCGCAGATCGATCAGCCGCCACCAGTGATCGTCAACGTCGCCTCCGTTCCGCAGCGCAGTCCGTTCCGGTATCTGGGCGGCAAGACGTGGTTCGTGCCACCTTTGCGCGACTGGTTGCGTCATCAGCCACGCCGTCCGGCGCTGCTGGTCGAGCCCTTCACGGGCGGCTGGATCGTGTCGCTGACGGTGGCCTTCGAGCAGCTTGCCGACAGGGTGCTGATGGTCGAACTGGACGAGGATGTCGCGGCGGTCTGGCAGTCGATCCAGGACGGCGAAGCTGACTGGCTGGCGGAGCGGATTCTGGCGTTCGAGATGTCGCTGAAAAACGTCACCGACACTCTGGCTCAGGATCCGACGAGCACCCGTGAACGTGCCTTCAGGACGATTCTCCGCAATCGAACATTGCATGGCGGCATCCTGGCGCCCGGCTCCAGATTCATCAAACGCGGTGAATCGGGAAAAGGCATCGGATCGCGCTGGTATCCGACCACACTGGCCAAACGTCTGCGCGACATCGATCAGATCCGGTCGCGCTTGCGTTTCGAGCAGGGTGACGGATTGGCTGTACTCGAACGCTATCGCGATGATCCGAACGTCGTCTTTTTCATCGATCCGCCCTATACGGCAGGCGGCAAAAGAGCCGGCCAGCGTTTGTATCGGCATTTCGAATTGGATCATCAGGCCCTATTCGAGCGATGCGCCCAACTCAAGGGCGAGTTCATCATGACCTATGATCATGCGGAAGAGGTCAAGGCACTGGCGCGGCAATACGGTTTCGTCGCCAAGCCGATTCCGATGAAAAATACCCATCACGCGCCCATGACAGAACTCGTCATTGGGCGCAACCTGGATTGGATGGTCGACATCCGATCCATTGCTGATCAGCCTGCGCGTTATGGCCTGGCGCCACGCGCGCTCTCGCACGCATTGGAGAACAACCATTGAGCAAGAAGATTCTGGTTCTCGCCGGTGACGGCATCGGTCCCGAGATCGTCGCCGAGGCGGTGAAGGTGCTGAAGGCACTGCAAGCCGAGGGTGCCATCGACGTGACGCTCGAAGAGGCGCTGGTCGGCGGCGCGGCCTATGACGCCTATGGCGATCCGCTGCCCGAGGAGACGCTCACCGCCGCCAAGGCGTCGGATGCCGTGCTGCTCGGCGCAGTCGGCGGCCCAAAGTGGGAGCCGCTCCCCATCTCCAAGCGCCCCGAGAAGGGTCTGCTGGGCCTGCGTTCCGGTCTGGGGCTGTTTGCCAACCTGCGCCCGGCCGTGCTCTATCCGCAGCTGATCGCCGCCTCTACCCTCAAGCCCGAGATCGTCTCGGGGCTTGACCTCCTGATCGTGCGTGAGCTCACGGGCGACATCTATTTCGGCCAGCCGCGCGGCGTCGAGACCCTGCCCTCCGGTGAGCGTCGCGGTCTCAACACCATGGTCTATACCGAGTCCGAGATCGAGCGTATCTGTCGCGTCGCCTTCGACATCGCCATGCAGCGCGGCAAGAAGGTGTGTTCGGTCGACAAGGCCAATGTACTCGAATGCACCGAACTCTGGCGCGAGGTCGCGACCAAGACCGCCGCTGACTATCCCGGGCTCCAACTCAGCCACATGTACGTCGACAACGCCGCCATGCAGCTGGTGCGTGCGCCCAAGCAATTCGATGTCATCGTGACCGGTAATCTCTTTGGCGACATCCTCTCCGACTGCGCCGCCATGCTCACCGGTTCGATCGGCATGCTGCCCTCGGCCTCGCTCAACGCACAGGGTCAGGGCATGTACGAACCGATCCACGGTTCAGCCCCTGACATCGCCGGGCGCGGTATCGCCAATCCGCTCGCCACCATCCTCTCGGTGGCCCTGATGCTGCGCCACTCGCTCGGCGCACCCGAGGTCGCCGAGCGCATCGAGACCGCCGTCTCCAAGGTGCTCGACCAGGGCCTGCGCACCGCGGATATCCTGTCCGAAGGCATGCGTCGGGTCGGCACCGCCGAGATGGGTGACGCGGTGGTGGCAGCGCTGTCGGCCTGAACGGTCGGCCAAGAGGCCCAGCGCACGTCATCGCTCGATGATGGCCAAGAGCGGACCGGGTGGCGGCGGGCGGGGGTATCGACGGCATAGAGTCCGTCGTCAAGCCTCCAGGGATGGATTCATGGCGTCCCCTGCCAGCCTCACCCGGTCCGCGTCCCAGGGTCATGCGTCGTGCACAACGAATACAGTTCGAATAACGCTTTGAAGTTTGGTGAGGCATCAAGATGAAGCGGGTTGGTTTCGTCGGCTGGCGCGGTATGGTGGGCTCGGTCCTGATGGAGCGGATGCGCGCCGAGAACGACTTTGCGCGCATCCCAGAGCCGGTCTTTTTCAGTACCTCGCAGGTCGGTCAGCCCGGACCGGACGTCGGCTATGGCGCTTCGCCTCTGCTCGATGCCAACTCGCTGGAGGCCCTGCGCGCGATGGATGTCATCATCACCTGCCAGGGCGGTGACTACACCAAGGCGATCCATCCGCGTCTGCGCGCCAGCGGCTGGGACGGCTACTGGATCGATGCCGCCTCGGCACTGCGCATGGAGCCAGACGCGACCATCATCCTCGACCCGGTCAACCGTCCAGTGATCGATGCCGCCCTGGACGCCGGCAAGCGCGACTTCATCGGCGGCAACTGCACCGTGAGCCTGATGCTGATGGCCATCGGCGGGCTGTTTCGCGCGGGTCTGGTCGAGTGGGTCAGCGCCATGACCTACCAGGCCGCCTCGGGCGCCGGCGCCCAGGCCATGCGCGAGCTGCTCGTGCAGATGGGCGCGCTGCACGGCTCGGTCGCCTCACTCCTGTCCGATCCGGCTGCAGCGATCCTCGACGTCGACCGGCGCGTGACTGAGACGCTCCGTGATCGTTCATTCCCCACCGCGAGCCTTGGCGCCCCGCTTGCAGCCAGTCTCATCCCCTGGATCGATACCCAACTTGAGAATGGCCAGAGTCGGGAGGAGTGGAAAGGACAGGCCGAGACGAATAAAATCCTTGGCCGGACCGACCAACAGATCCCAATCGATGGAATCTGTGTACGTATCTGCGCCATGCGCTGTCACAGCCAGGGGCTGACTATCAAGCTCAACCGCGATGTCGCCCTGGACGAGATCGAGTCCCTGATCGTGAGCGCCAACGACTGGGTGCGCGTGGTGCCAAACGAGCGGACGGCCACGATCCATAATCTGTCGCCTGCCACCGTGGCCGGTTCGCTCCTGGTTCCGGTCGGGCGCTTGAGAACGATGAATCTGGGGAGCCGCTACCTGTCCGCCTTCACCGTCGGCGATCAGTTGCTCTGGGGTGCAGCCGAACCCTTGCGACGCATGCTGACGATCCTACTGGATCGCTGATCTTGAAAGGGCGGGCGCGGTTCGTGTGGATGTCTTTCGCTGCCTGGAGCACGAGGGGGGGGGATGACTCGCAAGCTGATGTTGGCGTCCGCCATCGCCGCGGCCCTGACCGGCCATCCGGCCCTTGCGTTGGAGTTGGGCGCCCTGCGCACCGACTCTGCGCTCAATCAGCCATTCCTAGGCGAGATTGATGTCGGTGATGTCAAACCAGATGAAATCGACGCACTGCGCGTCTCCATCGCCTCACCTGAGGCCTTCGAGAAGGCTGGGATCGAGCGCTATCACTTTCTGACTCAGCTGCGCTTCACGCCCGAGGCCACGCCCGATGGCCGTGTGCGGGTGCGCGTCTTTAGTCAGGAGCCGGTACGCGAACCCTACCTAGATTTCCTGGTCCAGGCCGTGTGGCCGCAGGGACGCCTGGTCAAGCAATACACCGTCCTGCTCGATCCACCGCTCCTGACCGAGCGCCGCGCGCCCAATGTCCGGCCAGCCCGCGCCGCAACGGCGGCCAGCGGGTCTGAGCCTGGCCTGCCGCCGGTGGCGAGCGGCCCTGGTGGCTATATCCCGGCCCCGGGTGAGGGTTTTCCGCTCTACATAGGTCCGGTGGGTAACGGCGAGGGGCTTTGGTCCTTGGCTCGCCGGTATGCCCCAGCCGGCGCGACCGACGCCCAGACCGCGATGGCGCTCTATCGCTCCAACCAGGATGCCTTCATTCGGGGCAACATCAATCGTCTGATCGCCGGCAAGACCCTGGTCATCCCTTCCCGCGCCGAGCTCTTCGCGCTGAGCGCCGAAGAGGCCAGACGCGAATTCCAGGCCGCCCTGCGCGGGCATTCCGCTCGGCGTGCGCCGATCACCGACGTCACCCCCGAGACGCTTGCACGCTTGCGTCTTGTGGGCGCAACACCTGGAACCTCAGGCACGATGGCCCCGAGGGCACCGACTGCCGCGGTTGGAGCCGGGACACAGTCCCAGGATGTCCTGCTCGCCATCGAAACCAGCGAGAGTGCGCGCCAGGAGACGCTCGAACTGCGCAATCGCATCCAAGAACTGGAGTCCCAACTGGCCGCACTCCAGTCTCTGCTACAGGTGCGCAATGCCGAACTCGCTCGAGCACAGTCGGTTGAGTCGACCTTGTCCGATGCCAAGCCCGAATCCGGGCTTGGTCTGGAACCGATCGAGACGCCCAAGCCACCCGTGGGACTGCCGGAACCCCTGGTGCAAGAGACGGAACTTCCGGTGCAAGAGACGTCTGAGACGCTCGAACCAGTCTCAGCTGAGACTGGGTCATCCGATCTGGGATCGCCTCCGACCGAGGACGCATCGGCGACGCGCGAACCTGAACCCGGTCTAGCATCTGAACACATCCCGGAGCCTACACTCGATCTCGAACCCGCACCCGAATCGGCGGAGTCGGAAACGACGATCGGTCTGGTTCCGGTGCCAATACCGACCGACTCCGAGTCCCAGGTCGCGCCAGAGTCAAGCGCATCGACGTCCAATCCAGCGCCAGTCGCTCGACCGAATGAACCTGAGCCGTTCATTGAGCCCAAGCCAGCGCCCAGCTCGACCTGGCATTCGTTGCTCCTGCCGCTGGCCGGACTTGCCGGTGTAACGGCGCTCGGCATCTTGCTCTTCTCGCTATTGATGGCCCGTCGCCGACAGCAGCAGGCGAGCAGCGCGTCCGAGGACGCGCTCGATTCGGGGCTCGTGCTCGATCTCTACGACACCGCGTCTGCGTCGGAGGGAACTCACGCATCGCCCGAGACCGTCTCGCTCAGCAAGACCGCGCCTGCCTCCCATCCGTCCGACCAGCCCATCTCGACGCCCGCCGCCAAGGATCGCGAGGAGACCAAGGAACAGCCGATATCGGATCTTACGGGTTTCGACGCCGAGACCGACGAGGCCGATGTACTCTCCGAGGCCGACATCTATATCGCCTATGGTCGCTACACTGAGGCGCAGGCACTGCTCGACAAGGAGCTCAAGCGCTATCCGCAACGGCTCGACATCAAATACAAGCTGGCTGAGGCCTTTGCTGCCTCGGGCAATGTCGGGGCATTACGCAATCTGCTCGATGAGATCCGGGCGTCGGGTGGAGACACCGCGGATCCAGCTCAGTGGGAACGGATCCAGCGCAGACTGAGTGAAATCGCGCCGAACGTACCGTTGGCCCCCGCCAGCCCCTCCACCACGCCGGCGTCGCTGGCGGCCGCTGGTGCCGCCGCCGCGGCATCCCAATCCATGCCTGAGCCGGAATCCCGAAGCAAGACCAAATCCGACTCAGATGACGACCTTCGGCTTGATCTGGGCAGTTCCGAACCGCTCGTGTTAGGGGATGCCGGGTCGCGGTCATCGGATGATTCGCTGAGGCTAGAACTCGATTCCGGGCCTACACCTCCGTCCGCTGAAGAGATCGAGCAAGCCATCCAGTTGGAGATAGATTCGATCCTACCCTTGCCCGATGGGCTGGATCTCGATCTGGGGGCCCTTGGCGAGACACCTGCGCCAGCCGCCGATACCCTGGGTCGGGACCTGCCTTCACTCGACGACCGTCAAGATGACTTGAGGCTGGATCTCAAGGGTCAGGACCGTGGCAGCGAACCTCAGAGGTCATCTGAGCCGCCCATTCTCGTCGCCAAACCGTCTGACAAGGCTGGTGAAACCCTGGAGCCCTTGGATGTGGCGGCGCTGTCTTCCGAGTTGGATTCGGGGCTGTCCCCTGAACAAGATAGTGTTCCCTCGGATCTGTTGTCCTCGCAATGGCAGATCGACTCTGGCATCTGGGACGAGACCGCCACCAAGCTCGACCTGGCCCGCGCCTATGTGGAGATGGACGACAAGGACGCAGCGCGCGAGATCCTGGAGGAGGTCCTGGCCGAGGGACGCGAAGAACAGCGCAAGGAGGCCCGCGCCTTGCTGGAGCGTCTGGGGTCATGAATCGCCCGTCTGCGGCTTTGGTTCGATCGCTCGATTCGCGGCGCGCGCGAGTAACAGCCTCTTGAGACCTGGTCGCATCGCCCTGGGTGTCGAGTATGACGGCACCCACTTCCACGGCTGGCAGACGCAACCTGGGGCGCGGACCATACAGTCCGAACTGGAGGCCGCCATTTCGCGGGTTGCCGATCACCCAGTGAGGCTTCACTGTGCCGGGCGCACCGACGCCGGTGTCCATGCGCTCGAACAGGTGGTGCATTTCGAGACCACGGCTAGGCGCAGTGAGCGGTCCTGGGTACTTGGGACCAATGCCAATCTGCCACCCGATATCGGCGTGCGTTGGGCGCATCCGGTCGATGGTCGTTTTCATGCGCGCTTCAGCGCCCAGGCTAGGCACTACCGTTATCAGATCTTGGCACGGCGCACCCGTTCGCCGCTCCAGCGCGATCGTGCCGTCTGGGTGCATGAAGCGCTGGATCTGGAACGGATGCGCGCCGCTGCCATCGCTCTGGTCGGCGAGCATGACTTTTCGAGCTTCCGTGCCCTGTCCTGTCAGGCCAAGAGTCCGATCCGGCGTGTGTTCTATCTGGATCTCAGCGAGCGCGATGGACTGATCACCCTGGCGATCGGTGCCAACGGCTTTCTGCATCACATGGTGCGTAACATCGCTGGGGTGCTGATGGCCATCGGACGCGGCGAGGCCCCGGTGGACTGGACGCGCGAACTGTTGGAGCTCCGCGACCGGCGACTCGGTGGCGTCACCGCGCCGCCGCAGGGGCTCTATTTCGTTCGGGCCGACTATCCAGCCGAGTTCGGTCTGCCCCAGTGCGACTGCACCGATCCGCTCCAGCGTTTGCGGGACGTTTGAGTCGGGATCGTATGAGACGAGGTGACATTCAGCGAACACGGGTCAAGATCTGCGGCCTGACGCGGGTCTCGGATATCGCCGCTGTCGTGGCGGCCGGGGCCGATGCGGTCGGCTTCGTCTTTCATCCCGCCAGTCCGCGCGCGGTCACACCCGAGCAGGCCGCTCAGTTGTGCCGGGCGCTACCGCCGTTTGTCACCGCCGTCGGGCTGTTCGTCGATGCCAGACCCGAGGCCATCGCGGCGACCCTGGAGCAGGTGCCTTTGGATCTGCTCCAATTCCACGGCGACGAGTCACCTGGGTTTTGTTCGGCCTTCGGACGGCGTTGGATCAAGGCGATCCGGATGCGCCCAGAAATCAACCTGGCCGCCGAGCGCGAACGCTTCAGCGGTGCCGATGGTCTGTTGCTCGACGCCTATGAGCCCGGACGCGCCGGTGGCACCGGCCAGTGTTTCGACTGGGCGCGTATCCCGCCCGACCTCGCTTCCGAGATCCTGCTGGCCGGTGGATTGACCCCGGCCAATGTCGCCGAGGCCATCGAACAGGTGCGACCCTATGGAGTCGATGTCAGCGGTGGGGTCGAAACCGCCAAGGGCATCAAGGATCCAGACCTTATTTTCGCTTTCATGCAAGGGGTAAGAGATGGTGATCGACGTCGCAATCAGCCAGGCTGAACGCCTGGATGTATATGACCTGCCGGATGCAACCGGACACTTCGGCCCCTATGGCGGGCGGTTCGTCCCCGAGACACTGATGCATCCGCTCGAAGAGCTGCGACTGGCCTATGAACGCTGCAAGACCGATCCCGCCTTCCAGGCCGAGCTGGATGCGGATCTGCGCGACTATGTCGGTCGGCCATCGCCGCTCTATCATGCCGCGCGCTGGAGCCGCGAGTTGGGTGGGGCCCAGATCTATCTCAAGCGCGAAGATCTCAATCATACGGGCGCGCACAAGGTCAACAACACCATCGGTCAGGCGCTGCTCGCCCGGCGCATGGGCAAGACCCGTCTCATCGCCGAGACCGGCGCTGGTCAGCATGGTGTGGCGACCGCCACGGTCGCTGCGCGTCTGGGGCTGGAGTGCGTGGTCTATATGGGCGAGGTCGATGTCGCACGCCAGGAGGCCAATGTCTATCGGATGCGCCTCCTGGGCGCGAAGGTCGTGCCCGTAACCTCAGGCTCACGCACCCTCAAGGATGCGCTGAACGAGGCCATGCGCGACTGGGTGACCAATGTCGATGATACCTTCTACATCATCGGCACGGTCGCCGGGCCACATCCCTATCCGATGATGGTGCGCGACTTCCAGACCGTGATCGGGCGCGAGGCGCGCGCCCAGATGCTGGAACGCACCGGGCGCCTGCCGGATGCACTGGTGGCCTGTGTCGGCGGTGGCTCGAACGCCATCGGTCTATTCTATCCCTTCATCGCGGACACGGATGTGGCGATCTACGGGGTCGAAGCGGGCGGGGAGGGCATCGAGACCGGCCATCACGCCGCGCCCCTCACCGCCGGGCGTCCGGGTGTGTTGCATGGCAATCGCACCTATCTGATGGAAGACGACGACGGCCAGATCCTCGAGACTCACTCGATCTCGGCCGGGCTCGACTATCCGGGCGTCGGCCCCGAACATGCGTGGCTCAAGGACAGCGGGCGCGCCCAGTATGTCGCCGTCACCGACGAGGAGGCGCTTTCGGCCTTCCATCATCTCACGCGCACCGAGGGCATCATCCCGGCGCTCGAATCGAGCCATGCGCTCGCCTATGCCCACAGGCTCGCGTCCAGCCTGCGTCCCGATCAGAGCATCCTGGTCAATCTCTCCGGTCGCGGAGACAAGGACATGCACACGGTCGCGCGTCACGAGGGCTTGGTCCTATGAGTCGCATCGCACAGCGTTTTGCCCAACTGAAGGCGCAGGGTCGCACCGCGCTCATCCCCTTTGTCACCGCCGGCGATCCGGAGCCGGCGCTCACGGTACCGCTGATGCAGTCCATGGTCGCGGCCGGGGCCGACATCCTCGAACTGGGCGTGCCCTTCTCGGACCCGATGGCCGATGGCCCGGTGATCCAACGCGCGACCGAACGCGCGCTGGCCCAGGGCGTGCGGCTGGCCGAGGTGCTGGAGATGGTGCGCACCTTCCGCGAGCGCGACAGCGAAACGCCCGTGGTGCTCATGGGCTATCTCAATCCGATCGAGCGCCTGGGCTATGCCGCCTTTGCCGAGCGGGCGCAAGCCGCTGGTGTCGATGGCGTTCTGATCGTCGACGTGCCGCCGGAAGAAGGGTCTGATCTGGTCAAGACGCTGAGGGCGCAGGGGCTGGATCTGGTCTATCTGCTGGCGCCGACCTCGACCGAGGAGCGGATCCGGCGGATTGGCGCCCTGGCCTCGGGCTTCGTCTATTACGTCTCGCTCAAGGGCGTGACCGGCGCGGCCAATCTCGACACGGCGGATGTCGCCGAGCATCTTTCGCGCATCCGATCGGCGATCGAGATTCCTGTCGGCGTCGGTTTTGGGGTCAAGGACGCGCAGACGGCGGCGCGCCTGGCCAAGGTCGCCGACGCCGTGATCGTTGGCAGTGCCATCGTCGCGCGGATCGAGGCGCTCGCCGCGACGCCCGAGCGCATCGCCGAGACGGTAGCGACCTTCCTCACCGAGTTGCGCACGGCGATCGACGGGGTGCGCTGATCGTCAACCCACACTGTAACCTAGGTCCAGAGCACACCAACGACGATGCAAGAATCCACCAAACTGAAGGTTCAGGCCCAGGCCACCGCCACCATGAAACAGGCGATGGACAAGGGCAAGAGCTGGTTCGAGAAGCTCATCCCAGACCGCATCCGCATCGATTCCAGCACCAAGCGCGCCGTACCCGAGGGTGTCTGGGTCAAGTGCCCGGGCTGTGGTGCCATCCTCTATCGTGCCGAGCTCGAGCGCAATCTCGAGGTCTGTCCCAAGTGTGGCCATCACAATCGGATCGGCGCACGCCGACGCCTGGAGGCCTTTCTCGATCCCGAGGGTCGCGAGGAGATCGGCGCGAATCTCGAGTCGCTCGATCCTCTCAAGTTCAAGGATCTCAAAAAATACAAGGACCGTCTCGCGGCAGCCCAGAAGGAATCCTCCGAGAAGGAGGCGCTGATCGTGATGCGCGGCCGGCTCAAGGAGATGCCCATCGTGGCGGCGGCCTTCGAGTTCAGGTTCATGGGCGGGTCCATGGGGTCGGTGGTCGGTGAGCGCTTCGTGCGCGGTGTGGCGGCGGCGCTCCAGCAGGGCTCGCCCTATGTCTGCTTCTCGGCGAGCGGCGGGGCGCGGATGCAGGAGAGTCTGTTCTCGCTGATGCAGATGGCCAAGACCAGCGCGGCCCTGGCGCGGATGCGCGAGCGCGGTCTGCCCTTCATCTCGGTGATGACGGATCCGACCATGGGTGGGGTCTCGGCCAGTCTGGCGATGCTGGGCGATCTCAATATCGCCGAACCCAATGCCCTGATCGGCTTCGCCGGACCGCGCGTCATCGAGCAGACGGTGCGCGAGCAGTTGCCCGAAGGCTTTCAGCGCAGCGAGTTCCTGCTGGAGAAGGGGGCGCTCGACATGATCATCGACCGACGCGACCTGCGGGAGCGGCTGGCCGATCTACTGGCCTTGCTCATGCACCGTCCGCGTTACTGCCGGACCGTGGTGCCGGTCTGAGCGCAGACGCGACAACGGGTATGGTGCGTTTCACGACGCTCGACGACTGGCTGGTCTGGCAGTCGAACCTGCATCCGCGCCGGATGGATCTTGGGCTGGAGCGGGTCGGCGCGGTGTGGGCGCGGCTGGCCCCAGAGGGCGGGCGGCTGCCCTGTCCGGTGATCACGGTCGGCGGCACCAATGGCAAGGGCTCGACGGTGGCCATGATCGAGGCGATGGCGCTCGCCGCCGGCTATCACTGTGGGGTCTATACCTCGCCGCATCTGTGCCGCTACAACGAGCGGGTACGGCTTGACGGCGTGCCGGTTGCGGATGAGGCACTGTGCGAGTCCTTCGCGCGCATCGACCGGGCGCGTGGAGAGATTTCGCTGACCTATTTCGAGTTCGGTACGCTGGCGGCGCTCGACCGCTTCGCCCGCGCCCGTCCCGATCTCGTCGTGCTGGAGGTCGGGCTCGGCGGGCGGCTGGATGCGGTCAATCTGATCGACGCCGAGGTCTCCGTCGTGACCAGCATCGGGCTGGACCATACCGACTGGCTGGGCGAGGACCTGGAGTCGATCGCGCGCGAGAAGGCCGGGATCTTCCGTGCCGGACGTCCGGCGATCATCGGTCAGCGCGACGCCCCCGAGACACTGCGTGCCGAGGCGACCCGTATCGGGGCACTCCCGCTCCAGCTCGGGCGTGAGCTCGATCATGCACCGACCGCCGAGGGCTGGGTCTGGACCGGTCCCGATGGACAGCGGCTGGCGCTCCCCGTCCCGGCGCTGCGCGGTCCGTTCCAGCTCGACAATGCCACAGCCGCCATTGCGGCTTTGCAGGCACTGCGCGAACAGCTCCCGGTTCCGGTCAATGCCATCCGCGCCGGTCTGCAACGGGTGCGTCTGCCCGGACGCTTCCAGGTCATGTCGGGCGACATCACCTGGATCCTGGACGTGGCCCACAATGGCGAGGCAGCCACCGCCCTGGCCGCCAATCTGCGCGCCTTCGCCTGTCCTGGACGCCTGCGCGCGGTGCTTGCGGTGTTGGCCGACAAGAGCCCCGAGCGACTCGTCGCGCCGCTGCGCGACCTCGTGAACGACTGGTATCTGGCTCAGAGCGAGGATGCGCGCGCCCTGCCGGTCAGAACGTTGAGCGAACGCCTGGATGGGCTGATCGGTGCTCACAGGCGCGGCGCCTTCGGGTCTGTCGCCGACGCGATCGGAGCCGCGCTGGCCGAATCCATGCCCGGTGATGCGCTGCTCATCCTCGGGTCGTTCACGACAGTCGGGCAGGCGCTTCGCCATCCCGCCTGCCCAGCATAGTTGGATATTCGATGGGACTGCCGGCTTCAGTCGCTATTCAGCGAGGGGCGTTCAGGGCATAGGGCGCCGGGTCGAGGATCGGCTCGCGGTCGAGTATCAGATCGACCATCAGCCGTGCCGAGGCCGGCCCCATGACCAGGCCGTTGCGGAAGTGACCGGCATTGAAATACAACCCCTCGATCCCTGGATAGGCACCGATATAGGGGATCCCGCGTGGCGAACCGGGGCGCAGCCCCGCCCAGTGATCCTCGATCGGCGTGCGCCGGAGCACGGGGAAGAGTTCGATGGCCTCGTGGTAGAGTGCCTCCTTGTCCTCGGCCGTGGTGCGCTTGACGAATCCAGTGTGTTCGAGCGTGCTACCGAACAGCACGCGCCCATCGCGACGCGGGATGGCATAGCGACCGGCGTAGAGGGTGATGTGATGGATCTGACCTGGCTTGGCGTGGAACAACAGCATCTGACCCCGGACTGGCTGGATGGTGGGCGGCGCGCCGAGTTGTTCGAGCAGCTTGGCGGTCCAGGCGCCAGCGCAGATGACGACATCCCCGGCCTCGACCCGACCCTTGGGTGTGCGCACGCCCCGCACGCGATCGCCGTCGATCAGTAGTTCAATCACCTCCTCGCGCTCGCGCAGATCGATGCGCCTTTCGAGTGCGCGCCGGATCGCTTTCGACAATCGGGGTGGGCGTAGCTGAGCGATGCCGGGCAGGTGCAGGGCGCGCGCCAAATGCGGACCCAACTCGGGTTCGATCACGTGTGGGGGCGGATCCTGGATGACTTCAATCGGCTGACCATGGCGCACGCCCCAGTCGAGCGCCTGGTCGAGATCCTCATCATCCAGGACCAGCAGTCCGCTGACCGTAAACTCGGGGTCGATCCCGGTCGACTCCAGGAGCTGCGCGGTCAACACGGGATAGAGGTCCTGACTCCAACGTGCGAGCGACGTGATCGGCTCGGGGGCGCGCCAGGGATAGAGTGGTGAGAGGATGCCGCCGCTCGCCCAGGATGACTCGCGCCCGGTCTCGCCCATCTCGATCAGCGTGACCTTGGCACCCGACAGTTGTAGCTCGCGCGCAGTCAGCAGACCGATGATACCGCCACCGATGACCAAAACATCCCGCATCAGGTTTCCTCCATCGCTCGGGTTCGTTAGGAGTCTTGCGCCAGTTCGCGCGGCAGGGCAAAGACGACCTGCTCGCGGATGCCATCCTGCTCAATGACCTCGCCGGCCCCCCACTCCTTGAGTTGGGCGATCACGCGCTCGACCAGGATCTCAGGGGCGGAGGCGCCGGCCGTGACGCCGATGCGCGCGCGACCGTCCAGCCAGTCACGCTGGATGTCTTCGGGTCCATCGATCAGATAGGCGCTACAGCCCTGTCTCTCGGCCAGCTCGCGTAGCCGGTTGGAGTTGGAACTGTTCGGTGAGCCGACCACCAACATCAGGTCGCAGCGCTGGGCCAGGTCACGGACGGCGTCCTGGCGATTCTGGGTGGCGTAGCAGATATCGCTCTTCTTCGGACCCTGGATCGCCGGGAAGCGGGCCTGGAGGGCGGCGATGATCTCGCGGCTGTCGTCTATCGACAGTGTGGTCTGGGTGACATAGGCCAGCCGTTCTGGATCGGCGACGACCAGTGATTCGACATCGGCGGCCTTCTCGACCAGATGCATGGCGGCGCCGTCGATGGACTCGACGAACTGGCCGAGCGTGCCCTCGACCTCGGGATGACCGCGATGACCGATGAGGATGACACTCACCCCGTTCTTACAGTGGCGCGCGACCTCCAGATGGACCTTGGTGACGAGCGGGCAGGTGGCGTCGAACACCCGCAGACCGCGGGCCTCAGCCGCCTGACGCACGCCCTGGGGCACGCCGTGGGCGCTGAAGATCAGGGTCGCGTTGTCCGGCACCTCGTCGAGTTCCTCGATGAAGATGGCGCCGCGTTCGCGCAGTCCGTCGACGACAAAACGGTTGTGGACGACTTCGTGGCGGACATAGATGGGCGCGCCATAGCGTTCGAGGACGCGCTCGACGATGGCGATGGCACGGTCGACACCGGCGCAGAAGCCGCGTGGGTTGGCCAGTTCGATGGAGAGTGCGTGTTGGTTCGAGGTCATGGTCGTCAAGGATAGGCGGTGCTGTCGGATTGAAACAGAGAGCCAAAGTAGGGTTTTGTGAGCCTTGGCTGGGTTCCTGCCGGGGGTAGGCGGCTTGAATAGTGACCGGCATCGGGGGGACGCCGTGGATACATCCCTAGAGGCTCGAGGACCGCAATGCGGTCGATGCCCCTGACGCCGGTCCACTAAGCCGTGACGTCCGCGCGCGCTGAGATGTCGGGCTTAGATGGCGCGTGCGAGTGCGGCGGCTTCGCCGATGTAGCTTGCAGGCGTCAGGGCCTTGAGTTCGGCCTTGGCTGAGTCCGGGATTTCCAGGGTGTCGACGAAGGCGGTCAGGGCTTCGGCGCTGATGCGACGCCCGCGCGTCAGTTCCTTGAGCCGTTCGTAGGGCTGCTCGACGCCGTGGCGACGCATGACGGTCTGGATCGGCTCGGCCAGCACTTCCCAGTTGGCGTCGAGATCGGCGGTCAGACGCTCGGGGTCGGCCTCCAGCTTGCCCAAGCCCTTCTGGATCGACTGGAACGCGATGCTAAGATGCGCCAGGCCCACACCCAGATTGCGCAGCACTGTCGAGTCGGTGAGATCGCGCTGCCAACGCGAGATCGGCAGTTTGGACGAGAAATATCCGAAGAGGGCATTCGCCAGACCCAGGTTACCCTCGGCGTTTTCAAAGTCGATCGGATTGACCTTGTGCGGCATGGTCGAGGAGCCGACCTCGCCGGCAATGGTGCGTTGTCTGAAATAACCGAGCGAGATATAGCCCCAAAGATCGCGACAGAGATCGATCAAGATGGTGTTGAAGCGGGCAAGTCCATCACAGAGTTCGGCCAGATAGTCGTGCGGCTCGATCTGGGTGGTGTAGGGGTTCCAGTTCAGCCCCAGGGATTCGACGAATGACTGGGCCAAAGCGGGCCAATCGACCTCGGGATAGGCGACTCGATGCGCGTTGTAGTTGCCGACCGCGCCATTGATCTTGCCGAGCAAGGCGACCTCGGCCACCTGGGCGCGCTGCGCGCGCAGACGATGGACCACATTGGCCAGTTCCTTGCCGAGTGTGGTCGGGGTCGCCGACTGACCATGGGTGCGCGACAGCATCGGCTGATCGGCATAGCGATGCGCGAGGGCGCGGATCGCCTCGATCAGGGCGTCCATCTGGGGCAGCAACACCCGCTCGCGCGCGGCCCGCACCATCAGGCCGTAGGCGAGGTTGTTGATGTCCTCCGAGGTACAGGCAAAATGGACGAACTCGGCGACGGCGCTCAGTTCAGCGTTTCCAGCGATGCGCTCCTTGATGAAATACTCGACCGCCTTGACGTCGTGATTGGTGGTGCGTTCGATCTCCTTGATCCGCTCGGCGTCGGTGAGACCGAATTCGGCAAGGATCTGATCGAGCCACCTGTTGGCCGAGTCGGAGAAGGGCGGCACCTCAGGGATCCCCGGATGGGCGGCGAGCGCCTGGAGCCAGCGCAGCTCGACCAGGACCCGATGCTGGATGAGTCCGTACTCGCTGAAGATCGCGCGTAGCTCTGCGGTGCGGGCCGCGTAGCGGCCATCTACAGGTGAGATCGCGGTGAGCGTGGAAAGCGGCATCGACATAGTCTATGTTCCAATCGAGGACCCTGAATGAAGACGGGCAATGGAGTAGGTGACGGGGTCACCGCCGCCCTCTCACACCACCGGGCATGCGGTTTCGCATCCGGCAGTTCATTGAACACACGGGGGTCGTTGCGTCCACCTCAGCACCACCGGGGCTTTGCCCTGTTTGGCGCGGGCATCCACCTTCCATGAATCTTCTGCCTTCATCGACAGGCGCCTAGGCGAGCCCTAGCGCGCCGGGACTGGTGCACCATAAAAAAGGCGCCGCATCCTTAAGATGCGGCGCCTTTTTGGAATCACCCGTGATGGGTGAAGGCAGAAGGATTGGTGCCGAGGAGAGGACTCGAACCTCCACGAACTTTCGCCCACATGGACCTGAACCATGCGCGTCTACCAATTCCGCCACCTCGGCAGTCACTGTTTGCGTCGGCCTTCGCCCGTGCCCCCAGTGGAGACGTGGATAATAGTTGAGACAGAATGACCCTGTCAAGGGTACACTAGTGACTTTATCCGCCACGACGCTTTCATAGTGACCAGACGCCGACCAGCCACACCCGCCAAGGGCGCCGACCCCCATCGCCAACGCGAGGCGCGCAAGTATGCCAACCCCATCCCGAGCCGGGAGTTCATCCTCGAGACCCTGGCCAACCACGGCGCGCCGCTTGCGTTCGATGAGATCGCCTCTGCGCTTGCCCTCTCCGATGAACAGGACCTGATCGCACTCGAACGTCGTCTCGCGGCCATGGTCCGTGACGGCCAGCTAGTCCGCAATCGCAATCACGCCTTCTGTCAGGTCAACAGCCGCGACCTGATCGCCGGGCGCGTCATCGGTCATCCCGATGGCTTCGGCTTTGTACGACCCGACGAGGGCGGGGACGATCTCTATCTCTATCCCAAGGAGATGCGCGCGCTCTTCCACGGCGATCGCGTAGTGGTGCGGGTGACCGGACGCGACCGGCGCGGACGACTCGAGGGGGCGGTGGTCGAGATCCTGGAGCGCAATACCCACAGTGTGGTGGGACGACTCTATAAAGAAAGCGGTGTCGGCTTCGTGGTCCCGGATCACAAGCGGCTCATCCACGACATCGTCATCCCCAGCGATCGGCTCGCCGGTGCCGAGCAGGGGCAGATCGTGGTGGCCGAGATCACGGATCAGCCGACCTCACGGACCCCGCCGATCGGACGCATCCGCGAGGTACTGGGTGATCATCTGGCTCCAGGCATGGAGACCGACATCGCCATCCGCACCCATAACCTGCCGGTCGAGTGGCCAGAGGCGGTCCTGGCTGAGATCGCGGGTCTGACCGAAGAGGTGCCTGAGGCGGCCAAGGCCGGGCGGGTGGATCTGCGTCGCTTGCCCCTGGTGACGATCGATGGTGCCGATGCGCGCGACTTCGACGATGCCGTCTATTGCGAGCGCAAACCCAAGGGCTGGAAGCTCCTGGTCTGTATCGCCGATGTCTCCAGCTATGTGCGCCCCGGCACCGCGCTCGACCGCGAGGCGTTTTCACGCGGCAACTCGGTCTATTTCCCCGACCGCGTCATCCCGATGTTGCCCGAGGTGCTCTCGAATGGGCTCTGTTCGCTCAACCCGCATGTCGATCGACTGTGCATGACGGCCGAGCTCTATGTGAACCTTGAGGGCCAGGTCACACGAACCCGTTTCTTCGAGGCGGTCATGCGTTCGCGGGCGCGACTGACCTATGATGAGGTCGCGGCCATGCTGATCGACGGCGATGGCGAGCTATGCGCGCGCTACGCCGATCTCCTGCCGCATCTGCATGAGCTCTATCAGCTCTATCAGGCACTCCGTGCGGCGCGCGCCGCGCGTGGGGCGATCGACTTCGACACCACTGAAACCAAGTTCCTGTTCAATGCCCAGGGTCGGATCGAATCCGTGGTGCCGCTGGTGCGCAACGATGCCCATCGGCTGATCGAGGAGTGCATGCTGGCGGCCAATGTCGCCGCCGCGCGCCTGTTCCAGCGCAAGCGGCTGCCGGCCATCTATCGCATCCATGACCTGCCAAGCCAAGAGAAACTCAATGACCTGCGCGAATTCCTGGCGCAGCTGGCGCTGAAGCTCCCGGGTGGCGAGAGGCCGACAGCGGCGGACTATGCCGCACTGCTGGAGCAGGTCAAGGGGCGTCCCGATCGGCATCTGATCCAGACCGTGCTGCTGCGCTCGCTGCAGCAGGCCATGTACAGCACCGATAATGTCGGTCACTTCGGTCTGGCCTTCGACGCCTATACGCACTTCACCTCACCGATCCGGCGCTATCCGGATCTGGTCGTGCATCGACTCATCAAGCACCTGAGCGCCGGCGGCACAGCCGCGGATCTCGACTACACCAAGACCGAGCTGCAACAAATCGCCGAGTGGTGCTCGGGCACCGAGCGCCGCGCCGACGAGGCCACACGCGACGCTGAAGACTGGCTCAAGTGCGAGTTCATGCAGGACAAACTCGGCGAGACCTTCGAGGGCACCATCACCAGCGTCAATTCCTTCGGCCTCTTCGTCGAACTCGACGAGGTCCATGTCGATGGGTTGGTGCACATCACGGCGCTCGACAACGACTTCTATCACTTTAACCCCATTGGTCACTATCTGCATGGTGAGCGCACTGGCATGGTCTATCGTCTTGGCGATCGGCTGTGGGTGCGGGTGGCCGCCGTCGATCTGGATGAACGCAAGATCGATTTCGTGCTCGCCGAGCCGATGGCCAAGACCAGACGCAGTCGCAAGGCTGGATCAGCAGGCGCGCGTCCGGCGGCGGAAGCCTCCGCTCAGTCCGGCAAGACAGGCCAGTCCGCCCCGCCTAGATCCAAGCGGTCGCGTTCGCGCTCCAAGCGCAAGCGTTCGTCCAACGCCTTGAAGCACGATGACTGAGCGCGCGCCTGTCGGGGGGATTCATAGCGTCCGTGCCGCCCTGAAGTTCGGTATCGAGGGGGTCGAGGAGGTCTGGCTGGAGCGGACGCGACGCGACAGGCGTCTGAATGAACTGGCCGAGTTGGTGCGCGCGACCGGTATCCGGGTGCGTCAGGTCGAGCGCGCGGAGTTGGAACGCGCTGCCGCCGGGATCAAGCATCAGGGCGTGCTGGCCTGGGTCCGGGTGCCGACCGCGCGCAGCGAGTCCGACCTAATGGCATTGCTCGATCGACTCGAGGTGCCACCATTCCTGCTACTCTTGGACGAGATCCAGGATCCGCACAATCTCGGCGCCTGTCTGCGCACCGCCGAGGCGGCTGGCGTCCAGGCCGTCATCGCCCCCAAGGACAACGCCGTCGGGCTGACCCCCGTGGTGTGCAAGGTCGCAAGCGGTGCTGCCGCGACCCTGCCCTATGTCCAGGTCACAAATCTGGCGCGGGTCATGGAGAGGCTCAAGGAGCGCGGGATCTGGTTGATCGGCACGGCGGGTGAGGCGAGCGACGAGCTCTACCGCGCTGATCTGACTGGCCCCCTGGGCCTGGTGATGGGGGCCGAGGGCCGTGGACTGCGCCGTCTGACCCGCGAACGCTGTGATCGTCTGGTGCGTCTGCCGATGTGCGGCCAGGTCGAGAGCCTGAACGTCTCGGTCGCCGCCGGAGTTTGTCTCTATGAGGCCCTACGTCAGCGACGGAGCTTGCCGTTTTCCGATCCACATCACTTCAGCTAAAGAGCAACCGCCGATGCTTGTCCTCCGTGGCGCGCCCGCCTTCTCTGAACTCCGTCTCAAGCGACTCGCCGACCGGCTGAGCCGTCTGACCGGCGTCTCCATCCAACCCTATGCCGAGCATGTGCATTTCGCTCAGCTGAGGGCTGAACTCGATGCCAAGGCGCGCGCGATCCTGGAGTCGCTATTGCGCTATGGTCCGAGCCTGCCGGTCCAGGCGCCTAGGGGGCGCTTGGTGCTGGTGATGCCGCGACCAGGGACCATCTCGCCCTGGTCGTCCAAGGCGACCGATATCGCCCATAACTGCGGTCTGCAGGCGATCCTCCGCCTGGAGCGCGGCATCGTCTATTACCTGACCGGCGCATCGACCGAGCTTGCAGACCAGGTGCTTGAGGCTGCGCTGCCCCTGCTCTACGACCGCATGACCCAGGTGGTCTGCTTCGACCTGGATGCAGCCAGCCAACTCTTTGCCGCCGCCGAGCCGCGTCCGCTCAACCGGATCGATATCCTCGGCGGCGGACGTGCCGCGCTCGAGTCAGCCGATCGCGAACTGGGTCTGGCCCTCTCCGGCGACGAGATCGACTATCTGGTCGCGAACTTCAGCGCACTCGGACGCAATCCGACCGATGTCGAGCTGATGATGTTTGCCCAGGCCAATTCCGAGCACTGTCGGCACAAGATCTTCAATGCCGACTGGGTGATCGACGGCGAGCCGCAGACCCATTCGCTGTTTGCCATGATCCGCCATACCACCGAGCGCTCGCCCGCAGGTGTGCTCTCGGCCTACCAGGACAATGCCGCGGTGATCCAGGGTTGGGAGGGGCGGCGCCTCATCCCCTGTCCCGAGACCGGCGTCTATGGCGAATCTGAGGAGCCCATCCATCTCCTGATGAAGGTCGAGACCCACAATCACCCGACCGCCATCGCCCCGGATCCGGGTGCGGCCACGGGTGCCGGCGGTGAGATCCGCGACGAGGCGGCGACCGGTCGCGGGGCCAAGCCCAAGGCCGGTCTGTGCGGATTCTCGGTGTCTAACCTGCGCCTCCCCGGCTTCGAGCAACCCTGGGAGGTCGATTACGGGAGGCCGGGGCGCATCGCCTCGGCGCTCGAGATCATGCTCGAGGGCCCGATCGGTGCAGCGTCCTTCAACAACGAATTTGGAAGGCCCAATCTGTGCGGCTACTTCCGCACCTACGAGCAGGCGATCCCAGGCCCGGACGGGAGTCAAGAACTGCGTGGCTATCACAAACCGATCATGCTCGCCGGCGGTCTGGGCAACATCCGCGATGAGCATGTCGAGAAGCCTCCCTTCCCGGCAGGCACACCCCTGGTCGTGCTCGGTGGACCGGCGATGCTGATCGGTCTCGGCGGCGGTGCGGCCTCCAGCCTGGCCTCGGGTGCCTCGGACGAAGATCTGGATTTCGCCTCGGTGCAGCGCGCCAACCCCGAGATGCAGCGACGCTGTCAGGAGGTCATCGACCGCTGCTGGGCGCGCGGCGAGGACAACCCGATCCTGTTCATCCACGATGTCGGCGCGGGCGGACTGTCCAATGCCCTGCCCGAGCTGGTGCACGACGGCGGACGTGGCGGACGCTTCGATCTGGCCGCGATCCCGAGCGCCGATCCCTCGCTGTCGCCGATGGAACTCTGGTGCAACGAGTCGCAGGAACGCTATGTGCTGGCGGTCGCCGCCGAGCGGTTGGACGAATTCAAGGCGATCTGTGCGCGCGAGCGCTGCCCCTATGCCGTGGTCGGCACGGCGACTGAGGCCGAACATCTAGTGCTCGAAGATGCCGCGCGCGCTGAGCGTCCGATCGACCTGCCGCTCGCGCTGCTCTTGGGTAAGCCGCCGCGGCTGCGTCGCATGGTCGAGCGTCTGTCGTCACCCCGGGCACCCTTCGATACCCGCGGCCTCGAACTGGGCGAGGCCATCAGGCGCGTACTGCGTCTGCCGACGGTCGCCGACAAGGGCTTCCTCATCACCATCGGTGATCGCAGCATCACCGGCTTGGTTGCACGCGATCAGATGGTCGGCCCCTGGCAGGTCCCAGTCGCCGACTGCGCCCTAACCCTGAGCGATTTTCGCGGCTATACCGGCGAGGCCATGGCCATCGGCGAGCGCACCCCGCTGGCGCTGCTCGATGCCCCGGCCTCGGGACGGATGGCGGTCGCCGAGGCGATCACCAACATCCTCGCCGCCGACATCGAGCAACTGGGCGACATCAAGCTCTCGGCCAACTGGATGGCCGCCGCCGGGCACCCGGGCGAGGACGCGCGGCTGTACGACACCGTGCGTGCCGTTGCACTCGAGCTCTGCCCCGCGCTTGGGATCGCCATCCCGGTCGGTAAAGATTCGCTAAGCATGAAGACGGTCTGGACCACGCCCGAGGGCGAGCGACGCGAGATGGCGGCGCCCTTGTCCTTGATCGTTTCGGCCTTCGCCCCGGTCGCCGACGTGCGCAACACCCTGACCCCTCAGCTGCGCGCCGACCAGGGTGACACGGATCTGATCCTGATCGATCTTGGTTGCGGTCGGAATCGGCTGGGCGGGTCGGCCCTGGCCCAGGTCTACAACCAACTCGGCAGCGAACCGCCGGACCTCGATGACCCTGAGCTGCTCAAGCGCTTCTTCTCCGCGCTTCAGGAATTGCGTGCCGAGGGCCTGATCCTCGCCTATCATGATCGCTCGGATGGTGGACTGCTCGCGACCCTGTGCGAGATGGCCTTCGCCGGGCGCTGTGGAGTGGATATCGATCTAGCCGCGCTCGGTCCGGATCCATTCGCTGCCCTGTTCAACGAGGAGCTTGGCGCGGTCATCCAGGTCCGCCATACCGATACCGACGACGTGCTCCAGATCCTCGAGTATCAGGGTCTGGCCGAGTTCAGCCCGGTGATCGGGCTGCTCGACGACAGCGATCAGATCCGTATCTGTCATCGTTGTCACACCCTGTTTCAGGCCGGGCGCGCCGAGCTCCAACGGCTGTGGTCGGAAACCAGCTATCGCATCCAGTCGCAGCGCGACGATCCCGAGTGCGCGGCCGAGGCCTTCGCCCGGATCTCAGAGCCCGATCCAGGTCTGAATGCGGTCCTGACCTTCGATCCCGAGGATGACATCGCCATGCCCTATATCGAGCGGGGGGTGCGTCCGCCGCTCGCTATCCTGCGCGAGCAGGGGGTCAATGGTCAGATCGAGATGGCCGCCGCCTTCCATGCCGCCGGCTTCGCCTGTGTCGATGTCCATCTGTCCGATATCATCGCCGGACGGGTGGACCTGGCTAACTTCTGCGGGCTAGTGGCCTGTGGTGGCTTTTCCTATGGCGACGTCCTGGGTGCGGGCGAGGGCTGGGCCAAGACCATCCTGTTCAACAGCCGCGCCCGTGATCAGTTCCAGGCCTTCTTCGCGCGGACTGACACCTTTGCGTTCGGGGTCTGCAACGGCTGTCAGATGCTCTCCAATCTGCGCGAGCTGATCCCGGGGGCGGATCACTGGCCGCGTTTCGTGCGTAACCGCTCAGAACAGTTCGAGGCGCGCACCCTGATGGTCCGGGTTGAACCGACCCCATCGGTCCTGCTGACCGGTATGGCCGGGTCGCGGATGCCGATCGCTGTGGCCCATGGCGAGGGTCGGGCAGAGTTCCGCGACCCAGACCATCTGGCAACGGCCGAACCCTGGGTAGTGGTGCGCTATGTCGAGAACGACGGACGGGTCGCCGAACGCTATCCGGCCAATCCCAACGGCTCGCCCAACGGCATCGCTGGACTGACCACCACCGATGGGCGGGTCACCATCCTGATGCCGCATCCCGAACGCGTCTTTCGGACGGTCCAACACTCCTGGCACCCGGACGATTGGGGACAGGACGGTCCCTGGATGCGGCTGTTCCGGAATGCCCGGGTCTGGGTTGGCTGATTGGGGGGCACGGCGGGGCTTGCCAGGCCCTGCTGATCCGGCTATCATCCGACCCTCATTTGGGCGCATAGCTCAGCGGGAGAGCACTGCTTTCACACGGCAGGGGTCGGTGGTTCGATCCCACCTGCGCCCACCATTTCAGGTCAAGCGGTTAGCGCCCTAGCCTGGTCGCCAGGCCGACACCTTCCAAGACTGCGCCCCCACCGGGCGCACCAAAGAACACGGCTTAGACGGGAGACCATCTAAGCCGTTGTTTTTTGGTGGGCCGTGTAGGATTCGAACCTACGACCAAGGGATTATGAGTCCCCCGCACTCACCGCTGTGCTAACGGCCCCAAGACCAGTAACAGATTGTTGCGCCTTCCCTGGCGCCAAGTCCGATCAATCGTTGTCGAGGAAGCTGCGCAGCTTCTCTGATCGCGTCGGATGACGCAGCTTGCGCAGCGCCTTGGCCTCGATCTGACGGATGCGTTCGCGGGTGACATCGAACTGCTTGCCGACCTCCTCCAGTGTGTGATCGGTGTTCATGTCGATGCCGAAGCGCATCCGCAGCACCTTGGCCTCGCGCGCGGTAAGGCTCGCGAGCATATTCTGCGTCGCCTCGCGCAAGCCCTCGGCGGTCGCCGAGTCGAGCGGCGAGATCACGCCCGAGTCCTCGATGAAGTCGCCCAGATGCGAATCCTCGTCGTCGCCGATCGGGGTCTCCATCGAGATCGGCTCTTTGGCGATCTTCAGCACCTTGCGCACCTTGTCCTCGGGCATGTCCATCCGGGCAGCCAGCTCTTCCGGCGTGGCCTCGCGGCCCATCTCCTGGATCATCTGGCGCGAGATGCGGTTGAGCTTGTTGATCGTCTCGATCATGTGCACCGGGATGCGGATGGTGCGCGCCTGATCGGCGATCGAGCGGGTGATGGCCTGGCGGATCCACCAGGTGGCATAGGTCGAGAACTTGTAGCCGCGCCGGTATTCGAACTTGTCGACCGCCTTCATCAGACCGATGTTGCCTTCCTGGATCAGGTCCAGGAATTGCAGCCCGCGATTGGTGTATTTCTTGGCAATGGAGATGACAAGCCGCAGATTGGCCTCGACCATCTCCTTCTTGGCGCGTCTGGCCTTGGCCTCACCGATCGACATCTTGCGGTTGACGTCCTTGATCTCGCTGATGGTGAGGATGTTCTCGCGTTCGATCTCCTGAAGTCGGCGCTGGGCCCGCTGGATATCGGGCGCCAGTTCCTTGAGACGCGCGCTGAACGGCCGCCCGCTGGCGATCAGGCGGTCGATCCACTCTGGATTGGTCTCGTTGCTGGGGAAGGTCTCGATGAACTCGGTGCGATCCATGCCCGCCTGCTCGACGCACAGGTTCATGATGGCGCGTTCTTGGGTCCGGATGCGCTCGATGGTGGCGCGCAGGATCTCGGCCAGCTCCTGGAAGACGGGCGTGACCAGTTTAAACTGGAGGAAAACCTCGGAGACGGCCTGCATCGCAGCCCGCGAACGCTCATCGTCACGACCATAGGCCTCAAGCGCGGCTTTCAGGGTCTGATAGCGCTCGCGGAGCAGGTTGGCACGGCGCGCGGCGTCCTCTGGGTCGGGACCGGTGTCGACCTCGACGGTGGCGCCATCGTCGTCATCGTCGCCGTCGATATCGGCGGCCTCGATCTCTAGATCGGTCTTGTCGGTCTCGGTCTCGGCCAAGACGCTGGACTGAATGTTGGTTGCGGCTGGGTCTGCCGGTTCGATGGGCTCGTCGTTGAAGCCGGAGATGACATCGGTCAGACGAGTCTCTTCGCGATCGACGCGGTCGAAGATCTCGATGAGCTTCTCGATCGAGCGCGGATAGACAGAGAGGGCATCGAGCACTTGATTGAGTCCATCCTCGATGCGCTTGGCGATCTGGAGCTCGCCTTCGCGGGTCAGAAGCTCCACCGTGCCCATCTCGCGCATGTACATGCGCACCGGATCTGTGGTGCGTCCGAACTCGCTGTCAACGCTGGCCAGCGCGGCGGCGGCGGCCTCGGCGGCCTCATCGTCGGAAACGGCACTGTCGCTCAGGGTGTGATCGACGACATCCGGGGCGGTTTCCTGGACCAGGATGCCCATGTCGTTAATCATCCTGATGATGTCTTCGATTTGTTCAGTCTCAACGATGCCGGGGGGGAGATGGTCATTGACCTCGGTGTAGGTCAGATAACCTTGTTCCTTGCCCTTGGCGATCAGTTGTTTCAGTTGAGACTGCTGCTGTTCTTGATCCATGAGGTACCTTGATCTGGATACTGCCAAAGTCGGCTCAAAGGAAAACCATGCATTCTAGCACGATATTCTCTCTTATGTAGAGAGGAGGATAGCCGGCCTCGGTGGGTCTTGTGCAAGATGGTCGGGTGGACCCCATCCGCTTCTTGGAGGCTGACCAAAGAATAGATAGACGATCTCGCTAAAAAAGCTAGTCAGGCGCCCGTTTTTTGAGGCTCCGGGCGAGTCGGGCGCGCTCCTCTGGTGTCCATTCGCTCGGACTGCGTTTGTTGAGCAATTGGCGCCATTCGTGCTCGCGCACCTCATTGCTCAGCCGTTCGATGGCGCCTGTCAGCTCGGCAGCGGCACCCTCGGCACCGATGTCTTGCAAAAAGGGATGCACGCTCAAGCGTTGTAGAGCGCCAAAATAGGGATGCTCGCGCCAGCCTTCCAGGAGTTGGGCTTTGGTGAGCTCAGGTGCCTGACTGAGCCGATCGAGCAGTCGGATCAGGATGTCGACGCCGCGCTGGGTCGAGCGGCGCCAGTCGTCACTGATCGTCAACGCCTGGGGTGCCAGGTCGGGGCGGTCGAGGAGCAGTGCAATGGCCTGGGCGACCAGACTTGGGCGCGCGGGCTTGGCAGGCCGCGCCCTGGGCCGAGGGCGGTGCTCAGCAGCCGACTTGAGCGTTGGCACGCCGGTAAAATCGGCGAGTCGTTTGATCAGTAGGTCACGATAGAGCCCATTGGGCAGACGTTCGATGTGGGGTTGGATCCGGCTGGCGAAGCGCGCGCGTCCGTCCAGTGTGGTGGTGTCCATGGATTCGCGCAGATGCTCGAAGAGAAAATCGGACAAGGGTTGGGCCTGCTTTAGGCGTGATCGAAAGCCTTCGGCCCCTTCACGACGCACCAGGGTATCCGGATCATCGCCCTCGGGCAGGAACAGAAAGCGGATCGCCTGATGTCCGGTCGCTTGGGGGAGGGCGGTCTCCAGCGCCTTCCACGCCCCCGCGCGTCCGGCTTGGTCGCCGTCAAAGCAAAAGACGATGTCCGGCGCGCACTTGAACAACTGCTTGAGATGCTCGGGCGTAGTCGCGGTGCCGAGCGTAGCTACGGCATTGGTGATCCCGAACTGCGCCAGGGCGACGACGTCGAGATAGCCCTCGACCACGATCAGGGTGTCAAATGTGCGATTGGCGCGCTGGGCCTCATACAGTCCGTAGAGCTCGTGACCCTTGTGGAAGATCGGCGTCTCGGGTGAGTTGAGATATTTGGGCTTGCCGTTGCCGAGCACACGCCCACCAAAGCCGATGACACGCCCGCGCCGGTCGCGGATCGGGAACATCACGCGGTTGCGGAACTTGTCGTAGGGTCGTCCGTCTTGCTCGGAGATCAGGCCGACGGTCTGGAGTCTGACACGCGCTGCGGCGTCTTGCCCGAACTGGGTGAGCACAGGATTGCCATGCGCCGGTGCATAACCGAGACCAAAGCGTGCCGCGATCTCGCCGGTCAGACCGCGTCCCTTGAGATACTCAAGGGCATCCTGGGCTTGAGGATGTTCGCGCAGTTGGCGGCGGTAATAGAGTGCCACGTCCTCCATCAGCCGATAGAGCGGCCCATGATCCGGCGCACTCTGCATCGGAGTGCCGTCGCTTGGGATCTCCAATCCGGCACGTTCGGCCAGTTCCTCCACTGCCTCGCGGAAGGAGAGATGGTCGTACGCCATCAGAAAGCCGATGGCGGTGCCGTGCGCGCCGCAGCCGAAGCAGTGGTAGAACTGCTTGTCGGGACTGACGCTGAAGGATGGGGTCTTTTCGTCGTGGAAGGGACAGCGGGCCTGAAATTCGCGCCCGGCCTTGCGTAACTGGAGGCGCGAGCCGATGAGTTCGACGATATCGGTTCGCGCGAGCAGCTGATCGATGAATTCGGGCGGGATACGTCCGGCCATGCAAGGCACGCGCGGCGCGGTCTAGCCTCCGAGGCGCTGCTTGACGAGGGCGCTGACGGCGCCCATGTCGGCGCGGCCCTGAACCCGGGGACGCAGCAGGTTCATCACCTTGCCCATGTCGCTCAGGGTGGCAGCACCGGAGGCGGCGACGGCCTCCTCGACCAGGGCGGCGATCTCGGCCTCAGTCAGCGCGGCGGGTAGGTAGCCCTGGATGACCCCGATCTCGAAGCGCTCGACCTCAGCCAGATCCTCGCGCCCGGCACGCTCGTACTGGCCAATCGAGTCGCGCCGCTGCTTGACCATCTTGTCGAGCACGGCCAGCGTCTGGGTGTCGTCGAGTTCGATGCGCTCGTCGACCTCGCGTTGCTTGATGGCGGCCAGTATCAGCCGGATCACGCCGAGCCTGGGCTTGTCTCCCGCCTTCATGGCGGTCTTCATGTCATCCTGAATGCGCGACTTGAGCATACCCATGGGTCAGTACTTCGCGGGGTTCGATCTTGAAAGGTCTAAAGGGAATGACTAGGCCACGAAACATATCGACCACTCACTGGGCACGCCGGACTCAGTACGGTCGTTCCCAACGACGGGCTTCGCGCTGGAGTTTCTTCTGATGACGTTTGATGGCGGCGGCCTTCTTGCGCTTGCGCTCGGAGGTCGGCTTCTCGTAGAACTCACGCCGACGGACCTCGGCAAGCACCCCTGCCTTCTCGCAGGAACGCTTGAAACGCCGCATGGCAACCTCAAATGGCTCGTTTTCTTTGACGCGAACGCTGGGCATAGCAGAAATTCCTTAAAGTCTGTTTCCGGTTGATGGATAAGGTCGAGGTAAAAAGATCCCAGATTCTAGCGCATGGTCGATCGTCCGCGCAAAGGCTATGATGCAAAGATTCTTCGGATTTTTTGGACTTCAGGCGCCTTGCGGGGCTTAAATGACGATGCGAGTGTTGGGAATCGAGACCTCGTGCGACGAGACTGGGATTGCCGTGTACGAACACGGGCGCGGACTGCTAGCGCAGGCCGTCTACAGCCAGGTCGAGATCCATGCCGAATACGGCGGCGTGGTGCCGGAGCTGGCCTCGCGCGACCATATCCGCAAGACCCTGCCGCTGATCCGTCAGGTGCTCGACGAGTCCGGACTCAGACGCACGCACATCGACGGCGTGGCCTACACCGCCGGTCCGGGTCTGATCGGGGCGCTGCTGGTCGGTTCGGCGCTCGGGCGTGCGCTGGCCTGGGCCTGGAAGGTCCCTGCGATCGGGGTGCATCACCTGGAGGGGCATCTGCTGGCGCCGCTCCTGGAAGAACCAGCGCCCGCGTTCCCCTTCGTGGCGCTCTTAGTCTCGGGCGGACACACCCAGTTGGTCGATGTGCTTGGTATCGGGCATTATCGCATCCTGGGCGAGTCGGTTGACGACGCGGCGGGCGAGGCGTTCGACAAGACGGCCAAGATCCTCGGCCTCCCCTATCCGGGCGGACCCGAGCTGGCGCGGCTGGCTGAGCATGGCGATCCTGAGCGCTTCCGTTTCCCCCGACCCATGACCGACCGTCCGGGGTTGGAGTTTAGCTTCAGTGGGCTCAAGACCTTTACGTTAAACGCCCTGCAGACGGAGCTGCCCCAGGCTGCTGACCCCGAGCAGACCCGCGCCGACATCGCACGCGCCTTCGAGGAGGCGGTAGTCGACACCCTGGTGATCAAGTGCCGGCGTGCCCTGCGCGAGACCGGGCGAGAGCGGCTCGTCCTCGTCGGCGGTGTAAGCGCCAACCGCCGTCTGCGTGAACGCATGAATCAGGCCATCGCCGCTGAGGGTGGCCAGACCTACTATCCGCGCCCGGCGTTCTGCACCGACAACGGGGCCATGATCGCCTTTGCGGGCTGTCAGCGATTGCTGGCTGGCCAGACCGAGCCGCTCGCTTTCAAGCCGCGTGCGCGCTGGCCGATGGAGGAATTAGCGCCGATCGTGGGCAGGGGTGCTGCGCCCTAGACCGGTGGGTTTGAGTCATTGGAGTCCTCGTCCCAGGCCGTGGGGAGGGTGAAATGGAAGACTGCGCCCTCAGTCGGTGCTGGTTCGGCCCAGAGCCGTCCGCCGTGGTCCTCGGCAATCGCGCGACTGATCGCCAGACCCAACCCTAGCCCTGCCTCAGTGTTCGATTCGAAGATGTCAAAGATGGCGGCCTGTCGCCCAGGCGGCAGGCCAGGTCCGGTGTCGCGCACGATGAATTCGATTTCACCCAGACCGGGCACGACTTCGATACGCACCTCGCGCTGGACGCATCCGCTCATGTCGATCGCCTGCACCGCGTTGCAGATCAGATTGACCAACACCTGCTCGATCTGCACCGGATCGCCCTCGATCTCGGGCAGTTCTCCAGGTGCGATCAGCTCCAGTCTTACCTGACGGTCGTTGGCAAACCAGCGCACCAGATCCAGGGCGCGCTTGAGCACCTGGTCGACCGGCACCCGCACCCGATGGACCTTGAGTCCACGCAGAAAGGCGCGCAGACGTTCCATGATGTCACCCGCGCGATGGACCTGATCGTCGATGCACCGAATGACCTCCAGCAGACGCCTTGGGTCGGCGGACGGTCCCTTGGCGAGCTGACCGGCGGCGCTACAATAGAAACCGGCCGCGCTCAGCGGCTGGAGCAGTTCATGGACGAGCGAGGAGGCCAGTACGCCGACGGCATCGAGCCGTGCCACCCGGGCCAGGGCGTCGCGCGCGCGCCGCGCCTCCTCCTCGGCCAGCCGGCGCTCGGTGATGTCCAGATAGGTAACGACGGCGCCTTCTTGCTCGCCCTGCAAGGGGAAGGCGCGCATCAGCAGCCAGCACTGGCGCTGCGCCGTGTGACAGGGATACTCGATACTAAAACAGAGGCGGCGGCCTTGGATGACATCCTCAATGCCGCGGGCCGCCGTGAGCGCGATCGCATCCGGTTGCTCGCCCGACCAGCGGCAGGCAGCGAGCGTTCGGGGATCGCTGTCTTTCCAGACGTGATCGTCGCGGCCCTGTTCAGCCGAAAAGGCACGCCAGGCGCGGTTGACCGCGAGCAACCGGGCCTCCTGATCGAGCACGGCGATCTGTGCCGGCAAGGCGTCGAGCACCGAGCGATGGAGATGACTGCTGACCACCAGTTGATCCAGTCCATCGTGTGGGTGGATCGCGTCTGGGGCCGACTTCGGGACCGAATCGTTCATGGCCGCTCATCAATGTCCGAGAAAATCTGGCCAATGTCCGAACCGCACCTCCCCTCAAAGTCAAAGGTCGCTTTGGTGGGGTAGGGCGCCTTCAGGCGCAATCCACATCTGCCAAGATCGCGGCTAAAGCCGATCCTACGGGATGCGTTGGCCGCCTCAGTCCGAGGGGGCCTTGGCGCTGATCCGACCCTCGGTGCCGTCGAGCAGATTACGGATATTGCTGCGATGACGCCAGATCAGCAGACCGGTGATGATGAGCTGCATCCCGATCAGTGTCTTCTCGTCCCAGAACAGCCAGACGAAGAGCGGCGCCAACGCCATCGAGATCAGCCCCGAGAGCGATGAGATCTTGAGCACCCTGGCCACGAATAGCCACACAGCCGCGACACAGAGCCCGATCGGCCAGTAGAGCCCGAACTGCACGCCGAGCGCCGTGGCCACACCCTTGCCGCCCTTGAAGCCGAAGAACACCGGGTAGAGATGGCCGATGAAGGCGGCCAGTCCGATCCCGGCAAGCACGCTGGGGTCGGCGCCCAGGGCATGACCGACGAGCATGGGGAGCAATCCCTTGAGACTGTCGCCAAGGAGCGTGATGGCGGCGGCCTTCTTGCCGCCGATGCGCAGGACGTTGGTGGCGCCCGGATTGTTCGAGCCCTGGGTGCGCGGGTCCGGCAGTCCCATCAGACGGCAGACGATGATGGCGCTGGAGATCGAGCCGAGTAGATAGGCGGCGAAGATGAGGAGTGTGGCTATGATCATGGATAGAATCTGAGTTTGGAATCGGACACGAGGCCAAAAACTGTACCATGACTGACATCGTCTTCATTCGCGGTCTGCGCCTCGACACCCGAATCGGTATCCACGATTGGGAAAAACAGACCACGCGCCCGCTGATCCTGGATCTAGAGATGGCGAGCGACGTGGCGCGCGCGGCGGCCAGCGACCGTATCGCCGATGCGCTTGACTACGAAGCCGTCGCCCGGCGTCTGACCGAGGTGGTCAGACACAATCGGCATGAACTGGTCGAGACCCTGGCCGAGCAATGTGCGGCGCTCTTGATGCGTGAGTTCGGTATCCCCTGGCTGCGCCTCAGTCTCAACAAGCCGGGCGCGGTGGGGGAGGGGGTCGATGTCGGGGTGGTCATCGAGCGCGGGGTGCGTTCGTCCACATGAAAGACCCTGCAACTGAGATCAGCCGTCGGCTCGAAGACCAGATCCGCGCTGAGATCCGGGCGCGCAACGGTGTGCTTCCCTTCGACCGCTTCATGGAACTGGCCCTGTATGCGCCCGGACTCGGCTACTACGTCGCCGGGGCAGCCAAGTTCGGACCGGGCGGTGATTTCGTCACCGCACCCGAGTGCTCGCCCCTGTTCGGGTGTTGTCTGGCCGTCCAGTGCGCTGAGGTCCTGGAACGGCTCGGCGGCGGCGAGATCCTGGAGTTTGGCGCCGGAAGCGGGGCGCTGGCCGTGCAGATCCTGATGGAACTGGAGTCGCTGGGGCGACTGCCCGAGTGCTATCGGATCCTCGAACCCAGCCCGGATCTTCAAGACCGCCAAGTGTCCAGCATCCAGGCGGCTGCCCCGCACCTGCTTGCCCGCTGCGACTGGCTGACGGCCCTGCCCGAGCGTTTCACTGGGGTCGTGATCGCCAACGAGGTACTCGATGCCATGCCGGTGCATCGCTTTCGCCTCGGCATGGACGGCGAGATCCTGGAGATCGGCGTGTCGGAAGGCGATGGCCGGCTCGTCGAGGTCGCCGTCCCGCCCATCTCGCCGGGGCTGGTCGAGGCAGTTTCCTCCCTGCACGCGGCGGGACTGGCCGATGCGCCCGGCTACACGTCCGAGATCAATCTGCGCCTGGCCCCTTGGCTTGCGACCCTGTCGATCGCCTTGGAACGCGGACTGGCCCTGTTGATCGACTACGGCTATCCGCGCGCCGAGTATTATCAACCGGAGCGTTGTATGGGCACACTGCGCTGTCACCATCGTCATCGGGCCCACTCCAACCCCTATGTTCACCTTGGACTCCAGGACATCACCGCCCATGTCGATTTCACGGCGGCGGCTGAGGCGGGCATCGCGGCCGGATTCGATCCGGCCGGTTTCACCACCCAGGCGCATTTCCTGATCGGCTGCGGCATCGATCGCTTGATGCAGACATCCGCGCCGGAGGCCGCACTCGACCTCGCGCTCGGCGCCAAGCAACTGCTCCTGCCGACAGCCATGGGCGAGCGCTTCAAGGTGCTCGGACTCGCCAAGGGCGTCGATGGACCCTGGAGCGGTTTTATCGTGCGCGACCTAAGCGCGCGTTTGTAGGGGCGCTGCCCAAGACCGACCAACCGGCTGTCGTCGAGAATCGTCTATGGAACACCGTCTGTAGGAGCGGCTTTAGCCGCGATCTTGGCAGATGTGGATCGCGCCTGAAGGCGCTCCTACAGACCCGCCGACCCGCTTTCGACGAGCTCCACCTTGACAGGGCCAGGGCTTGAAAGCGTTCTATCGTTCACGGACCGCTCGCAGCGTGTTGCAGCCTTCTGGCCCGATGGTCTTGATGGGCCACCTTGATTAAAGAATTGGATGCTTGGGTGGCTTATGGGGCAGGCTGCCCCTGCCTCCAGAGCAGTTCAGGCCAAGTGCGGTCCAAAGGCCGTGCCATCAGGTGGCCGTCTCCTCGGTCGCGATCCGATCGGCCTCAATACCCAGGGCCAGGAGTGCCGCGCGCGTCGACCGCACCGGCTCGGCTGGGCCAGCGACATAGAAACGTGCCACGGTCGGCTCAGACACATCGGCCTGAATCAAGGCGATCAGATCCTCCACATGCCCACTCACCAGTGGTGTGAAACTAAAGTTGTCCAACGCATCCCGCAGCGCCCGTCCCCACTGGGCCTGATGATGGGCCTCCGGATAGGAGGTATCCCAATAGAGCTGGAACCACTCGATGTGATCGATCGAGACCGCATGCTCGATCAGGCTCTTGATCGGTGCGATGCCGTCGCCATGTGCGATGAAGATCGCCGGTTCCGACGCCTCGTCGCGCAGCACGAAGTCTCCGCGCGGTCCGCTGACTGTAACCATCTGCCCCGGGCGCAGACCGCCGAACACCGCCTGCGAAAAGGCATCTTCCTGACGCCGCACATAGAACCACAGAGAGCGCCCATTGCAGGGGCAACTGGCGATCGACAGCTCGCGCGACTCACCGCTCTCTAGGGTCAGGATCGCCCGCTGCCCTGCCATGAAACGCAGCGTCTGGGTTCGCGGGGTCTGGATCCCGAGCGCGACCAGGTCCGACCCGAGCCGTTCCAGTTTGCGCAGGCTGGCGCGGATCTCCTGATAGGGCAGATCCTCGACCCGATTGGCCTCGGCGGCCTCCAGCACGAGGTCGGTCACGGCCGTATGCGAGCAGGTCAGGATATAGCCCATGGCCTTCTCGCGTTCGCTAATCACATAGTCGTGCTCGCGCAGACGCCAGGTCTCGCCGCTGACCACGCGCGCCTTGCAGCTACCGCAGTTACCGCTGGAGCAACCGTAGTTGAGCGTCAGACCCGCCCGCACCGAGGCCTCGAGAATGGACTCGTTGCCCTCGACAAAGAAATCGTGCCCGCTGGGGATGAGTTTGACGTTGGCGGCCATGAGTCGCAAAAAGGCATCTTTGACGATGAGCTGGGCACGCTGGTCCGGGTTGGACTCGGCGGCCAGCCGCGCGCGCTCCCCGCGTAGCCAGTCGCGCAGCGCGAGCAGGGATTCCTCGAGCTGATCGCGCGGCAGGCGGCAGAGTTCTTCGACCTGCTCGCCGATCTGATCCAGCAGCGCCATGGCCGACTCCAGCCGTGCAACGCGCTCGGCGAGACTGGCGCTCAGCCCCTGGAGTCTGGAGACCAGTACCTCGGGATCGGGCAATGTGGTGTCGTCACCGCCATAGAGCCTGGGATGGGCGAGCGCCTTAATGCGGGTGGTGCGCTCCAGGGCCTCGTCGTTGGCGAGGCTGACGCTCGGATAGGCGCGCAAGAGATCGTTGACGGCGACCGCGCCCTCGAAGGTTGGGATCTCGCCGCGCCGGATGCGGGCCTGGAGTTCGGCACGGGTGACGCCCGCGAGTCGCGCGGCGCGTGAAAGGCTCAGATAGTCCATGTTCGGTTTGATTCGCGTGTAAGCATGTGACGCCTAGATTGGTCATCGGGCGCCGATTTTCAAAGGCTCGGAGTCATCCATGACAAACGGCTTCGGGTATCATCCCTCAGGCTTGGCCGCGATACACCGCTGATGTTCGATCGTCGGCCCTAGTCGAGACCTCTGGAGGATCTGCCCTTGGTTGAACTCATGTATGCCGGAGGCTGGTTGATGTTGCCGATCCTGGCCTGTTCAGTGCTAGCTACCGCGATCGTGATCGAGCGTGCCTGGACCCTGCGCCGCTCGCGCATCATGCCGGACCGACTGGTGGAACGGATCTGGCGCCTGCACCAGGAGCAGCGGCTCGATGAGATCACCATCGCCCAGATCCGCGACGGCTCGCCGCTCGGGCGTCTGCTGGCGGCCGGTCTGGCCAATCGTCATCACTCGCACGAGGTGATGAAGGAGGCGATCAACGATGTCGGTCGCCAGGTGGTGGCCCAGCTCGAACGCTTCCTGAACACGCTCGGCACCATCGCCGCCATTACGCCCTTGCTGGGCCTGCTCGGTACCGTGTTAGGCATGATCGACATCTTCAAGGTCATCACAGAGGCGGGTGTGGGCAATGCCGCCGTTTTGGCCGGCGGCATCTCCAAGGCACTCATCACCACGGCGGCCGGACTCTCGGTGGCCATCCCGTCGCTCATGTTCCATCGCTTCTTCGAGAGCAAGGTCGATCGGCTCGCACTCGACATGGAGGAGCAGGCCCTGCGCCTGGTCGAGGTGCTCAAGGGCGAGCGCGAGGCATTGCGATGAATCTGCGCCCGCGTCGCCGTCCACCGGTCGACATCAATCTGGCCCCGCTGATCGATGTCGTCTTCCTGCTGCTGATCTTCTTCATGGTCTCGACCTCCTTCAAAGACGAGGCGCGTCTGCGCGTGCAGTTGCCGCGGGCCCAGGGGGAGGACATCCCGGCCCAGGAACCGGCCATGATCCGGATCGTCATCGATCGGGCCGGGCGCTTCTTTGTCGATGATCGCGAGGTCGCCGACACCCGAGTCGCGACCCTGGTGTCTCTCCTCACCGAGCGCCGTGGTCAGGATAGCCGCATCCCGGTCTTGATCCAGGCCGATGCCGCCACGCCGTATCAGGCGGTGGTGACCGCCATGGATGCCGCGAGTCAGGCCGGTTTGAGCCGCATCGCCTTTGCCGCGACCCGCTCGGATGGCGCCGCGCCATGAGTCAGGACGCCGTGCTTTCCGCGGACGAGGCGCGCGTCGTCTACCGGCGACTGCTCGGCTATGTCCGTCCCTATTGGCGTATCTTCGCGCTGTCGATCGCCGGCATGTTGGTCTTCGCCGCCACTGAGCCGCTGTTCGCCGCTATGATGAAGCCGCTGATCGACGGCAGCTTCGTCCAGCGCGACATCGAGGTCGTGCGTCTCATGCCCTGGCTGTTGGTGGGGCTGTTTGTGGTGCGCGGCATCGCGGGATTCGTCAACACCTATTTCCTGAGCTGGGTCGGGCGGCGAGTGGTGGCCGATCTGCGTCAGGAGATGTTCGAACATCTGCTGCGCGCCCCGACGCGGTTCTATGACACCCAGGGTTCGGGACACATCCTGGCCAAGCTCACCTACAACGTCGAGAACGTGGCCAATGCCGCCACCTCGGCGGTCACGACCCTGGTGCGCGACGGCTTCACCGTACTTGGGCTCATGGCCTACATGCTCTATCTGAATGCCGGGTTGTCGCTGATCTTCCTGGTTATCGGCCCGGCGATGGCCGGCGCGGTCAAATACGCCACCAAGCGCCTCCGGCGTCACAGCCGGCGTATCCAGGATCGGGTTGCCGATCTGACCCATGTCGTTCAAGAAGTGATCGACGGTCAGCGGCTGATCAAGGCGTTCGGCGGTCAGGCGCGCGAATCGCGGCGCTTCCACGCCATCAACGAGAAGACGCGCTCCTTGCAAATGAAGCTGATCGCCACCGAGGCGGCGAGCGTGCCGCTGGTCCAGTTGATCTCAGCGGCGGCGATCGCGGTGGTGGTCTATCTCTCGACCATGCAGGGGCTGAAGGAGAACATCTCGGTCGGTACCTTCATGTCGTTTGTGGTCGCCATGGGGCTGTTACTGCCGCCGGTCAAACGCCTGACGGCGGTCAATGGTCAGTTGCAGCGCGGCATCATCGCCGCCGCGAGCCTGTTTGAATTGATCGACGTCGAGCCGGAATCCGATACCGGCACCCGGAGTCTGGACCGCGCCCGCGGTCGGATCGAATATCGCGGTGTCAGTCATCGTTATGCCGCGGACAAGGCGCTGGCGCTGCAGGGGGTGGATCTGGTCATCGAGCCCGGCGAGAAGGTGGCCCTGGTCGGGCGCTCGGGGAGCGGCAAGAGCACGCTCGTCAACCTCTTGCCGCGGTTCTACGACCCGACGGCAGGTGAGATCCGGCTCGACGGTATCCCGATCCGCGACCTGACCCTAGCCAGTCTGCGGGCACAGATCGCGGTGGTGAGTCAGGATGTGGTGCTCTTCAACGACTCGATCGCCAACAACATCGCCTATGGGTGTGCCGAGCCGCCGAGCCGCGAGGAACTGGAGCGGGTCGCGGCCGGTGCCCATGCGCTCGAATTCATCCAGGCGCTGCCCCAGGGGTTCGATACCCTGATCGGTGATAGGGGCGTGCTGCTCTCGGGCGGTCAGCGCCAACGTCTGGCCATCGCGCGCGCCCTACTCAAGGATGCGCCGATCCTGCTCCTGGACGAGGCGACCTCGGCGCTGGATACCGAGTCCGAGCGCCATATTCAGGCCGCCTTGGAGACACTGATGGCGCGCCGCACAACCCTCATCATCGCCCACCGACTCTCAACCATCGAGCGTGCCGATCGCATCCTCGTGGTACAGGATGGTCGGATCGTCGAACAGGGGCGTCACTCGGAGCTGCTCGCGCTTGGTGGCTATTATGCGCGGCTGCAGGGGACTGTAGGACGGCATTCTTGAGGAAGACAGGGATCACGCTGAACACTACAGCGATCTGGTATGGCCGCCGCCATCCGCTCGCCCGGCTCCTGTTGCCGTTGTCCTGGGTTTATAACGCCATCATCCGTGTCCGGCGCCATGCCTACCTCAAGGGCTGGCTGGCTAGTGAGCGGCTCCCCGTGCCTGTAGTCGTGGTCGGCAATCTCACGGTCGGCGGGACTGGAAAGACACCCTTGGTGTTGCGTCTGGTCGAACTGTTACGCGATCAGGGCTGGACGCCGGCGATCATTACGCGCGGTTATGGCGGGCGCGCCAAACACTGGCCGCAACACGTCACGCCCGACTCCGATCCAGACCGCGTCGGCGACGAGCCGGTCCTGCTCTCGCGCCGCTCGGGTTGTGTCGTGGTCGCGGGACCGGATCGAGTCGCGGCCGGCCTTCTCGCCATCGACCTCAGCGACTGCGACATCCTAGTCAGCGATGACGGTCTCCAGCACTACCGCCTGGCGCGCGACCTCGAGATCGTCCTGATCGATGGCACGCGCGGCCTCGGCAACGGCCACTGTCTTCCGGCCGGTCCGTTACGCGAGCCGCCCGAGCGATTAAACAGCGTGGATCTGGTACTCTACAAGGGCGGCGCAGGACCAGGTCATCGGATGCGCCTGTGCCCGGGTGAATTGGTGAATCTGCGTGATCCGAGCCGACACCTTCGGCTGTCGGATCTGAGCGGACACCGGGTGCGCGCCATCGCCGGGATCGGTCATCCCGAGCCCTTCTTCAGACACCTGGAGGCGGCAGGTTTGGTGGTCGAGCGCTACCCCTACCCGGATCATCATCGCTACTGTGCGGCCGACGCCGACCGCTGGCGCGGACTGCCCGTCGTCATGACCGAGAAGGACGCCGTCAAGTGTGCGGACTTTGCTGGGTCCGATCACTGGTATCTGCCGGTCACGGCAATCCTGGACCCGGATTTCGAGTCGCACCTTCTCTGCAAAATCCATCAACTCAGAGCGAGTCGCTAAATGGACAGCGCATTCAAGGTCGTCATCCCCGCCCGCTACGGCTCGACCCGCTTGCCGGGCAAGCCGCTGCTCGACATCGGCGGCAAACCCATGATCCAGCGTGTCGTCGAGTGCGCCCAGGCCAGCGGCGCCGGTGAGGTGGTGGTTGCCACCGACGATCAACGCATCCGCGAGGTCTGCGCCAGGCTCGGCATCGCCGTCGAGATGACGGCATCGAGCCATCGCAGCGGCTCGGACCGGATCGCCGAGGTGATCGAACGGCGCGGCTGGAGCGACGACACCATTGTCGTCAACCTCCAGGGCGACGAACCCTGTATGCCGGCGGCGCTCATCGATCAGGTCGCGTCCAATCTGGTCGCGCGCGCCGAGATCGGCATGGCCACGCTCGCCCATCCGATCGAGGACATCGCCATGCTCTTCGATCCCCATGTGGTCAAGGTCATCACCGACATGGCTGGATTCGCGCTCTATTTTTCGCGCGCCCCCATCCCCTGGCATCGCGACAAGTTCCTTGGCAACAAGGCTCGCCTACCCAGCTCGGTCGATTTTCTGCGTCACATCGGACTCTATGCCTATCGGGCCGCCTTTCTCGACCAGTTTGTCAGGCTTGCGCCCTCACCGCTGGAGATCGCCGAGTCGCTCGAACAATTGCGTGCACTCTGGCATGGCGCACCCATCCATGTCGGGCTGGCCGTCGAGACGCCCGGACCTGGTGTGGATACAGCCGACGACCTGGGGCGTGTGACAGAGTTTCTGTCGTCCGGACGGGCATCGCCCGTGCCGTCGCTCGGATAGAACAGCGGACGCGAGACCGAGAGCCGGGTCTGAACCTCCAGAGACATCGCCGCCTCAACCGATCCCAGCTGGCTGGAGTGCCTCCAGGCGGCCCGGAGGCCCTCTCGCTCAGCACTCCAAAGATCAAAGGGTCTGGTTGACATCCTCCCCCGCCTAAAGCCGGGGGATTCCTGCGGCGCTCATCCCGGCATCGAGCCCGGATGGGTCGCTTCGGTGGGTTCCTACTGCTGGCGGCAGGACTGCGCCTGCCCACCTGCCCGCGCGCTGCGCGCGGGCAGGTGGCTGGTCGCCGTTCGGCATCACTCGTATTTGTAAGGCTTGGATACGTTGCATAGGTAAATATGCGGGTCGCCGTCTTCCTTCGCCTCATCCTGTGGTGGTGCGCCGATCTCCATCGTGCGCCAGTATATCGAACAGCAGCAGACACCACATCGATCGTCCAAGGGACGCCTACGGTGCCCGTGCGATCCTTCAACGGCCTGAAGGCCGAGGCGTGTCGCGCACCAGGTCAACAGTTTGGCAGTGCGGTTGATCAAGCCCGCGATGGATCTTACCGGTTCATGCGCAGGTACCGTCCGTCCCTGCGCCCAGGCGCGCCGGCCTTCGCTTATGCTGTCGGCGAAACGCACCGAGACCACCCGCGGTTCCTCGATACGATCCGATCAGGACGATGGGCGTGTCGAAGCGGAGCCGTGCGCGATCATGCCAATCGGGCGTCATTGGAGTTGGCCCCCGGCGGCGAATGCGGCAGGATTAGCAGCAAACCGGGCCGAACTCAAGCACCGGCACTTGCCGATCGCCAGAATAACCCACAGATTCACACCAACGCTGATCACGGATCACAGAGACCCCATCATGAGCGCCAAAGACCATCTAATCATCTTCGATACCACGCTGCGCGACGGCGAACAGAGCCCAGGCGCCTCGATGACGCGCGACGAGAAGGTACGCATCGCCAAGGCGCTCGAAAAGCTCAGGGTCGATGTCATCGAGGCTGGCTTCCCGATCGCCAGTCCGGGCGACTTCGAGGCGGTCAAGGCCGTAGCCGAGACGATCAAGGATAGCCGGGTCTGCGGCCTGGCGCGGGCGCTCGACGCCGACATCGATCGTGCTGGCGAGGCGCTCAGACACGCCAATGCCGGACGCATCCATACCTTCATCGCCACCTCGCCCATCCACATGGAGAAGAAACTGCGGATGACCCCGGATCAGGTACTGGAACGGGCCGTCTACGCCGTCAAGCGCGCGCGCAACCTGATCGACGACGTCGAGTTCTCGCCCGAGGATGCGGGACGCTCCGAGATCGACTTCCTGTGCCGGGTGCTGGAGGCGGTGATCGACGCCGGCGCGCGCACGGTCAATATCCCCGACACCGTTGGCTACAACATCCCGGATCAATTCGGCGCGTTGATCGCCACCCTGCGTGCGCGGATCCCGAATGCCGACAAGGCGATCTTCTCGGTCCACTGTCACAACGATCTGGGGCTGGCGACGGCCAATTCGCTCGCTGCCGTGCGCAACGGGGCGCGCCAGGTCGAGTGCACCATCAACGGGCTGGGTGAGCGTGCCGGCAACGCGGCGCTGGAAGAGATCGTGATGGCAGTCCGTACCCGTCGGGATCTGTTCGACTGCGACACCCGGCTCGACACCACCCAAATCATGAACTGCTCGCGCCTGGTCTCTGGCATCACCGGATTCGCGGTCCAGCCAAACAAGGCCGTGGTCGGCGCCAATGCCTTCGCACATGAGTCCGGCATCCATCAGGATGGTGTCCTCAAGCATCGCGAAACCTATGAAATCATGCGCGCCCAGGACGTGGGTTGGAGCGAGAACCGTATGGTGCTCGGCAAACACTCGGGCCGCAATGCCTTCCGCGCGCGTCTGCAGGAGCTGGGCGTGGTGCTGAGTTCCGAGGAAGAGCTGAACGCCGCCTTCGCCCGCTTCAAGGAGCTGGCCGACAAGAAGCACGAGATCTTTGACGAGGATCTCCAGGCCCTGGTGACCGAGGCCACGCTAGAGACGGCCAACGAGCGCGTCAAGCTGATCTCGATGCGCGTCTGTTCCGAAACGGGCGAGACCCCGAGCGCATCCCTGGTGCTCGCGCTCGATGGCGAGGAACGTTCGGGTACGTCCGCCGGCAGTGGCCCGGTCGATGCGACCTTCAAGGCGATCGAGGGGATCGTCCAGAGCGGTTCGACGCTCAAGCTCTACTCGGTCAACGCCATCACCAGCGGGACCGATGCCCAGGGCGAGGTCACGGTGCGGCTAGAAAAGGGCGGTCGCATCGTCAATGGCCAGGGCGCGGATACCGACATCCTGGTCGCCTCGGCCAAGGCCTATATCAACGCCTGCAACAAGATCCTCCATCCGGCGAAGCGCGCCCATCCGCAGGCGTCCGATGTCTAAGCGACCACTGGAGGAATGGCGTCGCCGCGCCTATTTGGAGGCCATGGGCGTGAGCCTCTGGGAACGTCGTGCGCCCTCGTTCGCCAGCCCTAAGGCGATCGAAGCCAAACCGGTTTTGATCGCGCACACCGAGACGGTGGACCCGATCGAGCGTATGGACTGGGACGCCCTCGAGGCCGCCGTGCGTGACTGTCATGCCTGCCGACTCTGGGAGACACGCACCAAGACCGTCTTTGGTGTCGGCGATCGGCACGCGGATCTGATGGTCATCGGTGAGGCGCCAGGGGCAGATGAGGACAGCCAGGGCGAACCCTTCGTTGGGCGGGCGGGGCAACTACTAAACAGGATGCTGGCGGCGATCGGCTTCAGCCGCGAGCAGGTCTATATCGCCAATGTGCTCAAGTGCCGTCCGCCCGGCAATCGCGATCCCAGGCCGGACGAGGTGCTGGCCTGTCAAGCCTATTTGCAGCGTCAGGTGGCATTGATCGAACCCAGGGTCATCCTCTCCGTAGGGCGGGTCTCAGCCCAGTATCTGCTCAAGACCGACACCCCGGTCGGTCGACTGCGTGGTCGCTGGTTCGAGCATGGTCCGACGCACATCCCGGTGCGCGTGACCTATCACCCGGCCTATCTGCTGCGCTCACCCGAGCAAAAGGCCAGGGTCTGGGACGATCTAACAGAGGTCCGGCGGTGGCTGTGGCCTTGCTGAGCGGCGACGGGCGTGTCTTGACTGGCTTGGCCAGTCTTCAAACAAGACCAGCCAGAACCAGGCTAGACATTTCGATCATCATCATCTATGATTTTTATCAATTCGATCGTTAAATAAAATTTCTTATTTAATCATTTTCTAATATAGACTTTACCCGTGGTCGATGCAGTTCTGGCCACGCTTGCTGCCAACGACAAAATGATCGGAGATAACAGATGAAAAAGCTTGCTACTGCTGCTGCCGTCGCCGCCCTGTTGGGCGTTTCCGCTACTGCCTCTGCCTGGTGGGGTCCGCGCTGGGGCGGACCGGGCTGGGGTAATAGCTGGGGTGATTGGATGGATGACTTCTTCGGTGATGGTTACGGCGACTTCAACCTGAGCATGAGCGGCGGCGGTCGTGGTTACGGTCGCGGTTGGAACCGTTACTATGACTACTATGGTCCCTGGTGGGGCTATCCCTATGGTTGGGGCGGCTATCCCTACTATGGCGCCGGCTATCCTTACGCCTTCCCTTATGCCGCTCCCTACGGTGCACCCGTTGCTCCGGCGGCTCCGGCTCAGTCCGAGTCCAAGTAAGCCCGACACCAAGCTCGATGAAAAAGGCCAGGCATAATGCCTGGCCTTTTTCTGTACGCCCGGCACGGGCGCACTCTTATCCCGATTTCAGGAGCTCATTCCTTGATGAGGATCTCGTAGAGTCGGGGCCAGTATTTGCCAGTGACGAACAGGTGCCCGGTGCTTGGGTCATAGGCGATGCCGTTTAGGACCGCTTCTGGGCTTGATCGCTCATCGGGTGGATAGAGCCTGCTCAGGTCGAGTGTGGCGGTCACCTGTCCGGTCTCGGGTGCGATCTGCACCAGATGATCGCTGCCCCAGACGTTGGACCAGAGTCTGGCCTCGATGTATTCGAGCTCGTTGAGCCGATACACTGGACGCGCACCGAGCCTGACCTTCAGCCGGCGTATGACCTGCCGGGTCTCGGGATCGAGAAAGCGCAGCTCGTCCGTGCCGTCGCTCATGATCCAGTGGCGACCATCTTGGGTCAGACCCCAGCCCTCACCCTGGTAGCTGAAGGTCTCCAGTCGCTCGAAGGTCCGGGCGTCATAGACGATCCCCAACCGCTCGCGCCAGGTGAGCTGAACCAGGCGCCCTTGCCAGACACTAAGCCCCTCGCCAAAGAGATCGTCGGCGAGCCGGAACTCCTGCTCTATGCGCCCGGTGTCGAGATCGATTCGCCGTAGGGCCGAGCGACCATACTGGCCGGTGCTCTCATAGAGCCAGCCATCGCTGAAGACCAAGCCCTGAGTGAAGGCCGTCGGGTCATGCGGATAGCTCGCCACCACCCGATAACCGAGTACGACGGGTGGTTCTGCCAGACAGAGACCCCATCCCAGCATCATCGCTACGGCCAGACTGGGTCTAGGCTTCATGCCGCCAACCCCTGTCTCTGCAAGGCGCGGATCTGGTCGCGGATGGCGGCGGCCTGCTCGAACTCCAGATCCTTGGCGTGCTGGTACATCTGTTTCTCCAGCGCCTTGATGCGCTTGGCCAACTGTTGGGGCGTGAGGCGACCATATTCGGCCATCTGCTCGGCGACCTTGGCATATTCACGCGCCGGCAGCGGCGCGCCAGGGGTATGGGCCTCCAGGATATCGGCGACCGCCTTGCGGATGGTCTGGGGCGTGATGCCCCGGGCCCTATTCGCCCCGATCTGCTTGGCGCGGCGGCGCTCGCTCTCCACGATGGCGCGTCGCATCGACTCGGTGACGCGGTCGGCATAGAGGATCGCCTTGCCGTTGGCATTGCGCGCCGCCCGCCCGATGGTCTGGATCAGCGAATCGGTCGAACGCAGAAAGCCCTCCTTGTCGGCATCCAGGATCGCGACCAAAGACACCTCGGGCATGTCCAGACCTTCGCGCAGCAGATTGATCCCGACCAGCACATCGAAGACCCCGAGTCGTAGATCGCGGATGATCTCGACCCGCTCGACGGTGTCGATGTCTGAGTGCAGATAGCGGACCCGGACGCCGTGCGCGTCGAGATACTGAGTGAGATCTTCGGCCATGCGCTTGGTGAGCGTCGTCACCAGCACCCGTTCACCGACGGCCAGGCGCGGACCGATCTCGGACAGCAGATCCTCGACCTGAGTCGACGCCGGGCGCACCTCGAGTTCAGGATCGACCAGACCAGTCGGGCGCACCAGCTGTTCAATCACCGCACCCGAGTGCTCGATCTCAAAGGCGCGCGGGGTCGCCGAGACATAGATGGTCTGCGGTTGACGTGCCCGGAACTCCTCGAAGCGGAGCGGACGGTTGTCGAGCGCCGAGGGCAGACGAAAGCCATATTCGACCAGGGTCTCCTTGCGCGAGCGATCGCCCCGATACATGCCGCCGAGCTGGGGTACGGTGACATGGCTCTCATCGATGATCAGGATCGCATCGGGCGGCAGATAGTCATAGAGGGTCGGTGGCGGCTCGCCCGGCTGGCGCCCAGAGAGATAGCGGCTGTAGTTCTCGATCCCCTGGCAGTAGCCGACCTCCAGCATCATCTCCAGATCGAACAGGGTGCGTTGCTCGAGCCGCTGGGCCTCGACCAGCTTGCCGTTGGCGCGCAACCACTCAAGCCGTTCCTTGAGTTCCGACTTGATGAGATCGACGGCCTTGAGGATGGTCTCGCGTGGCGTGGCATAGTGTGTCTTGGGAAACACGGTGTAGCGCGAGACCTGACGCCGTGCCTCGCCGGTCAGGGGATCGAACAGCGACAAAGTCTCGATCTCGTCATCGAACAGGGTGATCCGCAGCGCCTCATTGTCGGACTCGGCCGGGTGGATGTCGATCACATCGCCGCGCACGCGATAGGTGCCGCGCGCCAGTTCGATCTCGTTGCGGGTGTATTGCAGCTCGGCGAGTCGGCGCAGGATGGCGCGCTGGTCGATGCGCTCGCCGCGCTTGAGGATCAACACCATCTTCAGATAGGCCTCGGGATCGCCCAGACCATAGATAGAGGAAACGGTGGCGACAATGATGACGTCGCGCCGCTCGAGCAGCGCCTTGGTCGCCGACAGGCGCATCTGCTCGATATGCTCGTTGATCGACGCGTCCTTCTCGATATAGGTGTCGGTCGCCGGGACATAGGCCTCGGGCTGGTAGTAGTCGTAATAGGAGACGAAATACTCCACCGCGTTGCGCGGGAAGAACTCGCGCATCTCGCCATAGAGCTGGGCGGCGAGCGTCTTGTTGGGCGCGAGGATGAGCGCCGGGCGCTGCACCTGGGCGATGACATTGGCGATGGTGAAGGTCTTGCCCGAACCGGTCACGCCGAGCAGTGTTAGACCAGCCTCGCCGTCGTTTAGGCCCTCGATCAGACGGCGGATGGCTTCGGGCTGATCGCCGGCCGGGGCAAAGGGACTGACGAGTTCGAAGGCGAGACTGGACGGATTGGACATGCCGGGAAACCTCGGGGCGGGTGCGGCGCTCGATTCGCGTGTCGGACAGCCTGGGATTCGTTATTATTGTGAGTCCTCAATCACGAATCCAGCCATCAGCGCCATCCAGGTATTCTGCTCCATGACCATCAAGCTCGCTGCCCGTGTCCAATCCGTCAAACCCTCTCCGACCCTTGCCATCACTGCCCGCGCCGCCGCACTGCGTGCCGAGGGTCGCGATGTGATCGGGCTCGGGGTCGGGGAGCCGGACTTTGATACCCCCGAGCACATCAAGGCCGCAGCCGTCCACGCCATCGAGTCCGGTTTTACCAAATACACCGCCGTCGATGGTACGCCAGAGCTCAAGCGTGCCATCGTCGCCAAATTCAAGCGCGAGAATGGTTTGGACTACACACCGGAGCAGATCCTGGTCTCCTGTGGCGGCAAGCAGAGTTTCTTCAATCTAGCCCAGGCACTGCTCGATCCGGGTGACGAGGTCGTGATCCCGGCACCCTATTGGGTGTCTTATCCAGACATGGTGTTGCTGGCTGGTGGCGCGCCTGTGTTCATCCAGGCGGGTGCGGCGCAGTCGTTCAAGATCACACCGGCCCAGCTCAAGGGGTCGATGAACGACAAGACCCGGCTGGTGGTCATCAATAGCCCATCCAATCCGACCGGGATGATGTATAGCCGTGAAGAGCTGGAGGCGCTGGGTGAGGTGTTGCGTGATTTCCCAAAGGTGATCATCGCGACCGACGACATGTATGAGCATATCCGTTGGAGTTCGGCGCCCTTCGTCAACATCCTCAATGCCTGCCCGGATCTGGTGCCGCGGACCCTGGTACTCAACGGCGTATCCAAGGCCTATGCGATGACGGGCTGGCGGATCGGCTATGCAGGCGGACCGGCGCCCATCATCAAGGCGATGTCCAAGGTCCAGTCGCAGAGCACCTCCAACCCGACCTCGATCTCCCAGGTGGCGGCCCAGGCTGCGCTGGAAGGCCCGCAGGACTGTATCGGGATGATGGTCAAGGCGTTCATGGAACGGCATGACTTGGTGGTCGATCGGCTCAACAGGATCCCGGGCATCGAGTGTCTGCCGACCGATGGAACTTTCTATGTGTTCCCGAAGGTGCAAGCGTTGATCGAGCGTCTGGAGGGGGTTCACAACGATCTGGAACTCGCCGAGTTTCTGATCGAGAAGGCGGGCGTTGCTGTGGTGCCCGGTTCGGCGTTCGGGTTGGGTGGATATCTGCGGCTGTCGATCGCCACCAGCCGCGAGGTCCTGGAGCGGGCGCTGGATCGAATCGAGCAGGCGGTAAAAAACGCTTGACGCCGGTCGGTATGTACCGCACTATAAAGAGCTCATACCATTCCCTGGTAGCTCAGTCGGTAGAGCGGGTGACTGTTAATCACTAGGTCGGCGGTTCGAGCCCGTCCCAGGGAGCCAAACATAAGCATTGAAAATCCCCGTATCCAAAAGATGCGGGGATTTTTTATGCCTCAAAATCACTCGATCCGGTGCATTTCCGGATACTTGCCTCCAAAGCCACACTAGAGGCCCAAGGTCGGGGCGCGGCCCAGGCCGCGCCTCGTTTTACAGGGGCTGGGTTGCGATCAGAGCAGGGGCACCAGGAGCAGCGCCACGATGTTGATGATCTTGATCAGCGGGTTGATGGCCGGGCCGGCGGTGTCCTTGTAAGGGTCGCCGACGGTGTCGCCCGTGACTGCGGCCTTGTGGGGCTCAGAGCCCTTGCCGCCAAAGTTGCCCTCTTCGATGTACTTCTTGGCGTTGTCCCAGGCCCCGCCGCCGGTGCACATCGAGATGGCGACGAACAGACCGGTGACGATGGTCCCGATCAGCATCCCACCGAGCGCGCGGATCCCGGCGCCATCGCCCATCAGGATGTTGATACCGATAGCGACGGCGATCGGTACCAGGATCGGCAAGAGCGAGGGCACGACCATCTCCTTGATCGCCGCCCGGGTCAGCAGATCCACGGCGCGCGAATAGTCCGGCTTGGCCGTACCCTCCATGAGGCCCTTGATCTCGCTGAACTGGCGACGCACCTCGATGACCACTGAACCTGCGGCGCGCCCGACCGCCTCCATCGCCATGGCGCCGAACAGATAGGGTACCAGACCGCCGATGAAGAGTCCGATGATGACCGCCGGATCCGCGAGCGCGAACTGCTGGATCTTGCCGGCGACCTCCAGGTTATGGGTGTAGTCGGCGAAGAGTACCAGGGCCGCCAGACCCGCTGAACCGATAGCATAGCCCTTGGTCACGGCCTTGGTGGTGTTGCCGACCGCATCCAGTGCATCGGTGATCTTGCGCACCTCGCTGGGCAGGCCCGACATCTCGGCGATGCCGCCGGCGTTGTCAGTGATCGGACCATAGGCGTCGAGTGCGACCACCATCCCGGCCATCGACAGCATGGCGGTGGCAGCGATGGCGATGCCATAGAGTCCGGCGGCCAGATACGCGGCCCAGATGGCGGTACAGACCGCAAGCACCGGCAGGGCGGTGGACTTCATCGAGACCGCAAGGCCAGCGATGATGTTGGTGGCATGTCCTGTCTGCGAGGCGGCGGCCACCGACTGGACCGGCGGGTATTCGGTCGCCGTGTAGTACTCGGTGATGAACATGAGCGCGGCCGTCAGACCCAGGCCGATCAGGGCGCAGAATAACAGCGGCAGGAACTGCGACCAGCCCATGACCAGGGCGGTGATGATGGCGAAGAAGATGAAGGCCAGCCCCCCGGCGACCGCCATACCGCGATAGAGTGCATGCATGATCTTGCCGCCCTCGTTGGCCTTGACGAAGAAGGCCCCGATCAGTGAGGCGATGATGGAGGCGGCACCCAGTGCCAGGGGATAGGTGACATAGTTCATGGCCAGGCTGCCATCGGCCCCCTTGAACATCAGTCCCCCCAAGACCATGGTCGCGATGATGGTGACCGCATAGGTCTCGAATAGGTCGGCGGCCATGCCGGCGCAGTCGCCGACGTTGTCGCCGACGTTATCGGCGATCACTGCCGGGTTGCGTGGATCGTCCTCCGGGATGCCGGCCTCGACCTTGCCGACTAGGTCGGCGCCGACGTCCGCACCCTTGGTAAAGATACCGCCGCCGAGGCGGGCGAAGATAGAGATCAAGGAACCGCCGAATGCCAGTCCCACCAGGGCATGCAGCGCAGACTCATCGGCGCCCAGATATAGGAAGTAGCCGGCGACACCCAGTAGCCCTAGACCAACTACCAGCATCCCTGTCACGGCACCGCCACGGAAGGCGATGGCCAAGGCCGATTCGAGGCCATTGGTGGCGGCTTGGGCGGTCCGGACATTGGCGCGCACCGATACGTTCATGCCGATATAGCCGGCCAGGCCCGAGAGGATGGCACCGATGGCGAACCCACCCGCCGTAGCCAGACCAAGGAGCAGCCAGAGCACGATGAAGAGTCCTGCTCCTACTAGACCGATGGTGGTGTACTGACGATTGAGATAGGCGCGCGCGCCGGTCTGGACGGCAGCGGCGATTTCCTGCATCCGTTCGGAACCGGCGGACTGGGATGTGATCCAGGCCACGACCGCAAGGCCGAAGGCGATGGCCAGGCCCCCAGAGCCGATGGCGAGCCAAAGAACAAAGTCTGTCGACATACGTATCCCCCCGTTTATGGGTTATAGCGTTGGAGTGGGCCGATCAAGGGTGGCGGCAATCGCAACGTCTGAAATAAGGCAGCGGACGAACCGATATGCCGCCAAAAAACGGCACGGAACTTTAACACAAAGAATTTGCCCTGTTCCGCTCGGGCGGTGTCTAGGCTCGTCTTTATTTTGTCAATGCTCGGTAGGCGTTGCAGCGGCGGCGTCCAGATAGGTCTGGAACGCGCTCGACGCGATCCCCCGGAACGTCTCGCCCTCGCGCAGGATGAAATAGGCCGCGATTCCCTGGATCTCGGCCAGCGCCGGGCCGCGTTTCTCACCCAGAACCATGAGCGCTGTGGCCAGGCCATCCACGATCATTCCGACATCGCCGATCACGGTGACCGAGCCGAGTTGGCGATCGACCGGGGTGCCGGTCATGGGGTCGATTTCGTGCGAGTAGCGCTTACCGTCCTTCTCGAAGAAGTTGCGATAGTCGCCCGAGGTCGAGATCGCGCGGTCCGAAACCGCGATGACACGATGCACGGCACGGCGTTCGGGCAGGGGTTGTTCAATGGCGATGGCCCAGGGTTGGCCCTTGGCGTTAAATCCCTTGGCGCGGATTGTGCCGGCGATGGCGACCATGTAATCCGTGACGCCGCGCGACTCCAGCCACTCGGCGATTCGGTCAACGCCATAGCCCTCGCCGAGTGAGGAGAGGTCGATGTAGAGATCGCCGCGTGCCTTGCGCACGGCAGGCGGCGCATCGCGCAGCTCGAGCTTTTGATAGCCGATCCGTTCGCGCGCGGCCTGGATCTCAGCCTCGGTAGGCAGGTGGTCGGAGCGAGGCTCGGGACCGAAGCCCCAGAGATTGACTAGCGGACCGATGGTCACGTCATAGACCCCATTGGTCAGATCCGCGAGGCGTTGACCCTCGGCCATGACGGTAAGCAGATGCTCGGAGACCGGGATCCAGTCGGTGCTGGGATTGGCGTTGAGGCGTGACAGTTCTGAGTTCGGATCATAGGTTGAGATCTCGGCGCTGACTTCAGCGAGTATTCGGGTCAACTCAGGCTCCAGGGTCTCGGCACTCAACCCGACTGGTGGGCGGGCAATCTTGACCGAGTAATAGGTACCCATGGTCGGGCCGGATAGATCGATCATGGGATCAGCGCGTTCGGCACAACCGCTCAGGGCGACCAGCCAGATGATGCCCAATGCCGCCTGGGCGGCAAGCCCAAGCCCTGGGTCGGGGTTCCGACGGGGTGGATGATGAAAGCGCATCAGGCTCTCCTCGACGACCGAGATACGATGGAAGGCGTTATTGACGAAGACACAAATAAAAAAACCGGCCAAGGCCGGTTGATTGTATCTTTAGGAAATTTGGTCGGGGTGACAGGATTTGAACCTGCGACTTCTGCCTCCCGAAGACAGCGCTCTACCAAGCTGAGCTACACCCCGTGGATGATTGACGCCATCAATACGTGCGTGCGACGGCAAAATCCGCCAGCATGATGAGTGCGTCGCACGCGGGCGAGGCCGTTAGGGGTTTGAGTGCCTGCTTGGCCCGTGCCGCGTATGACTGTGCAAGCTGAATAGTGTAGTCGATTGCGTCGGTGGACGCAATCGCCGCCGTGACGGACTCGATGCGATCGCGTCCACCATGCACGATGGCCTCGCGCAGCAGGGCGCGCTGCTCGGGAGCCCCAACCTGCATGGCGCGGATGATCGGCAGGGTCGGCTTGCCCTCATCGAGGTCGTCGCCGACGTTCTTGCCCAGCTCGGCATTGTCAAGGCTGTAGTCGAGCGCGTCGTCTACAAGCTGGAAGGCGATGCCGAGACAGAGTCCGTATTCGCCGATGGCGTCCTCGATCTCGGGCGGCGACTCGGCAAGCACGGCACCGAGCCGGGTGCCGGCCTCGAACAGGGTTGCGGTCTTGCGGCGGATGACCTCCATGTAGCGCGCCTCGTCCGTGTCCGGATCGCGTTCGTTGAGCAATTGCAAGACCTCACCCTCGGCGATGCGGTTGGTCGCGTGCGCCAGCACTTCCATCACCCGCATGCTGCCAACCTCGACCATCATCTCGAACGAGCGCGAGTAGAGGAAATCGCCGACCAGGACGCTGGCGTCGTTGCCCCAGACCACGTTGGCGGTCTCGCGATTACGCCGCAGTTGTGAGCCGTCGACCACGTCGTCGTGCAGCAGGGTCGAGGTGTGGATGAACTCCACGATGGCTGCGAGATCGATATGGCGCTCACCGGTATAGCCGCAGGCGCGTGCGGCGAGTAGCACCGAGAGCGGACGCAGCCGCTTGCCGCCGCTGTTGACGATGTAATGCCCGATCTGATTGATCAGCACCACGTCGGATTGGAGTCGACGCAGGATCAAGGCGTCGACGGCCTTGGCGTCCTCGGCGACGGGTTGTCGAATCCTGGAAAGGTCCATGCGTGTCTAGGATCTATCGTGGAATGGCGGCGGATGCTAGGGGCGCGGATGAAGGACTGTCAAGCCAGGCATCCCACCCGTCAGCTTGGTGAAGGGTACGCAATTTGGCGACTCCGGTCGATGGCCGGCCGACATTTAGACAGTTGCAGACCATGATCCGATTCCGGCGTTGACCAAAGGGGAATTTTTTGATTAGATTGGGCACTTTGGTTCCGACGTCTAGGGTCGGCCCTATCCGAACAGCTGGGGATCTTCAAAAGATGTACGCGGTCATTCAAACCGGTGGCAAACAATACCGGGTTTCCGAAGGTGACACGGTCAAGATCGAAAAACTGACCGCCGAGGCCGGCGACAGTATCGATTTCGAACAGGTCTTGATGGTGGCCGATGGCGAGGATGTCAAGGTCGGCAAGCCCTATCTGGCCGGCGTCAAGGTGACGGCGACCGTCGAGTCGCACGGTCGCGCCAAAAAGGTCAGGATTATCAAGTTCCGTCGTCGCAAGCATTATATGAAGCGCCAAGGCCATCGTCAGTGGTTTACGGCGGTCAAGATCACCGGTATCAACGCCGGCTGAGGAGTCAGCATCCATGGCACACAAAAAGGCAGGCGGCAGTTCGCGCAACGGCCGCGATTCCGAATCCAAGCGACTGGGCGTCAAGGTCTTCGGCGGCCAACGGATCCGTGCAGGCGGCATCATCGTGCGTCAGCGCGGCACCCGCTTCCACAACGGCGTCAATGTCGGTTGCGGTAGGGATCATACCCTGTTTGCGCTAACCGACGGTGTGGTGAAATTCGTGACCAAGGGTCCGAAGAACCGCAAGTTCGTCATCGTTGAGAACGCCTGAGCGCACTCGCATCGGTGCGCGGCCTGCCGCAACAGCCCTTTAAGGGCCCTTGCGGCCTGTCTCGATCGGGCTGTGCGCGCCGCTTGCGAAGCCTCGTCCCATGGGCGAGGCTTTTTCTTTTTCGAGATCAACACGGTAAACAACCCTCGACTGAAGTCGAAGGCTTTATTGTAAGACGCAGCAAACATGGTTGACCGCATCCCCAACATTGGGCGTGTTTACAGCCGCCCTTGGCAGCGGGGCTCCACTGCCAATCCGGGCCAGGTTTCGACTGGCGTTGCAGTCTGCGTGCGCCCGGAGACCACACTTGCGGTGCATTATACACCACATGGCGCACTTCGCGCGCCCGCAATTCCTCCCGCGGCTCAAGTCGCGGGTTTCCTTGCGGAGGGTCTATGAAATTCGTCGACGAGGCCGTGATTTGGGTCGAGGCCGGCGATGGTGGGGACGGCTGTGTGAGCTTTCGCCGTGAGAAGTACCTCCCCAAGGGGGGGCCGGACGGCGGTGATGGCGGCGACGGCGGCAGCGTCTATCTGATCGCCGACAACAACATCAACACCCTGGTCGATTTTCGCTATCTGCGCAGGCATCGCGCCGAGCGCGGTGAAAACGGCAAGGGCAGACACATGACCGGACGCAGTGGGCGAGATCTGCTGGTTCCGGTTCCGGTCGGTACCCGCGTCTTCGATCGGGCGACCAGGGAGCTGATCGGCGAACTGCTCGAGCCTGGGCAGCGGCTGCTGGTGGCGCAGGGCGGTTTTCACGGCATCGGTAATGCACGTTACAAATCGAGTACCAACCGGGCGCCGCGTCAGTCTAAGCCAGGTACACCGGGCGAGCGGCGTGATCTGTTTCTCGAGCTGATCCTGCTGGCCGATGTAGGGTTGCTCGGTTTCCCGAATGCGGGTAAGTCGTCGTTGATCCGCCAGGTCTCCAGTGCTCGACCCAAGGTCGCCGACTATCCCTTCACCACGCTCTATCCGAATCTGGGTGTGGTGCGGGTCGGGGCGCGGCGCAGTTTCGTGATCGCCGATATCCCAGGTGTGATCGAGGGGGCGGCCGAAGGGGCAGGGCTGGGGCTTCACTTCCTGAAGCATCTGTCACGCACGCGCCTGCTGCTGCACCTGGTCGATGTCGCCCCGCTCGATGCGCGCCAGGATCCAGTCGATCAGGTGCGCAAGATTGAGGCCGAGCTGGCGGCCTTCGGTGCCGGGTTGCTAGACAAAGAACGCTGGCTGGTGCTCAACAAGATGGATCTTCTCGAACCGGAAGACCATGAAGCGCGACGCGCTGAGATCGTCGCACGGCTCGATTGGCGTGGTCCGGTTTATAGCGTCTCGGCGCTCACCGGTGCCGGGACCGAGACGCTCGTCAAAGATCTGATGCATCGCCTGGAGGCACTCAAGACGGGGTCTGAGCCCACCTCACTCCAGTCAGCGCTGGAGCTGTCCGAATGGGACGGATTCGACACCGCGGCAATCGGCGACTGGCATCCGCTGGACTGAAACCCAATATGACAACTTCAAAGGCTGAACGCGGTGCAGCATGATCTCGCGAGACAGGATTCCAGAGACGCGGCGTTGGGTGGTCAAGATCGGCAGCGCGCTTCTGACGCGCGACGGCCAGGGCCTGGAACGCGCCAGGCTGGCCCCCTGGGTCGAGCAGATGAGCACACGCCGCCAGGCCGGCCACGAGATCGTGCTGGTCTCCTCCGGCGCCGTGGCCGAGGGGATGGCCCGCTTGGGTTGGCGCCAGCGGCCCAAGGCCCTGCACGAGCTGCAAGCGGCCGCGGCCATCGGTCAGATGGGTCTGGTGCGGGCCTATGAGGATTGCTTTCAGGCACGCGGGCTCCACACCGCCCAGGTCCTGCTGACGCGCGATGATCTATCCAATCGCTCGCGCTATCTCAATGCCCGGAGCACATTGCGCACGCTGCTCAAGCTCGGTGTGATCCCGGTCATCAACGAAAACGACACAGTCGCGACCGACGAACTGCGCTTCGGCGACAACGACACCCTGGCCGCACTGGTCGCCAATCTGATCGAGGCCGATCTACTGATCCTGCTCACCGATCAGGACGGGCTTTTCGACCAGGATCCGCGCCACAATCCCAACGCCAAGCTGATCTCAGAGACCTGGGTCAGTGATCCGCTGCTCGATCAGGTCGCCGGCGGCAGCGTCACCGGGCTCGGCACCGGCGGCATGGTCACCAAGGTACGCGCCGCCCGTCTAGCGGCGCGCTCGGGGACGCCGACCATCATCGCGCCTGGGCGAAGCGAGCAGGTCTTGAACCGTATCGGTGCAGGTGAATCTGTCGGCACGCTGCTGATCCCCGACCAAGAGGCACAGGCAGCACGCAAGCAGTGGCTGGCCGGTCATCTCCAGGCACGTGGTCGGCTGGTACTGGACGAGGGCGCTGTACGGGCGCTGCGCGAGAAGGGCACCAGTCTGTTGGCGGTGGGCGTGAAGGCGGTACAGGGGCGCTTCAACCGTGGCGAGGTCGTGATCTGTATCGACGAGGCCGGGCGCGAAATCGCGCGCGGACTGGTCAACTATGACGCCGACGAGGCCAAGCGCATCCTTGGTCATCCCTCGGCCCATTTTGAACAGATCCTCGGCTATCTCGACGACGAGGAACTGATCCATCGCGACAATCTGGTCTTGACCTGACCGACGGACATAAATCCTGGACGTGCTCTGCCGAAGACCAACCCAGCTGCTCATCCCACCACTCAGCACCTGAAGTCAACACCCGCCAGCCGCCAAACCGCGCTCGACCCCAGCGCCGGTCAAACTCAGCCTCGCAAAGTCCAAGCTCATGGCCGCGGTAGTGATGGAGATGCTGAAACGCTGATCCGATCACTCGCCATCAACGCCTTGACATCTTCGGCCATGGCGGCGCCGCTCTCGGTCTCGGGCAGGATGGCGCGTAGCCGCGCGTCGGGACCGATCACGAACAGCATGGGTCCAACCCCGCTTACCAACCCCAGTCCTTCATGCAGTGGCGCGATCGACTCGGGCGGCCCGGCAAGCGGTCGTAACACTGGCGAGAGACGGGCGAAGTCGCGTGCCAGCTCCAACCGCTCGCTGGTCTGGACCAGTATCAACTGGAGCCTCTCGATCAGCTCGGGTCGATCAGAGAGCCGGTTGCGGGTCTCGATCAGGCGTTGCGCGGCACGCTGCCCCGTGGCCTCGGCGAGATCCCCAAACGCCAGCAGGGTCCAGCTGCCGACCAGATCCGCGCGTCCGACCGACCGCCCGAATGGGTCGCGCAGGCCGAACTCCGGGATCTCGCCCGGCGGCTGGATCAGGACGCCCCGGATCTCGGGGGGCGCGGTGGAGCCGAATCTGTACTGATTGCCCCACTGATAGCCAAGGACGAAGAGCGCCATCGCCCCGATCGCCAAGACCAGACGTACGCCGAAATGATGGCGATTGCGCACGAACACGCCGCGCAGCCCTCAAGCCGAACGATCGGGCAAGTCGCGCGCCGCCGCCACCTCGTCCATCCCTCCGACAAAGGCCGGATCGAGATGACCGATGGTCGGGCAGGCCAGGGCAGAACGCACACGCCGATGGACATCGGCAGGCCCCGACCCCTTGAGCGTGCGAGCGGGAGGATTAAAGTGGCCAATGGGCATGGAGGGTCTCCCAAAGAATTTTCGACTGATCAAGGGGCATACAGTGATTGGTGGGTCTTTATGGGAGGCTCGATCCAAGGGTCTAGACCGGTGACTCATGGATTCGTCACGCAATGGACATCCAAGCGTCATCAAACCTCTCTATGCTTTTGGCGCTCATAAGGTCCAAGCCTTCCCAACTCCGAACCCGTGGAGCACAACATGGAGTCTTTAGTTAAACAGACGGTAGCGACGATTCTAGCGTTTGGATGCGGTGCATCGGCTTTTGCCGGCACCATCAGTTTTAGCGAGGCACCGATCCCACATACGGACGCCGAGAAGCGCGCGATCCTGACCTCGCCCCAGGCGGTCGTCGATGGGGTGACGGTCAATCTCGGCTACAACCTCATCCTGCGTTCCGGCCAGACCGGCGCCTTGGATCCGAACGGATTCCGTTTCGGTCAGCTCTATGACATCCACGGCCAGCCGCTGTTCGCCGAAGACGGCTCGCCCTATATCTCCAACGACAACGATTTCTCCTCGCTGCTGCACGGTAGCGATGGAAAGCTCTACATGGTCTCGCACTTCGAGTCGCGCCCGGGTGCTATGTATCTGACCGAGCTTGCCCAGGATCCGAACAACGGACACCTGACCGCGCTGCGCACCCGCCCGCTCGATTTCTCGTCTCTGAAGGGCGGCTGGGTCCATTGTGCCGGCAGCGTCACCCCCTGGGGCACTCATCTGGGTTCAGAAGAATATGAGCCGGACGCCAAGCAGTGGCGCGATGGCACCATCAGCGACTACAACGCCGCCATGGCGGCCTATTTTGATGCCACGCCGGCGGAGGCTGGGGCGGTGATGAACCCCTATAACTATGGCTGGCCGATCGAGGTCCGAGTCGACAACTTCGACTCGGTCCGGGTCGAGAAGCACTATGCCATGGGCCGCATCGCGCTCGAGCTCGGTTATGTGATGCCCGATGGCAAGACCGTCTATCTGTCCGATGATGGGACCAACGTCGGTCTCTACCGCTTCGTCGCCAGCCGGCCAGGCGATCTGAGCGCGGGCGCGCTCTGGGTCGCCCAGTGGAATCAAAAGGATGCGCGAGGTTCCGGTCTGGCCAAGCTCAACTGGGTCTATCTCGGTTGGACCACGAACGACGAGGTCCGCGATTGGATCGAGCGCTATCGCTTCGCCGACATCTTCGACGAGGCCAAACCGGTCGCGGCGGTCAAGGGTGCCAAGCCGAGCTGTCCTGAGGGCTTTACCTCGATCAACGCCGGGCATGACGACGGTAGTCATCAGTGTCTCAGGCTGCGTGACATCAACCAGGACGGCAACATCAACTGGATGGATGAAAACATCGCCTCGCGCCTGGAGACACGCCGTTGGGCGGCGATGCAGGGCGGCACAACCGAGTTCCGCAAGATGGAGGGCATCACCTATGACCCGGATCGCAATCGACTCTATCTGGCGATGTCCGAGGTCGATCGCGGCATGCTCGACTACAGCCGCGCCGGTCGAGCCCAAGGAACCTATGACAAGTATGACCTCGGTGGCCCAAACCACATCCGGCTGAGTCAGGCCAATGTCTGCGGCGCGGTCTATGGGCTGCACTTGGATGGGAACTTCACCGCCGTGGACATGTTCCAGGTCGTCGCTGGCAAACCGCTGACCATGGATTATGGCGCCAGTGCCGAGTCGCCCGACTATGACGGGGTCAACAAGTGCGATCTCAATGGCATTGCCAACCCGGACAACATCACCTATATGCCGGGCTATGATACCCTCCTCATTGGCGAGGACACGGGGGCCGGCCATCAGAATGACATGATCTGGGCGTACAACCTGACCTCAGGCCAGCTCACCCGGATCCAGACCACACCCTATGGTTCTGAGACCACCTCACCCTACTTCTATCCCAACATCAATGGCTTTGCCTACCTGATGTCGGTCGTCCAGCATCCCTATGGCGAGTCGGATTCCGACAAGCTCGAAGAACCCGGGCAGCTCATGGGCTACACCGGTTACTTCGTCTTCCCGGCCATGAACAAGTGAGCTCCGCTCGCATTTGAAGTCGGGGGGCTTCCCCAGGTCGCCTCGGATCGGTCGCGTGCCGGTCCGAGGCGAGGAGGGGGGCTTTCGCCCTCTGCCTCGATGGATGAAGGCCGTTCGCGTCAATCGGTACCTCTGCCATGTCATGTCCCTCCTGCTTTCCCGCCATGCTGTCCATCCTGCTCGGTCTGTCCTGGGCCGATTCCGCCCCGAGCGCCGGGCTCGATGAGCGGATCCTCAAGAACGAAACGCCCCACATCGTCTCCCAGTGCTACACCAAGACGATCGACGGCCAGGGTCGGGTCCACAATCCCTGTTATGCCTGTCACACCCAATCGCAGCCACCCAACTATCTCAACGACCAGGACCTGCAACTGACCTTCAGCTTTCCGGCGCCGGCCGAAGAGAATCCCTGGAAGAATCTCTACAAGGATCGGCGTGCGGCGATGGCCGCGATCAGCGATGATGAGATGCGCGCCTACATCCGTCAGAGCAACTATCTGGATGCCGAGGGCCGCATCATCCCCGCCCAGCGCCTGGCCGAACTACCGAAAGACTGGGACTACGATGACAACGGCCGCTGGGACGGTTATATCCCAGATGCCTATTTCCGCTTCGACGACGAGGGCTTCGATCTCGATCCGGAGGGTCGGCCGACCGGCTGGCGTGCCTTCGGCTATTACCCCTTTGTCGGCACCTTCTGGCCGACCAATGGTTCGACCGATGATGTGCTGATCCGATTGGACGAGCCTTTCCGACGCAATCTGGCCGGTGAATTCGACCGCACTGTCTACAAGACCAATCTGGCCATCATCGAGTCCCTGATCCGCCGGCGCGACATCCCGATCGAGCCGGTGGACGAGATCAGGCTCGGTGGGGTCGATCTCGATCGCAATGGCCGCCTCGGCACTGCCGAGTGGGTGCGCTACGACTGGGCGCCACGCGAGGGACGCCAGATGTGGTACGTCGGCCAGGCGCTTGCGGAACAACGCGCCGGGCGGGTTCATCTGGCCGCCGGGCTCTATCCGGAGGGCACCGAGTTCCTGCATACGGTGCGCTATATCGATGTCGATGACTCAGGCGACAACCAGCTTGCCGCGCGCATGAAAGAGGTGCGCCATGCCAAGAAACGTTATTGGATGAGCTATGCCGAACTCGACAGCCGCCAGGCCGCCGAGTTCAAGGAGAGGCACGACTTCCCCGATCGGGTACGGGTCTTTCGGGGCAACATCGAGTCTGGGGTCAGCAATGACCAGGGCTGGGTCTATTCGGGACTGATCGAGGATGCCGAGGGGCAGTTGCGCCCGCAGAGCTATGAGGAACTGGCCTTCTGTGTCGGCTGCCACGGCGGGCTGGGTGCGACCACGGATTCGAGCTTCGCCTTTCCGCGCCGCCTTGGGGCCGACGGCTTCCAGCGCGGCTGGCATCACTGGAGCCAGAGGGGACTTAAGGGTCTGCCCGAGCCGCAGCGGCGCGATGGTGAGCCGGAATATGCCTTCTATCTCGCGGCCAATGGCGCGGGCGACGAGTTCCGCCAGAACCGCGAGGTGCGCGAGCGTTTCTTCAACGCCAACGGCGAGCTCAGGCCCGAGATGCTCGAACGGTTGCGTGAAGACATCAGCGTCCTGCTCTATGCCTCGCCCGGGCGCGCCATGCAGCTCAACAAGGCCTATCGGGTGATCGTCCAGGAACAGAGCTTCATCGAGGGCCGGGATGCCATGATCGAGACGGCCGGCTTCAACGTCCATCCCTGGGTCGATCAGAATACCCCGACTGGGGTCGAGGAGCCGCTGCTAGGCTACTGACCCCAGGGCGCCTCCTGGATCCTTGCGCATGCAAGGCGGCTCAAAGTGCGCGCACCTCGCCATTGATCTCGAAGGCGACCTGCCCGTCCCGGATGAAGACCCGCACCGAGCCGCCGCTCACCAGCTCGCCGAACAGCAGCTCATTGGCTAGAGGCTTCTTGATATGCTGCTGGATGACCCGCGCCATGGGTCGCGCCCCCATCTTGGGGTCATAGCCGGTGTCGGCCAGCCAGCGGCGCGCCTCTTGATCGACGGTCAGACTGACCTTCTTCTCTTCGAGTTGCTGCTCCAGCTCGAAGATGAACTTGTCGACCACATGGAGGATGGTCTCCTCACTCAATGGCGCGAATTGCACGATGGCATCTAGTCGGTTACGGAACTCGGGCGTGAAATAGCGCTTGAGCGCCTCCAGGCCGTCGGTCGAGTGATCCTGTTCGGTGAATCCGATCGAACGGCGCGAGGTCTCCTCGGCGCCGGCATTGGTCGTCATCACCAGCACCACGTTGCGGAAATCGGCCTTGCGTCCGTTGTTGTCGGTCAGGGTGCCGTGATCCATCACCTGTAGGAGCAGGTTGAAAACATCGGGATGCGCCTTCTCGATCTCGTCGAGCAGGAGCACCGCATGCGGATGCTTGTTGATCTGCTCGGTCAAGAGCCCGCCCTGATCGAAGCCGACATAGCCGGGTGGGGCGCCGATCAGGCGCGAGACCGTGTGCCGCTCCATATACTCCGACATGTCGAAGCGCAGCAGCTCCATGCCCAGGATGCGCGCGAGCTGGCGCGTGACCTCGGTCTTGCCGACACCGGTAGGCCCGGCGAACAAGAAGGAGCCGATCGGTTTCTCTTGGTGACCGAGCCCTGAGCGGTTCATACGGATCGCCGAGGTCAAGGCGTCGATGGCCGCATCCTGGCCATAGACCACCATCTTGAGATCGCGGTCGAGATTCTTGAGCGACTCGGCATCCGAGGCCGACACCCGCTTGGGGGGGATCCGCGCGATCTTGGCCACGATCGCCTCAACGTCAGCGACATCGATACGCTTCTTACGTTTGGCTGGGTGCATGAGCTGCACATGGGCGCCGGCCTCGTCGATGACGTCGATCGCCTTGTCGGGCAGATGGCGGTCGTTGATGTGACGCGCCGAGAGTTCGGCCGCCGCGCGCAACGCCGGCTGGGTGTAGCTGACCTGATGATGTTCCTCAAAGCGCGATTTCAGACCCTTGAGGATCTCGATGGTCTCCTCGACCGAGGGTTCATCGATATCGATCTTCTGGAAACGCCGCGCTAGGGCGCGATCCTTCTCGAAGATGCCGCGATATTCCTGATAAGTGGTCGAGCCGATACAGCGTAGATCGCCCGAGGCCAGCATCGGCTTGATCAGGTTGGAGGCATCCATCACCCCACCCGAGGCCGAGCCGGCACCGATGATGGTATGGATCTCGTCGATAAAGAGGATGGCGTGCGGCTGACGCTTGAGCTGGGCAAGCACCGACTTGAGCCGTTTCTCGAAGTCGCCGCGATACTTGGTTCCGGCCACCAGACCGCCGAGATCCAGGGCATAGATCACGGCACCCTTCAGGACCTCGGGGACCTCGCCATCGACGATCTTTTTGGCCAAGCCCTCGGCGATCGCCGTCTTGCCCACGCCGGCCTCGCCGACGAACAACGGGTTGTTCTTGCGGCGCCGGCACAGGATCTGGATGGTGCGCTCGAGCTCTGGTCCACGCCCGATCAGCGGATCGATCCGGCCCTGGCGCGCCAGCTCGTTGAGGTTGGTGGTAAAGCTTTCGAGTGGGCTGGTGCCGTCCTTCTCCTCGCTACGCGCATCTTCGTGCTCGGCGCCGCCGCTATGGGCATCCTCATTCCGGTTTTCGCCCGGTACCTTGGAGATGCCATGGGAGATGTAGTTGACCACGTCGAGTCGGGTCACATCCTGCTGATTGAGTAGATAAACGGCCTGGGAGTCTTGCTCGCTGAACAGTGCCACCAGCACATTGGCACCTGTCACTTCCTTCTTGCCCGCGGACTGGACATGGAAGACGGCGCGCTGGAGCACGCGTTGGAAGCCAAGCGTCGGCTGGGTATCGCGGTCCTCGTTGGGCGGGATGCGGGGCGTGGTCTCGTCGATGAAGGCCGAGATTTCGCGGCGCAACCGCTCCGAATCCGCGCCGCAGGCCCGCAACACCTTGGCGGCGCTCGGGTTGTCGAGCAGTAACAGCAGCATGTGCTCTACGGTCATGTATTCGTGGTGCTTGGCCCGTGCCTCCTTGAAGGCCCGGTTTAGCGCGAATTCAAGTTCTTTGCTTAGCATCGGCCTCTACCAAGGGTTGGTTCAACGATAAAGCGATCTGTTCAGTCGTGGAGGCGGCGGTTCAGGCCTCTTCCATGGTGCATAGCAGCGGATGCTGATTACCGCGCGCATAGTCGTTGACCTGCGCCACCTTGGTTTCGGCGATGTCTTTGGTAAAGATTCCGCAGACTCCAACGCCCCGTGTGTGCACATGCAGCATGACCTGGGTCGCCTTTTCCCGGTTCATACCAAAAAAGGTCTCCAGAACCAACACCACGAAATCCATCGGGGTGTAGTCATCGTTCAGCAACAGAACTTTATATAAAGGCGGTCGGCGCAATTTGGGACGGGCCTCTTGCACGCTCAGGTCCGCTTCACGCTCCTCGCCTGGATGATGGTGAGTCATGGGTCTTTGGTGGATCGATCTGCTGATGGATGGAGAAAACAATGCACATTTGACCATGGAAATCAAGTCACTATACTACCGAATCAGGGCGCCGTTCGTCGGATTCAAGCGCCGACGGGTCGGTCTGCCCAGGGTGCGAGAGGGCCACCCGAGCGGGTACAGCTTCAGCCTCGTGCCCATCCACTAACGAAAAGCCGCTCCGAGGCGGCCAGAGATCCAACCATTACCCTAAAGTGTGGAGTCCAGAGAGGAGAATAAGATGATTACCGGCGTCGTCAAATGGTTCAACAACGCAAAGGGCTATGGATTCGTCCAACCGGATGGACTTAAGGAGGATGTCTTCGTCCATTTCTCGGCGATCGACATGGAGGGCTACAAAACCCTGCGTGAGGGCCAGAAGGTCGAGTTCGAGCTGAGCGAGGGGCCGAAGGGACTGCACGCGGCCAACGTGCATCGCATCATGTAAGAAGCCATTCTCTAAAATAACGATCTGCCCCGCAAAAAATCCCCAAATGGACAGGATTTACAGCATTTTTAAGATTAACATGTTAAAAAACAATGACTTAAATCATGTTCTTCCTGCGAAATCCTGTTCATCCTGTCCCTTTGAATGTTTGAAATCTCGGCAAAATCCCTCTAAGAAACCGCCGCCTCACATCTTGCCGATAACCGCGTGGCCAAACTCAGAGCAGCTGAGCTTGGTCGCGCCCTCCATCAGACGATACAGGTCATAGGTCACGGTCTTGGCGGCGATCGCCCCTTCCACCCCCTTGATGATGAGATCCGCCGCCTCAGTCCAGCCGAGATGGCGCAGCATCATCTCGGCCGAGAGGATGAGCGAGCTTGGGTTGACCTGATCCTTGCCCGCATACTTGGGCGCGGTGCCATGGGTGGCCTCGAACAGGGCGACCGAGTCCGACAGATTCGCGCCCGGTGCCATGCCGATCCCGCCGACCTGCGCCGCCAGCGCATCCGAGATATAGTCGCCGTTTAGGTTAGGGGTGGCGATCACGTCGTAGTCCTTTGGACGCAACAGGATCTGCTGGAGGAAGGCATCGGCGATCACGTCCTTGACGACGATCTCGCGCCCGGTCCTGGGGTTTTTGAACGCACACCAGGGACCGCCGTCGATCTCGACCGCACCGAATTCGCGCTGGGCCAGTTCATAGCCCCATTGCTTGAAGGCCCCCTCGGTGAACTTCATGATGTTGCCCTTGTGGACCAGGGTTACCGAGCTGCGATCCTGGTCGATGGCATACTGGATGGCCTTGCGCACCAGGCGTTCGCTGCCTTCGCGCGAGACCGGCTTGATGCCGATCCCCGAGGTCGCCGGAAACCGGATCTTGGTCACGCCCAGCTCGTTTTGTAGGAAGGCGATGACCCGCTGGGCCTCGCTCGAGCCCGCCGGCCACTCGATGCCGGCATAGATGTCTTCCGAGTTCTCGCGGAAAATCACCATATCCGTGTGCTCGGGCGCCTTCAGCGGGCTCGGCGTCCCCTTGAAATAGCGGACTGGACGCAGACAGACATAGAGATCGAGTTCTTGGCGCAGGCTGACGTTGAGCGAGCGAATGCCGCCGCCGACTGGCGTGGTCAAGGGGCCCTTGATCGAGACCACGAACTCCTCGACCGCGCGCAGTGTCTCTTCAGGGAGCCACACCCCCTCTCCATAGACACGGGTCGCTTTCTCGCCGGCATAGACCTCCATCCACTGGATCTGGCGGGAGCCACCATAGGCCTTGGCGACGGCGGCATCGACCACGGTGCGCATCACGGGTGTGATGTCGATCCCGATGCCATCCCCTTCGATGAATGGGATGATCGGACGCTCTGGCACCCTGAGTACGTGATCGGTATCGACTTGGATCTTGTCGCCGCGCGTTGGAACCTGGATCTTCTCGTAAGACATCGGGTCTATCCTCTCTGGCTAGCAAACTCGCTATGGTATCACCCGGATCTGGCATCGCGCATCGCGCCCCTCGCGAGCTCAAGCCGCCGTCCGGCGATCCAGACCAGCGCAATCACTGGGATCCCGATCAGGGTAGTGAAGACAAAGAAGCCCGGATAGCCGATGCCATCGACGATGCTACCCGAATAGCCGCCGAGCACCTTGGGCAAGAGCGTCATGAGCGAGCTGAAGATGGCGTACTGCACGGCGGTGAAGGAGACATTGGTCAGGCTCGACATGAAGGCGACGAAGGCCGCGCTGGCCAATCCAGCCGCCAGGTTGTCCGAACCCACGGCGAGATAGAGCAGGACCAGGTCCGCCCCGACCTGGGCCAGGGACACGAAGATCAGGTTGGTCCCAGCCGACAAGACGGCGCCCAGCATCAGGATCCTCGGCACCCCATAGCGGTTCGCCAGTAATCCACCGAGCACTCCGCCAGCGATGCCGACCACGACCCCGAAGGTCTTGACCGCGGTAGCGATCTGCGGCTTGGTGAAGCCCAGATCCTGATAGAAGACATTGGCGATGACCCCAAGCACGATGTCCGAGATTCGGTATAGACCGATGAGCGCCAGCAGCAGCAGCGCTGTCCTGAGCCCATAGCGACTGAAGAAATCGAGCACCGGCTCGATCCAGACGCGACGCGCCAGAGCCGGGTCGATCGCACCCAACCGGACCAGCAGCCAGCCGACGCCTGCCGCACCCACCAAGGCCAGGCCGAGGTGCAGGGCCTCCAGCAGGAAGGTCCCGAGTACACCGGCGGCGAGCCAGTGTTTGAGATCAGCGAGCACTGGACCGCTCACGAAAAACCCGCCGCCGAAGGCGCAGGCCATACCGGCAAACACCAACACTAGGCGCAGCGAGTCCGGTACCGCATGGGCGAGCCTCTGGGGACGCTCGCTCTCAGGCTCAGAGGTGGTGAGGGTGGTGAGTACCCCGATCAGCATCGCGCCGGCCATGATCAGATAGGTCGTGCTCCAGGCGCTGTAGCTGTAATGTCCAGGCTCCGACCCGAAGGTCGAGGCCAAAAACAAGGCGCCTGCCCCAGAGGCCACCATGGCGATGCGGTAACCGGCGATATAGGTCGAGGACAACAGCGCCTGGAGCCGGGGCGGGGCAGACTCGATACGATAGGCATCGATCACGATGTCCTGGGTCGCCGAGGAGAAGCCAAGCAGCACCGCAGCGAACGCCATCTGGATGAGGCTGGAGCCGCCGCGTGCCGGATCGATCAGCGCCATGAGGACAATGGCCGTGATGATTGCCAGTTGCGAGACCAGCAGCCAGGCGCGTCGCCGACCCAGCCGGCGCGTTAGCCAGGGCAGGGGCAGGGTATCGATCAACGGCGCCCAGACGAACTTGAACGAGTAACCCAGCGCCGCCCAGCTGAAGAAGGTGACGGTCTCGCGCTCGATCCCGGCCTCGCGCAGCCAGAGTGACAGCGAGGAGAAGATCAAGAGCAAAGGGATCCCGGCCGAGAAACCGAGCAGAAACATCACCAGCACGCGCCGGTCGCGCAGCCCGGCGAGCGTCCGGCGCCAATCGCTCGGTGCTTCTGAGTGGAGCTGAGCCATATATGTGAGAGGATCCTGATCTGCGATACGCCAGGGTGCTCGCCTAGCAGGTTAGGCACCCTTGGCGACAAGGGCAAACCGAGCGCCCCAGGTAGGAGATTCGACGATTCCGAAGGTGAGCATCCGCCACCCGGACTTTGCATCCATACAACTTCATGACGTCTCGATCAGGGCGCGGTTAGAATAACCGTATCAATGTCTCGATCCGCCCTTAAAGAGGGTCGAGCGTCCTTGTGTCAGGGCGCCGCCGGCCATTCCATAAGGAGGTACCCACAGATGAGTCTCCGCCCACCAGGGCAGCGGACGCTACCAGAGGCCATCGCCGCCCCCCGCCGCGATTTTATCACCCGCGATGGCTGGCGCCTGGCCTATTATGCCGAGCGGATCCATCCAGGCCGTCCGCTGGTGCTGATCCATAGCATCAATGCCGCCTCCAGCAGCTTCGAGATGCGACCCCTGTTTGAGCACTACCGCCTCTCGCGCCCGGTCTATAGCCTGGATCTACCCGGGTTCGGACACTCAGAACGCCGGACCGGGGGCTATTCGCCTGAGCTCTACGCCCGAGCCATCGCCGATCTGCTGACCCAGGTCGTCGTAGAACCAGTCGATCTGATCGCCCTGTCCTTGAGCGCTGAGTTCGCCGCGCGCGCTGCGCGTCTGGTCCCAGAGCATCTGAACTCACTGGTCTTCATCTCGCCGACCGGGTTCGGGGGGCGTCCGCTGCCGAATTCAAGCCCCCTCGGAACCCTGATGCAATGGCCCAAACTCGGTCAATGGTTCTACGGCCTGGTCGCCTCGCGTCCGAGCATTCGTCACTTTCTCAATCGCTCCTTCGTTGGCCCGGTGCCGCAGGCGATGATCGATCATGCCTGGGCCACGGCACACCAGCCAGGGGCGCCGCATGCGCCGCTGGCCTTTTTGGCCATGCGTCTGTTCACGCCGGACGCCATCGATCTACTCTACGACCGGCTCACGGAGCTCCCGGTTCTGGTGATCGCCGATCAGGATCCTTACATCGGTTTCGAACGCCTGCCGAGCTTCATCGTGCGTCATCCGACCTGGCATCGCGTGACCCTGGAGCCACACCGAGGACTGCCGCACTGGGAGAGGCTCGCCGAAACGGTCGCGGCACTCGATGACTTCTGGGCGCATCCACCACGCCAAGGGATGAGCTGACATGATCCATCCAACCAACCCTCAGTATCACGCCCTCTATCCGCCCCGCACCGATCTCGAAGCCGCCTTTCGGTCTGTGCGGCACGCCAAACTCCCCCAGCTTCCAGATATCGTCCATAACCTACATGAGGAGCTGAGGCGTTCCGAACCCGACCTTACGCGCGCGTCCAACCTCATCGCCATGGACCCCGCCCTGACCGGGCTGGTGCTCAAGACCATCAATTCGCCGCTTTTTGGCCGGGGCACCAAGATCAGCAGCGTCCATCAGGCCGCGGCCCTGATCGGATTACGGCGTCTCACCAATTTGGTCACAGCCGCTGCCTTCAATCGCCTGCTTGACGAGTACGAAGGCGGGGCGCGTCTGATCCTCGACTTCATCCAAGAACAAACCCAGGTCGCTGCAGCCATAGCCACGCTGACCCCGGAACTCAAACCGGATGAGGCTTCCCTGTTTGCGCTGATGCAAGGGGTCGGCTGTCTCATCTTCGCAGACCTGGTCCCTGACTATGGCAATGAGTGGGCGCTCCGGGCCCTGACCGCACCTCAGACCCTGATCGAGTATGAACGTCGCATCCTGGGTACGGATCACGTCACGGTCGGCTTTCTGGTGGCTGGAACCTGGCATCTACCCGAGTCGGTGGTCTTGGCGATCTATCATCAGTATGCCCTCGAACCGCCTGCCCAGTTTGAGGGATCGTTGCGCCTGTTGATCGCTGTCGCCAGGCTGGCGCGGGTGGTGTTGGCGCGACGGCGGGGGATCGAGGATGACCCGGATCTGTTAGATCAGCGCGACTGGGCGCTCGCTGAGCTCGCCATGCCACCCGCGGCCTGGGAGCAGCGGATCTCTTCTCTCTTGGCGGATGACCGGGGGCACTGAAACCAACGCCGACTTGCGGCGCCGGCTCGTGGAGCTACCTTTGGGTCCAGGGGTCTATCGGTTCTTGGATGCCGAGGGCGGCGTGCTCTATGTCGGCAAGGCCAAGAACCTCAGACGCCGGGTCGCCAGCTATTTCGGGCGCCGGCTCACACCGCGGCATGCGCGTCTGGTCGGCCTGATCGCCGACATCCAGGTGACCGTCACCCGCAGCGAGGGCGAGGCGCTGCTCCTGGAGAGCCAGCTCATCAAGTCGCTCAAGCCGCGCTTCAATGTCCTGCTCCGGGACGACAAAAGCTATCCCTATATCTGGCTCACTACCCAGGATCTCTATCCGCGTCTTGCCTTTTATCGCGGCCCGCGCCGGGTCGCGGGGCGGCTGTTTGGACCCTATCCGAGCGCCTGGGCGGTCCGCGAGACCCTCCAGATCCTGCAACAGTTGTTTCCAGTGCGTCAGTGTGAAGACGCCGTCTTCCGCCATCGCTCGCGTCCCTGTCTCCAGTATCAGATCGAGCGCTGCAGCGCGCCCTGTGTGGGCTTGGTCACGCCCGAGCAGTATGCAGAGGACGTCGCGCGTACCCTCAAGTTTCTCGACGGGCGCGCCGCAGAGGTGATCGAGGAATTGATCGGCGCCATGGAGGCGGCGGCCGCGGCGCTCGAATTCGAGCGCGCGGCCCAGTATCGCGACCGCATCCAGGCCTTGCGTCGGATCTTGGAACGCCAGGCGGTGATCGGCGAGGACGGCGATCTAGACCTCATCGCCGCGGCGCGCGCGGACGATGTCTGGTGCGTCCAGGTGTTCGTCGTCCGTCGCGGACGGCATCTGGGCAACAGCGCCTTCTTTCCTAAGGTGCCGCCAGACATGGACGAGGGCGCGGTCTTGGCCGGTTTTCTGGCGCAGTTCTATGCCAGCCACGAGATCCCAGAGACCCTGATCCTAAGCGCCCTGCCAGAGGACGCCGAGACCCTGGGCGCCGCGCTCGCCGAACGGGCGGGTCGAGCGGTTCGGCTCCAGATCCAGGTACGCGGTGAACGCGCCCGTTGGCTGGAGATGGCGCGCGACAATGCGCGTTTCGCACTCAACCAGCGGCTCGGTAGCCAGGCCGGCCACACCCAACGGCTGGAGTCGCTGCGCGCTGCTCTGGATCTGGCCGAATGCCCCAGGCGGATCGAGTGTTTCGACATCAGTCACACCCAGGGAGAGCAAACGGTCGCCTCCTGCGTGGTCTTCGACGGTGAGGGCGCGCGCAAGTCCGACTATCGGCGTTTCAACATCACCGGCATCACGCCAGGTGATGACTATGCGGCGCTCGCTCAGGCGCTGACGCGCCGTTACAAGCGCGTGGCGCAGGGTGAGTATCCGATCCCGAACCTGATCCTGATCGACGGCGGACGCGGCCAGCTTGCCGCCGTCGATGAGGCGCTCCAGGAACTGGGTCTGTATGGCCCGATCCTGGTCGGCGTTTCCAAGGGGCCGGATCGACGCCCAGGCAGCGAGCGCCTTTGGTTGTTGGGTCGAGAGGCGCCCGTTATACTGCCGAGCGAATCACCAGCCATGCATCTGATCCAGCAGATCCGCGACGAGGCCCATCGCTTCGCGATCACCGGCCACCGTCGGCGCCGCGCCAAGGCGCGCCTGACCTCGGTGTTGGAGGATATCCCCGGACTCGGACCCAAACGGCGTCAGCGTCTGCTCAAACACTTCGGCGGACTACGTGGCCTGGAGCACGCTGGGGTCGAGGACATCGCTAGGGTCGAGGGGATCGGCCATCCACTGGCCCAGCGCATTCACGCCGCCTTCCATCGCGACCAAGCCTGACACCATGTGGAACCTGCCGAACATCCTGACGTTGTTGCGGATCCTGCTCATCCCGGTATTCGTCGTCGTCTTCTATCTCGATGCGCCCTGGGCCCCCTATGCGGCAGCGGCCATCTTTAGCGCAGCGGCCCTGACCGATTGGTTCGACGGCTATCTGGCGCGAAAATGGGACCAAACCTCGCCGCTCGGGTCCTTTCTCGATCCGGTCGCCGATAAACTGATGGTCGCCGTGGCGCTGGTGGTGTTGTTGCAGGCCGATCCGCGGGTGCTGATCGCATTGCCTGTGATGGTCATCATCGGGCGCGAGATCACGGTCTCGGCCCTGCGCGAGTGGATGGCCGAGATCGGTGCCCGCGCGGCGGTGGCGGTCTCCGCGCTTGGTAAAATCAAGACTACGGCACAGATGATCTCGATCGTGATCCTGATCCTGCGCGAGTCGGTATTCGGTCCCTGGACCTATGGGGTAGGGGTAGTACTGCTCTATATCGCGGCCCTTCTCACGCTTTGGTCGATGGTGCTATACCTAGCCATTGCTTGGCCCAGTCTTTCGGGTCGAACTGAATCCTCAGGAAGAGGTCAACCAAACTAAATTGTCAAAATTTAGCTTGACGGACTGAAAAAAGCGCCTATAATCCCCGACCTACTGCAAGCGGGAATAGCTCAGTTGGTAGAGCACAACCTTGCCAAGGTTGGGGTCGCGAGTTCGAGTCTCGTTTCCCGCTCCATCTTTCTTTAAAAGCCCTCTTCGCGAGGGCTTTTTCATGTTCTTTGCAGACCGAGGCACCTTCGCTATAGTGTTCCAGCGCAAGAAGCCCACTCGGTGAGTTGGATCCTCGCTCATCTCAAACCCCAGTACGGCCAACGTCCGGCCGTTCCAGAGGCTCGCCCATGCTTCGTAAGATCCTGATCGCCAACCGTGGTGAGATCGCCGTGCGCGTCATCCGCGCCTGCGCCGAATTGGGCATCCGCTCGGTGGCCATCTATTCCGAGGCCGACCGTCACTCGCTCCACGTCAAAAAGGCCGACGAGGCCTACAGCCTAGGCAGTGACCCACTCGCCGGATATCTCAATGTCCACAACATCGTCAACCTGGCTGTGATGACCGGTTGCGATGCCATCCATCCAGGCTACGGTTTCCTGTCGGAGAATCCCGAGCTGGCGTTGGCCTGCGCGCGACGCGGCATCACCTTCATTGGCCCCAATGCCGAGGTCATCGCCCGCATGGGCGATAAGACCGCTGCGCGTCAGGCGATGCAGAAGGCCGGTATCCCCGTCACGCCCGGCAGTCCTGGCAATCTGAACAGCCTCGACGAGGCGCTCGACTGCGCCGAGCAGATCGGCTATCCAGTCATGCTCAAGGCGACCTCAGGCGGCGGCGGGCGCGGCATCCGGCGTTGCGACGACCCAACGGCCCTGCGTCACAACTATGAGCGCGTCATCTCGGAGGCGACCAAGGCGTTCGGACGCGCCGAGGTGTTCCTTGAAAAGTGCGTGGTCAATCCCAAGCATATCGAGGTCCAGGTGCTGGCCGACCATCATGGTCACTGCATCCATCTATTCGAGCGCGACTGCTCCATCCAGCGTCGCAATCAAAAACTGATCGAGATTGCGCCTTCGCCCCAGCTCGACGACGCCCAGCGACAATACGTCGGTGGACTGGCAGTGCTGGCCGCGCGTGCAGTCGGCTATACCAATGCCGGCACTGTGGAGTTCCTGCTCGATTCGGACGGGCGGTTCTACTTCATGGAGATGAACACCCGCATCCAGGTTGAGCACACCATTACCGAGTCGATCACGGGTGTCGATCTGGTCGATGAACAGATCCGGATCGCAGCTGGGCTCCCGCTGCGCTATCGTCAGGACCAGATCCACCGCCGCGGTTTTGCCATCCAGTTTCGCGTCAACGCCGAGGATCCCAAAAACAACTTCCTGCCGAGCTTTGGGCGTATCTCGCGTTATTACGCGCCGGGCGGTCCAGGCGTGCGCACCGATGGCGCCATCTATACCGGCTACCATGTGCCGCCTTATTACGACTCGATGTTGGTCAAGCTCATCGTCTGGGCGTTGGAATGGGACGATGTGGTCAACCGCGGCTGTCGCGCCCTGCGCGATATGGGTGTCTATGGGGTCAAGACCACCATTCCCTTCTATCAGGAGATCCTGCGCCATCCCGACTTCCGGGCCGCGAACTTCGATACCGGATTCTTGGAGTCGCATCCAGAACTTCTCAACTATTCGACCAAGCGCCGCCGCGAGGATGTCGCCGCCGCCATCGCCGCCGCCATCGCCGCGCACGCGGGATTGTGAGACCACTGGCCGCCTCAAGTGAGTTCATCCATGCCAAAGATCAAGATCACCGACGTCATCCTACGCGACGCGCATCAATCCTTGCTCGCGACCCGGATGCGCACCGAGGACATGCTGCCGATCTGTCCTAAGCTCGACGCCATCGGCTACTGGTCGTTGGAGTGCTGGGGTGGGGCGACCTTCGATGCCTGTGTGCGGTTCCTGAAGGAAGATCCCTGGGAGCGTCTGCGCAAACTGCGCGAGGCGCTGCCCAACACCCGCCTGCAGATGCTGTTGCGTGGTCAGAACCTGCTCGGCTATCGGCACTATTCCGACGACGTGGTGCGCGCCTTCGTCGGGCGTGCGGCCGAAAACGGCATGGATGTCTTCCGCATCTTCGACGCGCTCAACGATCTGCGTAACCTCAGGACCGCGATCGAGGCGACCAAGGCCGCCGGCAAGCACGCCCAGGGCACCATCTGCTATACGGTCAGCCCGGTCCATGACATCCCCAGTTTCGTCAAGTTGGGTCGCGAGCTCGCAGCCATGGGCTGCGATTCGATTGCGATCAAGGACATGGCTGGACTGCTCACGCCCTTCGTCACCGCCGACCTCGTCAAGGCGCTCAAGGACAGCGTCGATCTGCCGCTGCATCTGCACTCGCACGCCACCTCGGGTCTGGCCGAGATGTGTCACCTCAAGGCGATCGAAAACGGCTGTGACGCCATCGATACCGCCATCTCGGCACTGGCCGGCGGCACCTCGCATCCACCGACCGAGAGCCTGGTCGCGGCCCTGCGCGGCACCGAGTACGACACCGGACTGGATCTGGAGGCTATTCAGGAGATCGGGATGTACTTCTACCAGGTCCGCAAAAAGTACCATCAGTTCGAGAGCAAGTTCACCGGCGTCGACACCCGGGTCCAGGTCAATCAGGTGCCAGGCGGCATGATCTCGAACCTGGCCAATCAGTTGAAAGAACAGAACGCGCTCGACCGTATGAGCACCGTGCTGGAGGAGATCCCGCGCGTGCGCCAGGATCTCGGCTATCCGCCGCTGGTTACGCCGACCTCGCAGATCGTCGGTACCCAGGCGGTGTTCAATGTGCTGACCGGGAAGCGCTATCAGACCATCACCAATGAGGTCAAGCTCTATCTTCAGGGCCGTTATGGTGCTCCCCCGGCCCCGGTCAATCCGCTCCTGCAACAGCAGGCGATCGGCAACGAAGAGATGATCGACTGCCGTCCTGCCGATCTCTTGAAACCCGAACTGAACCGTCTAACCCAGGAGATCGGATCCTTGGCCCTGTCCGAAGACGATGTCCTGACCTATGCCATGTTCCCCGAGATCGGACGCACCTTCCTCGAACAGCGCGCTTCTGGCACCCTGGTGCCCGAGCCGCTAGAGCCACCACCACGTCCGAGCGAGCCACCCAAGGCGGCGCCGACCGAGTTCAATATCAACGTCCATGGCGAGACCTATCACATCAAGGTCACGGGTGCCGGGCACAAGGGTCAGGCCGAGCGTCATTTCTATTTCACCATCGATGACATCCCGGAAGAGGTCGTGGTCGAGACGCTCGACGAACTGGTCCTGACCGGCGGCGGGGCGGCATCCGGCCCGCGCGCCATCAGCGGCAAGCGTCCCAAGCCGAGCCGACCGGGGCATGTTGCGACCTCGATGCCGGGCAACATCGTCGAGGTGCTGGTCAAGGAAGGCGATACCGTGATCGCCGGTCAGCCGGTCATCGTCACCGAAGCGATGAAGATGGAGGCCGAGATCCAGGCCCCGATCACTGGCACAGTCACAGCCGTTTATGTCGTCAAGGGCGATACGGTCAACCCAGACGAGGTGCTGATCGAGATCTCGCCGACCTCCTGATGCAGACCAGGGACGCCACGGCAAACGAAGCCTACCAGGGCTTCACCAACCATGAATGCCCGTTCTATCCCTGCCACACCGGGGTCAAACGGGCCTTCAACTGTCTGTTCTGTTACTGTCCGCTCATCGCCTACGAGTGTCCCGGACCCTATCGGGTCTATACCGACGCCCATGGACTCAGGCGCAAGGATTGTTCGGAGTGTCGGCTGCCGCATGAGGACTATCGGGCGTCCTGGTCCTTCATCCAGAAATGGCTGGAGCGACCCATGACCTGGGGTGGGATGGAGTTGGACGCGCGCGAGCGCCAGGCCGCGCGCGGCAGTTGAGTCGGGCAGGGGATTACAGATCGCCCTTGGCGCCCGCCGTCATGATCTCGTTTATGGTGTCGCGTACCTTGATCGCCAGTTCCTTGAGGTCCGGCGGCAGATCGGCCATCTGCATCACCTGGTCCAGATCCAGCGTCACCAGCCAGGCCTTGCCGTCGCGGTCCTCGATCAGGGTGATGCGACAGGGCAGATAGGCGGCGAAATCGATGTCATGGTTGAGCATCTGGGCCGCGATACGGGCGTCGCAGAACTGGAAGATCTCGACGTGCCTGGTCTCCACGCCCATGGCCTCCAGCTCCTTATAGAGCGGCTGGCGCGCGACCAGCTTGAAATTCAGCCCGTTGGCGCGCACCAGCATAGAATCGATCGCGTCATCGATGGAGACACCCTCGGCCAGCGGCATCTTGACCACGGTGTTGGCAAGACCCATGCCCTCGGCATGCGGCGTCAGTGGGGCGAACAGCCAGAGCAGGGCGGCAAACACGGCAAGCCAGTGGATCTTTCGCATGGGATGGTCCTCGTTTCCTCTTTGATGTTCTCGTTCTTCGGTATGGAGTGCGGAGTGGGGACGCCTACGCGAAGTGATAGTGCTTTTCGACCGCCTCGATGATCTCCCAGGTACAGGAAAGACCGGACGGGAAGGTGATGAGATCGCCGCGCCCGAACTCCTGTGTCTCCCCGCCCTCGGGCGTCACGCGAAAACGTCCGCGCAGGATGTAACAGATCTCGGTCTGGTCATAGCGCCAAGGGAAGGTCGAGGGTTCCTTCTTCCAGATCGGCCAGTCATCGACGCCCATGACCTCCAGTTTGGCGGGTGATGGCTTGTGTTCGCAAAGGATCTCAAGGTCGCTCATGGTCATCTCGTCGGTTGGGTTGAATCGGATCGTCTGAAGCTCTGAAGTGTCGGCGGCTCTGCCGCACTTAATCAACCCGGCCCCAATAAAGACGTGGATCGCGCTCAAAGGTGCTGCTAGCCCGCCAACGCCTCCCGTCGAAGCGGCGGTAGGAGCGGCTTGAGCCGCGATCTTGACGGTTGAGGCGGGAAGGGAGGCTAAGATCGTGCCTTACGGCGCCACTAAAAAACCCGCCGACCTGCTTTGCCGAGATCCACCTCGACAGGGCCAGGGCTTGAATATGAAGCCTAATAGTGCGGTTTTCAGAGGCCTTTTGCCAACACCGGCGCTTGTCCGATCCGCCGTCTTCGGTGAAGATCACGTCCCATGACCACGGATCCTCACTCTCACCAATTGGTCTCATCCCACGAACTGGTGCAGCTTGCGGCGCGCGCCGGTGAACGTCTTAAGGCGTGCGGCTGGCGGTTGACGACTGCCGAATCCTGCACCGGCGGCTGGGTCGCCAAGACGATTACCGACATTGCCGGCAGCAGCGATTGGTTCGATCGCGGGTTCGTCACCTACAGCAATGCGTCCAAGCAGGAGCTGCTCGGTGTCGACGCTGGGTTGATCGAGGTGCATGGTGCGGTGAGTGCGCCCGTGGTACTGGCCATGGTCGCGGGTGCACTGGCGCACAGTCGCGCCGGGATCGCATTGGCCGTCAGCGGTATCGCCGGACCGGGTGGCGGCTCGCCCGAGAAGCCGGTCGGAACCGTCTGGTTCGCCTGGGGGCAGACGGGCAGCGGATCCGTGACACGGCGCGAGTGTTTTGCCGGCGATCGCGAGGCGGTTCGCGCCCAGGCGGTGCGCACGGCGTTGCTGGGTCTGCTCGAATATCTGAATCTTCCACACACTCACCGGACAGAAGGCTGAACACCGGCTCCCGGCGAACCGTCTGGACGCCCAGGCTTGGAGACACGCCGACCGACACACGGAGGCGGCTGCTCCGACACCGCGATCCTGCCCGACAACAGGCTGGTCAATATCGCCAGACGGCTCGACGCCCGCCGCTAACGCCACCAGACCGCCCATCCCGAACTGACCCTGATCCCAGCTAGCTACCGGGGTGACAGTCGAGATCCAGCCCCATCGGACAGGCGAGTGCTGTAACCCGAAGGATGGTACCTGGGCATCGATCAGGCGTTGAGGCTCCATGTCGCTGCTGATACAGCGCGGCTCGATCCGTTCAAGCAACGCAACCATTGCGGTAAGCTGAAGTTGCCCAAGGCTTATGTCATAATTTTTGGCTAATCGTCGAGCGCACCGGAGACCGCAATGGATGAGAACCGCAAGAGGGCGTTGGCCGCCGCGCTGACCCAGATCGAAAAACAGTTCGGCAAGGGCTCGGTCATGCGCCTGGGCGATGTGGGTGTCGTGCGCAACGTCGAGGTCATCTCGACCGGTTCGCTCGGGCTGGATCTGGCGCTTGGCATCGGCGGCGTCCCCAAGGGGCGCGTCATCGAGATTTACGGTCCCGAGTCCTCAGGCAAGACCACGCTGACACTGCACATCATCGCCGAGTCGCAGAAGCTTGGCGGCACGGCCGCCTTCGTCGACGCCGAGCACGCGCTCGATCCTGTCTATGCCGAAAAGCTTGGGGTCAATGTGAACGACCTGCTGGTCTCCCAGCCCGACACTGGAGAGCAGGCGCTCGAGATCACCGACATGCTGGTGCGCTCCGGCGCGGTCGATGTCGTGGTCGTCGACTCGGTGGCCGCACTCACGCCCAAGGCCGAGATCGAGGGCGAGATGGGCGACTCACACGTCGGGTTACAGGCGCGCCTCATGTCCCAGGCCCTGCGCAAGCTCACCGGCAACATCAAGCGTTCCAACTGTTGCGTCATCTTCATCAATCAGATCCGCATGAAGATCGGGGTGCTTTTCGGCTCGCCTGAGACCACGACCGGCGGCAACGCCCTCAAGTTCTATGCCTCCGTCCGGCTCGACATCCGCCGCACCGGCAGCATCAAGAAAGGCGAGGAGGTCATCGGCAACGAGACCCGGGTCAAGGTGGTCAAGAACAAGGTCGCCCCCCCCTTCAGGCAGGCCGATTTCGACATCCTCTATGGCCAGGGTATCTCGCGCGAGGGCGAGATCATCGATCTGGGTGTGGCCGAGGGCTTCATCGAGAAATCGGGCGCTTGGTACAGCTATGAGGGCAACCGCATCGGTCAGGGCAAGGACAATGCCCGCAACTTCCTATGCGAAAATCCCGAGATCGCTCAAGCGATCGAGGCGCGTATCCGCGACAAGCTGCTGCCCAAGTGTGGGGTTGGTGCCGCTGCCGAGACCGATGTGCCCGAATCGTTCGATCCACTGGAGGATTGACCTCTGAACGAACCCTCCCAGGCCCTGACCACGAACCAGGTCGGCGCGCACGCGGGGATCGATGAGGCGGTGCGTGTGGCCCTGCGTCTTTTGGTGGTGCGCGAACATTCGTGTCTGGAACTGACCCGCAAGCTCGGCGCGCGCGGTCTGGCCCCCGAGGCCATCGCCGGCGCGCTCGACCGGTTGATCGATGCGGGTGCACTCGACGAATCTCGGTTGGCGGCACACTATGTCGCCGAACGTGCCGCCAAGGGCTTCGGCCCGCTGCGCATCCGCGCCGAATTGCGCGCCAAGGGGCTTGCCGACAGCCTGATCGACCGCCATCTCCAACCCATGAACGACCTCTGGCCCGAGGTGCTGGAACGCACGCATGTGCGCCGCTTCGGCCAGTCACAACCCAGCGACCGTTCCGACTATGCCAGACGCGCGCGCTTCCTCGAACAGCGTGGTTTCACGCCCGATTCGATCCGGCACCTGCTCCACCTTCCTGATTGACCCTCGCCGTGCGGCGAGGGGTTCATTCGAGATCGCCAAATGACCACCAGTGCAGAGCTGCGAGCGAGTTTTCTCGACTATTTCGAGCAACACCAACACGAGCGGGTGCCTTCCAGCCCGCTGATCCCGGCCAATGATCCGACCCTGCTGTTTACCAACGCCGGCATGGTCCAGTTCAAGGATGCCTTCCTCGGACGCGAGCGTCGCGCCAACAACCGCGCGGTCAGCGCGCAGCGCTGTGTGCGTGCTGGCGGCAAGCACAACGACCTAGAGAACGTCGGCTACACGGCGCGACATCACACCTTCTTCGAGATGCTGGGCAACTTCAGCTTCGGCGACTACTTCAAGCGTGAGGCGATCGAATACGCCTGGGATTATTTGACCCGGGTGCTAGCGCTGCCGCCCGAACGGCTATGGGTGACGGTCTTCATCGAAGACCAGGAAGCCGCCGACATCTGGCTCAAGGAGATCGGCATCGATCCTCAGCGTTTCTCGCGCTGCGGGGCCAAGGACAATTTTTGGTCGATGGGCGACACCGGTCCCTGTGGCCCCTGTTCCGAGATCTTCTATGATCATGGTCCTGGCATCCCCGGCGGTCCACCCGGCTCGCCCGACCAGGACGGCGACCGCTATGTTGAGATCTGGAACCTGGTCTTCATGCAGTTCAACCGCGATGCCGAGGGCCATCTGACACCCTTGCCGCGTCCCTCGGTCGACACCGGGATGGGGTTGGAGCGGCTCGCGGCCGTGATGCAGGGTGTGCACAGCAACTATGAGATCGACCTGTTCCGTCATCTGATCGAAGCCGCGGCCCAGGCCACTGGCTGCACGGATCTGGCCGACAAGTCGCTGCGTGTCATCGCCGACCACGTCCGTTCCACGGCCTTTCTCATCGCCGATGGGGTCACACCGGGCAACGAAGGGCGCGGCTATGTCCTGCGCCGCATCATGCGCCGTGCCATCCGGCACGGGTATCGGCTCGGTTGCTCAACACCCTTCTTCCACACCCTGGTCGAACCGCTGGCGCGTGAGATGGGCGATGCCTATCCCGAGCTACGTACGAATCAGGCGCACGTCGAGCGCCTGATCAGGCTCGAGGAGGAGCGGTTTGCCGAGACCCTGGAGCATGGCATGCGTCTGCTCGACGAGGCCATCGCGGGACTGAGTGGCGATCGGATCCCAGGCGAGACCGTGTTCAAGCTCTATGACACCTATGGTTTCCCGTTCGATCTCACCGCCGACATCGCGCGCGAGCGTGGATTGACGCTTGATCTGGACGGGTTCGAGCAAGCCATGGAACGTCAAAAGGAGCGGGCACGCGCGGCCAGTCAGTTTGGGGTCGGTCATGCGCTCGATATCCAGATCCAGGGCGAAACCGACTTCTGCGGCTATGATCGGCTCCAGGAAGAAGACGCCACGATCGTTGCCCTCTATCGCGGCGGCGAGTCCTGCGACCTGCTAGAGGCAGGCGAGGAGGGGATCGTCATCCTCGACCGTTCACCCTTCTACGGCGAATCCGGCGGTCAGGTCGGCGATCGTGGTTGGATCAACTCCGAGACCGCACGCTTCGAGGTCCAGGACACCCAGAAGAAGGGCGATGGGGTGCTGGTCCATCTCGGTCGGGTCGAGGAGGGTCAATTGACGGTCGGCGATCGGGTCGATGCCCAGGTCGATGCCGAGCGTCGTCGCGCCACCGCGCTCAACCACTCGGCGACCCATCTGCTCCATGCCGCACTGCGTGAGGTGCTCGGTCCGCACGTTCAGCAGAAAGGCTCCCTGGTCGGTCCGGAACGTCTGCGCTTCGACTTCTCGCACTTCGAACCGGTCTCGCGCGAGCAGATTCTGACCATCGAGCGGCTGGTCAACCGTGAGATTCGCGCCAACCACCTGGTCGAGACCCGGATCATGAGCCTGGAGGATGCCAAGGCCTCCGGTGCCATGGCGCTTTTTGGTGAGAAATATGCCGATCAGGTGCGGGTGTTGCGTATGGGCGACTTCTCGACCGAGCTCTGTGGCGGCACCCATGTCAAGTCGGTCGGTGATATCGGGCTGTTCAAGATCATCTCCGAGAGCGGCATCGCCGCCGGTGTGCGCCGTATCGAGGCCCTCACCGGCGCCGCTGCGCTGGAGTGGGTCGAGACCGACGAGGAGCGCCTACTGCGGATCGCCGCCTTGCTCAAGGGCGGACGTGAGGACATCGACGAGCGCGTGACCCAGCTCATCGAACGCACGCGTCGATTGGAAAAAGAACTTGACCAGATCAAGGCCAAGGTCGCAGGGGCTGCTGGTCAGGATCTAGCCGCCCAGGCGATCGATATCCAGGGTGTCAAGACCCTAGCCGCACGCCTGGACGGTGCCGACCCCAAGAGCCTGCGCGTCACCCTCGATCAGCTCAAGGATAGACTCGGCAGCGCGGTCGTGGTACTTGCGACCGAGTCCGATGGTAAAGTCAGTCTGGTGGCAGGTGTGACCAAGGACCTGACCGACCGGCTCAAGGCCGGCGATCTGATCCGCGAGGTCGCCGAGAAGGTCGGCGGTAAGGGTGGCGGACGTCCCGACATGGCCCAGGCCGGCGGCAACGACCCGTCCGGACTGCCGGCCGCGCTGGAATTGGTCCCCGACTGGGTCGCTGCGCGACTGAGTTGATTTGGATCCTTAAATCTTGGACTTTGTGCCCTTTGCGTCTTCGCGGCGCAAAATCCCTCAGTAATCTACTGATTGATTGACTATGCAAGACGTGCAATCCAGGTATCAGTGATGGCCCTGATCGTTCAAAAATACGGCGGAACCTCGGTCGGGAGCATCGAGCGCATCCAGGCGGTGGCCGAGCGCGTCAAACGCTGGCGCAACCGTGGTAACCAGCTGGTGGTCGTGGTCTCGGCCATGTCCGGCGAGACCGACCGCCTGATCAAACTCGCCAAACAACTCCAGGAGCGCCCCGAGCCGCGCGAACTCGATGTGCTGCTGTCGACCGGTGAGCAGGTGACCATTGCGCTTCTGAGCATGGCGCTCGCCGCCCAGGGCTGCCCGGCGCGCTCCTATACCGGCGCACAGGTTCACATCCTGACCGATAGCGTCCACAACAAGGCCCGTATCCGCGACATCGATGCTGCCCGTATGCGGGCCGACCTCGAGGCCGGGCGCGTGGTCGTCGTTGCTGGCTTCCAGGGTGTCGATGAAAAGGGCGACATCACCACACTTGGACGCGGCGGCTCAGACACCTCGGCGGTGGCCATCGCCGCTGCACTCAAGGCCGACGAATGCCAGATCTACACCGACGTCGACGGCGTCTACACCACCGACCCGCGCATCGAGCCCAGGGCGCGCAAGCTTGATCGCATCACCTTTGAGGAGATGCTAGAGATGGCCAGCCTCGGCTCCAAGGTGCTCCAGATCCGCTCAGTCGAATTCGCCGGCAAGTACCAGGTTCCATTGCGCGTGCTCTCAAGCTTCGAGGAAGGTGAGGGCACACTGATCAGTTTTGAGGACAATGACGTGGAAGACGCCAAGATCTCCGGAATCGCCTTCAGTCGCGACGAGGCCAAGCTGACTGTGCTCGGCGTGCCGGACCAGCCGGGCGTGGCGCACCGCATCCTCGGTCCAATCGCCGAGGCCAACATCGAGGTCGATATGATCGTGCAAAACGTCGCCGCCGACGGTACCACGACGGATTTCACCTTCACAGTGCATCGCAACGACTATGCACAGGCGCTCGAGATCCTGAAACGCACTGCCGACGACCTGGGCGCCCGTCAGGTGACGGGTGATGACACCATCGTCAAGATCTCGCTTGTCGGCGTGGGGATGCGCAGCCATGCCGGGATCGCCAGCCGCATGTTCGCCGCTCTGGCCAAGGAGGGGATCAATATCCGCATGATCTCGACCTCGGAGATCAAGATCTCGGTGGTGGTCGACGAAAAGTATCTAGAGTTGGGTGTACGCACACTCCACGAGGCCTTTGGGTTGGACCGGGTTGCGGTCTAGCTGTTGTGACGGACCGTTCGTCGAAAACAGCGGCTTGAACCGCTTGTTTTTGGCGAATCAAGCCAAATTTCACTTGCAATGGGATAAAGCCCTATGTTGGTCCCATTGGAGTTGATAGAATGCCGAGCATTGGAGCCTCGCTCCAATCGCTTGTGGTTCAGACGTGGTCCAGTTTTTGCGCGGTGGCCGTGCAAGCGCGGTCGGGTTTGCCAAAACGGATGAATCATTCATGCAATTTGGATTTAGGGACTCATAAAGGGAGACCGAAACAATGTTGATTTTGACTCGCAGGGTTGGCGAAACTTTGATGATTGGCGACGAAGTCACGGTAACCGTCCTCGGCGTCAAGGGCAATCAAGTTCGGATCGGTGTCAATGCTCCGCGGGATGTGGCCGTTCATCGCGAAGAGATCTATGAACGTATCAAGCGTGAACAGGCCGGCCTCACCCAGGATGTCCCCTTAATGAGCCAGCGAGTCTAGTATGACTGATTAGGTTTGCTTGCAAGTTCGGACGGGTATGTTAACATGCCCGCCCTATTTGGTGAGCGAAGAGGCGAGACCTCGATCCAAACTTGACCCTAACCAAGCATCGAGTTTGACACCAAATAGATCTGTTTTCCACGGAGAGATGGCCGAGTGGCTGAAGGCGCTCCCCTGCTAAGGGAGTATAGGCTAAACCCCTATCGAGGGTTCGAATCCCTCTCTCTCCGCCATTCCAAATGCAAGATTTTCTTGAAAATCAAATAGATCAATCAACTGGCCCTGCGCCGCTCCCACTAAGCCCCCCCAGTCGATAAAACCACAACGCATCCTGTCACCGCCACCCCTTGCGGGGTGGTGTCGGCACGATCTTGACCGTCCGCACGCCATTGTCGGCTGTCTGGATGATCTCCAGCGGATGACCGGAGAGCTTGAGGCTGGTTCCGGGCTCTGGGATGGTCTCCATGTACTCCAGGATCAGCCCGTTGAGCGTCTTTGGCCCATCCGTCGGAAGTTCCCAGCGCAGGGCACGGTTGAGATCGCGCAGACTAATCGAGCCGTCGACGAGCAGGCTACCGTCCTCGGCGCGATGGATCTCGGGCAGGCTATCGAACGGGTCGGTGGTGAATTCACCAACGATCTCCTCCAGGAGATCCGTCATGGTGATGAGTCCCATAAAGTCGCCATATTCGTCGACGACCAGACCAACCTGCTGCTTGGTACGCTGGAAATTGAGCATCTGTTGATAGAGCGGTGTGCCTTCGGGAACGAAATAGGGCTCGCGGGCGATCTCGCGTAGCGACGTTTTGTCCAGCCCGTGTTCCAGCATCGCATGTAGGGCATTGCGTGCATGGAGCACACCGACGACGTTGTCGATACTGCCGTCGTAGAGGGGTAGCCGGGTATAGCTGGTGTTGCGGATGGTCTGGAGGATCTCGTCCTCGCTGTCCTGGAGGTCGATACCCTCGACCTCATTGCGTGGGATCATGATGTCCTCGACCGTGGCGTTCTCCAGATCCAGGATCGCCAGCAGCATCGTGCGACTGCGTTCCGGGATCATGGCCCCGGCCTCGCTGACCACGGTGCGCAGTTCTTCGCGGCTCAGGTCCGCCGGCGGCGCGCCCTCGGGGACGATCCCGATCAGTCTCAGGATGCCGTTGGTGAAGAGATTGACGAACCAGACGATGGGATAGAGCAGCGTCAGCAGGGGCCGGTAGACATGGGCGGACGGAAAGGCCAGACGTTCGGGGTGTAGGGTCGCGTAGGTCTTGGGCGCGACCTCAGCAAAGATCAGGATGACGAGCGTCATCAGACCGGCGGCGAAGCCGATGGCCGCTTCGCCGCCGAGACGCAGCGCGATCACGGTCGCCAACGACGAGGCCATGATGTTAACGAAGTTATTGCCGAGCAGGATCAGTCCGATCAGTCGGTCGGGCCGCTCCAGCAGTCGCTGGGCGAGACGCGCGCCCCTGTGTCCGCGCTCGGCGAGATGTTTCAGCCGGTAGCGGTTCATGGTCAGGAGCGCGGTCTCCGAACCGGAGAAAAAGGCCGAGAGCGCGATGAGGATGAGGAGTGCGATGAAGAGTCCGGGCAGTGAGAGTTCGTTCACATGGAACCCTTGGGTAGCCAAGATCTACCCATTCTAAACCCTGATCAGCTGCAAATTCGAACCCAGATCCAAGTTTTAGGCCGACATCGTCCAAACCCTAATCCGAAGGCGGATTCAGGCTTGCTCGAGTCGCGCTGGCGCGCACCCGCGCGCTGATTCCGGTTTTCCGCCATGTCTTGACTCAGGCATACTTCGCGCCTTTTCCAGGAGGGCTTGTCATGTTCAAGAATGCGCGTTTCTTCCGGATGGATCAGCCGTTTGAGTTCTCGGACACTGAGCTGGAGGAGGCGCTGGGTCGGCGGCGTTTCCGTCCCTGTGGTCCGATCGAGACGGCGACCCTGGGTTGGACGCCGTCGTTGGCTGAGGAGACCGAGGCGCTGGTATGGACGGTGAGCGGCTGTCATCTGGTTTGCGCCCGCCTGCAGGAGCGGCTGTTGCCTTCATCCGCCGTGGCCGAGGCGCTCGACGAACGGGTGAGCGAGCTTGAGGCAGGCGAGGCGCGCGATGTCGGTCGTTCCGAGCGGCGGCGGTTGCGCGAGCAGATCATCAATGAGATGCTGCCGCGCGCCTTCACCCGCTCGCGGCGCACCCAGCTTTCTATCGACACCGAGAGCGGCTGGCTCGTGGTGGATGCCTCAAGCGAGAAGCAGGCCGAGGACGTGATGTCGCTGTTGCGCGAGACGCTGGGTTCGCTGCCGGTCAGGCTGCCGAATCCGGTGCGCCCGGTGTCTCGTGTGCTGACACACTGGCTGCTGGAGGATCGTGTTCCGAGCGATTTTGTGGTGGGAGACGCCTGTGAGCTACGTGACCCGGGTGAACAGGCGAGCGTAGTGCGCTGTCGCCGGCAGGATCTGACCAGCGACGAGATCCTCAACCATCTGCGCGCGGGCAAGCAGGTGACCCAGCTGGCACTGGAGTGGGACGGGCGTCTGAGCTTTACCCTGGCCGAGGATCTGTCGCTCAGACGCTTACGGGTTGCGGAGACCGTGCTGGAGACACTGGACGACGACGATATGGATCCGGTGCAGCGACTGGAGGCAGAGTTCGTGATCCTGGCGTTGCAGGTGCGTCAGCTGATCGCGCGGCTCGATGAAGTGTTCGGGCTGACACCAGAAAGCCTAGACGCCGGCACAGACTCCGCAACCTGGCGGGATACCCCTTTTTGACCTGGTGCTCGACAAGCCTCGGCCTGAAGGCCTGGGAGGATGTCAACAGACCAAGCACCAGTCCTCAAGCCGAGCCGGTGTCCAGCGTCCGGCGCGTGGCGGCACGCTCACGCGCCGCCGCAATCAGGGCCTGCCTGGGATCCTCGTCGCCCATCTCGGCCTTAGGTGCGCCTAAGGCCTCCTCATGTTTGCGCAATCGCGCCCGCCTCTCTCGCTCCTGACGTTCCAGTCGCGCCTGCTTGGCGGCATAACGGGCGCGTGCCTGTTCGGCCTTGCGCCTCTCCTGTTCGCGCGCCCAGATCTCGGTCTTGGCATAGCGATAGTACTGCACCAGCGGGATGTGGCTGGGACAGACCTGGGCACAGCAGCCGCATTCGATGCAGTCAAACAGGTTGTAGTCCTGGACCCGGTCGAAATCCTTGGCGCGCGCATTCCAATACAGCTGCTGGGGCAAAAGATTGGCCGGACAGACCTCAGCGCAGCGTCCACAGCGGATACAGGCCAGCGCCGGCCCTGGATCCGGAGCCTCCTCAGGTGTGAGCGCCAGCACACAGTTGGTCGCCTTGGTGATGGGCGTGGTCGTTTCATGGAGCTCGAAGCCCATCATCGGTCCACCGCAGACGAGTTTGCGCGGGGTCTCGCGATAGCCGCCGCAGTACTCGATCAGGTGGGAGATTGGGGTGCCGATCGGGACCTCCAGATTGCGCGGCTCGGCGATGGCGCGACCCGTGACTGTCACGACCCGCGCGATCAGTGGCCTGCCCTCGAGTACGGCGTCGGCGACTGCCGCCGCGGTGCCAACGTTCTGGCACACGATGCCGATCTGGGCCGGGATACCGCTGGTTGGCACCTCCTTGCCGGTGAGGATACGGATGAGCTGCTTCTCGCCGCCACTCGGATAGAGCGTCGGGATCGAGACGATCTCGGTATAGTCGCCCATGTCGGTCGCGACCAGTGCCAGCTGCATGGCCGCGATCGCCTCGGGTTTGTTGTCCTCGATCCCGATCAGCACCGTTCGCGCCCGCAGCAGATGATGCATGATGCGCACGCCCTTGAGGATGTGCGCCGCGCGTTCACGCATCAGCCGATCATCGCAGGTGATATAGGGCTCGCATTCGGCGCCGTTGATGATGAGGGTCTGGATCTCGCGATCCGTGCCGGGCGTAAGCTTGACGCTGGTCGGAAAGGCCGCGCCGCCCATGCCGACCACGCCGGCCCAGCGGATGCGTTCACGGATCAGCCCCGGGTCGAGCTGTGGATAGTCGGCGAGCGCGGGCGGGAGTTCGGCCCAGGTGTCCAGACCATCCGGTTCGATCAGCACGCAGGGCGCCGATAGCCCGGATGGATGGGGCACCGGATGCGGCTCGATCGCAACCACCCGGCCCGAGGTCGGGGCATGGACCGGGGCGCTGATGAAACCGTCCGGTTCAGCGATCATCTGGCCCTTGAGTACGTGGTCGCCTACAGCGACCAGCGGTCGTCCCGAGGCGCCGATGTGCTGTTGCAGGGGCACCCAGAGACGCTCGGCCAGGGGCGCGCGCTCGATGGTGCGTTCGTTCGACAGCGCCTTCTCGTCCGGGATGTGGATGCCGCCGTGGAAGCGCCACAGACGGCGCTGGCCGGTGGATTTGGGCTTGAGTGCAATGGCCATGCGACAGCGTTCCTCAGGCGGCGTCTCGGAGGGGCGCGACACTGTCGCTCGCGACCGGCTGATGGGCCGGATAGGGCCAGCGCCAGCGTTGGATGTCTTCGGGGATTGGGCGCATCTCGATGCAGTCGACCGGGCAGGGCTCGACACAGAGCTCGCAGCCGGTGCATTCGCTGTTCAGGACCGCGTGCAACTGTTTGGTCGCGCCGATGATGGCATCGACTGGACAGGCTTGGATGCAGCGCGTGCAGCCGATGCAGAGCTCGGGGTCGATGAAGGCGACTGATGGCACCTTTTTCTTGATGTCCATGGCCACTGGCTCACGTCCGAGCAGATCGGCGAGCGTGAGTACCAGGGCCTCGCCACCCGGCAGACATCGGTTGATCTCGGCCTCGCCCTTGGCCAGTGCCTCGGCATAGGGACGGCAGCCCGGGAAGCCACACTGACCGCATTGTGTCTGTGGCAGTAAGGCGTCGATCTGGTCGGCGATGGGATCCCCCTCGACTCGAAAGCGGAGCGCCGAATAACCGAGCAGGACACCGAAGAAAACGGCGAGGGTGGAGAGGGCCAGGATGGCGGCTAACATGACGACGGATCACTCAATGACGGCCAATGGGAGAGACACAGACGCGGCATTGATACCCACGGACTCAGTTTGGGACCAGACCAGCAAACCCCATGAAGGCCAGCGACATCAGTCCGGCTGTCACCAGCGCGATGGCACTGCCCTGAAACGGCTCGGGCACATCGGCCACGGCGACCCGCTCGCGGATGGCGGCAAAGAGCGTCAGTACCAATGAAAATCCGATGGCGGCACCGAACCCATAGAGCGCGGACTCGACCAAGGTGTGCGCGGCCTGCTGATTGAGCAGGGACACGCCCAGCACGGCACAGTTGGTGGTGATGAGCGGCAGGAAGATGCCCAGCAACTGATAGAGCATGGGACTGGTCTTGCGCATCACCGTCTCGGTGAACTGCACCACGGACGCGATCACCAGGATGAAGGAGATGGTGCGCAGATAGCCGATCTCGAGCGGTACGAGCACGAACTTGTTGACCACCCAGGTGATGACCGAGGACAGTGTCATGACAAAGGTGGTTGCCAACCCCATGCCGGTCGCGGTCTCCAGTTTCTTGGATACGCCCATGAAGGGACAGAGTCCAAGGAACTTGACCAGCACGAAGTTGTTGACCAGCACGGTGCCGACCAGGATGAGCGCATATTCGGTCATGCGAGCGAGGAATGAGGGAAACAGATGAAGGTCGACGGACCGGACATGGGCGGATAAGCATACGCCGCTCGTCGTTTGGCTACAACCGACATTCGTTGTGGTTTATGCCAAGCACCGGCCTCACCAGGCGCGAAGTCCGGCCTCGTGTTCCTCGGCGATCCGGCGTCCGCGAGTCTCGTCGATGCCGAGCGCGACCAACCACGCCAAGGCGAAGAGTAGGGCGCAGAACAGCATCGCCTGCTGGAGTCCGAACCAGGTCTGGAGCAGCCCGATCCCGAGCAGACCGAAGACGCTGGCCAGCTTCATCGCCAGGCCCCAGAAGCCAAACAGCTCGGCCGAGCGCGAACGCGGGGCGAAGAGTCCGACCAGGGCGCGGGTGCTCGACTGACAGGCGCCGAGACTCGTCCCCGCGATACAACCGACGACCAGGAAGATGTGCTGCGCCTGCCAGTCGAGCCCGAACCAGAGACGCACCCCGTCGGCGATCTGGGGTGTGAGGTAGATCAGGACGATGGCGACGATCCAGAGGATCAGGGTCAGGCCATAGGTGCGTTTGACCCCTACGCGGTCCTGGACCAGACCGAAGACAAAGGACCCGGCTGCGGCCGTGATCTGGACGGCCACGAACATCAGGGTCCGGATCCCTTCGTCCCAGCGGATGACCTGGGCGCCATAGATGAAGGTATAGGTGATGATGATGGCGATACCGCCCATCGAGAAGAAGACGGCGATCAGCAAGAGTACCAGGTCGCGGTGATCGCGCAGATGGCCGAGCGTCTGACCAACCCGACTGAATCCCAGACGCAGATAGCCCAGTCCCGGTGGCAGCGGACGCGCGGTGCCGCGCTCGCGGAGCCACAGGAAGGTCGGGAGCGCAGCGACCAGGAAAAACAGCGCCGTCCAGGGACCGACCCAGCGGATACGCTCGAAGTTCTCGGCGCTGACCTCACCGAGGACCAGCAGGACAAAACTGGCGGCGACCAGTCCGCCGAGATAGCCGAGCGCCCAGCCAAAGCCCGAGATCTTGCCCAGATCTTCGGGCGGGCCGAGGTCCGGCAGAAAACTGGCGATGAAGGACTCGCCGATTGCAAAGCCAAAGTTCGACAGGATCAGAAACACCATCCCGACCCAGACCTGCCCGGGCGCCGCCCAGTAGAGCGCGGCCGTGGTCGAGACCGTCAACAGATAGCTCGCGAACAAGAAGCGCTTCTTGCTCGCGCTGTAATCCATGATGGCCCCCGCCACTGGCGAGACCAGCACCACCATGAGATAGCTCGCCGCGAGCGCCAGGCTCCAGAGCAGATTGCCGAGCCGGTAGTCAGGCGCATCGCCGACGATGACGCGCGTGAACAGATCACCGAAGACGACCGTGATGATCAGCAGCGTATAGGCCGAGTTGGCGAAGTCGAACATCGCCCAACCGAGGATCTCGCGGTGCGGGGCACGGGGTCGTCTGGACATGGTTCTGTTCCTCGCGTGGTTGGCCGATCGGACTTCAGTCTTTGGTCATTTGGTCATCGACATGCACGGTCCTAAAGCCGCGCCCTGAGGCAGGGTCTCTCAGCACCAGCACCACGACCACCATGCCAAATCGATCGAGGGGCTTGTTTCCAGCCTCCAGGACGCCTGGCGGCCGCGATCATGGCCAACCCCAGGCCAGGCCCATGAGCAGCAGCAACAGCCCGATCCAGAGTCCCCCTGCGACCGGCCAGCGTGCCAGCCGAAGCTCGTCCGTGCCGGTGCGGGTCGTGTGCCAGTGCCGCTCGATCCAATCGCACCAGGGATCGAACAGACGCGCGCGCCGGTCTGCCCAGCGGCGTTTGGTCCAACGCCAACTCCAGCGCCACAGCGGCGGCAACGGACGCAGCGCCTCCAGCAGATCACCGGGCGGGATACGGTCGAGCATCCCGTCGAGCATGCCCGGGCGCTGGAGCGCGGCCAGCAGCACGGGCAACCCGAGCGCCAGGGCGATGGCGATGAGGCCGAGGTTGGTTGTCCAGCCGAGCTTTGCCCCATCGCTGAGTGCAATGGCCGGCGGCAGCATCAGGATCAGAGCGATCAGCAGCCCCCAGGCGGCCCCCGCCGATCGATAGCCTGGCTCCGGATGCGGCTCGGTACGCCACATCAGCCACAGAAAACGCGCCAAGAGCAGCACCGTGACCAAGGTCGTCAGTCCCAGACCCGCGCCGAGCCAGCGCCAGTCGAGCACCAAGAGCACCGGCTTGAGCCCATCCTTGGCGATGGCCCCGCCGGTGAGCGGCACGCCGACCATGACCAGCACCAGCAGGCTCAGTCCGGCGAAGATCAGCGGCTGGCGTCTGCTCGTGTGACGCAATCCAACCCCGAGGAAGAGTCCGCCCTTGGTCAGGGCATGGTGTCCGGCATAGAGGGCAAGCGCCGGCACGCCGACCGGAGCCAAGTGAGGTTCGATCAGCAGCAGTCCCAGTGTCAGGGTCATGACGCCCATCTTGGCCACGCTCGAATAGGCCAGCACCACCTTGGGGTTGGTCTGGATCAGACCGATCAGCGGGGCCAGGATCGCCGTGATCAGTCCGGCCAGCACCAGCAGCAGCCCCCAGTGCGGCAGCGCCAAGGCGCCGAGCGGCAGGAAGCGCAGCCAGCCGAGCAGGGCGGCCTTGATCATGGTTCCGCTCAGGACGGCGCTCGCCGGTACCGGCGCGGCCGGATGCGCCAGCGGCAGCCAGACGTGCAGCGGCATCAGACCGGCCTTGACCGCCAGCCCCAGGATCAGCAGCCCGATGGCCAGATCGTCGAGTGCCGTCAGTGCGTTGGCCGAGGGCGCGAGCGAGCCGGTCTGGTGCGCGATCAGCACCAGCGCCATGAAGAGCGTGGTCTCGCCGAGCAGGGTCAGGATCAGATAGACCTTGCCGGCGCGTAGCGACTCGCGCCGTCCGTCGTGGATGACCAGACCATAGGAGGCGATCCCCATGAGCGCGAAGCCGGTATAGAAGCTTGCCAGATCGAGCGCGACGATCAGCCACAGATTGCCCGCCATCGCGAGCAGGAAGAACAGATGGAAACGCGCGGCGTGCGGCGAGTCACGCAGAGCGCGGATGGCATGGACGGCGGCGACCAGCCACAGCAGTGCCGTGAAGCCGAGAAAGATCCGCCCCGGCGTGTCCAGACCCAGGGTGGTGCCGACCAGCAGCCAGGGTAGCTCGATCCGGGTGCCGGCCGGAATCCACAGCGCTGTCGCCAGCGCCGGCAGGGGCGCGAGAGTGACGAGCCAGTGCCGCCGGGGCCGGAGCACCAGCGGCGCGAGCAGCAACGGCCACAGCCAGCTCAGGATCAACGGCAGTGTCATGGCGTGATCAGGACCAGTAGCAGAAGAAGCACGATCACGCCCAGCCACAGCCGGCCGGCGGTGGGCCAGGCGCGTAATGTCCGCTCGGGATCGGGTGGCGGCGGACCGAATCGGTCGCCCAGACCATAGAGATGCGCGCGCGCCGCCTCGACCGTTGCGTTCCAGCGTCCGAACAGCGCGCGCCCCGCCCAGAGCTGGGCGGTCAGGATCGGCTCGACCAGCACCGCCAGATCGCCTAGGCTGCGCCGCCGCGCGGGACGTCCCGAGCCGGGCGCCCGATGCCGGATGGCGAGCGCCAGCGGTGCGGCGATCAGCGCGGCGATGAGCATGGCCCCGGCATTGGTCGGCCAGGCCGACGGCTCGCCGAGCACGAACGGAAAGCCCGCGACCAGTCCGAGCAGCAGGATCCAGGCCGCGAGACTCCAGATCGGAAAAGCGGGTAGGGGGCCGATCGACGTCTGAGGCTCTTGGGAGTCACTGACTGTCGGTGCGGATTCGACCACGCCCGGCGCCGGCCAGATCAACCAGACGAAGCGCGCCATCAATAGCGCGGTCGCCACCGTCGCCAGCATCAGCGCCAGATCGAGCCAGATCCAGCCCGGCGAGAGCAGCACCGGCTTGGCGACATACTTGGCCAGCGCACCACTGGTCAGCGGCGCTCCCGCCAATGCCAGCGCCAGCAGGATCAGCCCCGCCCGCACCAAGGGCCGCGCCGGGTCCAGATCACGCAATCCCAGCCCCAGAAACAGCCCCGACTTGACCAGCGCATGATGCGCGGCATAGAGCGTGAGCGCCCCGACCCCGACCGGCGTCAAGGCCGGTTCGAGCAACAGCAGCCCCAGCAACAGCACGAACAGCCCCGCCTTGCTGATGCTCGAATAGGCCAGCACTCGACGCGGATCGGTCTGTACCAGCCCCACGCCCAGCGCCACCAGCAGACTGACCAGCCCCAGCCACACGAAAAGCATCCCCCACTCGGGCAGTGCGACCTGTCCCAGCGGCAACAGTCGCAGCCAGCCGAGCAGGGCGACCTTGCTCATAGCCCCGCTCAGTACGGCCGCCGCCGGTGCGGGCGCGGCGCCATAGGCCAGCGGCAGCCAGGGATGCAGCGGCATGAGTCCAGCCTTGATGCCGAACCCGATCAGCAGCAGCGTGATCACCGCGCCATCGGGCGCCGGCGTTTCGGGCAGACTCCAGGTCACGCCCTGAGTCCGCGCCATCAGCAACAGCGCCACGAACAGTGCCAGTTCGCCGATCAAGGTCATGGCCAGATAGACACGCCCGGCCCGTCGGCGCATCAGCCCGCCCGGATGCAGGATCAGCCCATAGGCGGCCAGCCCCATGAGGGCGAAGCCGACATAGAACCCGACCGGCTCGCGCGCCAGGATCAGCCACAGATTGCCGGCGAGCGCGAGCAGGAACAGCCAGCGCCGCGCCGGATGCACGGCGAGCGGTGCGAGCAGTAGCGGCACCAGCACCACCGCCAACAACAGCCCATTCATCGCCCATACTCCCGCTCAGCGATCAGGGTCGCCCATTCGAGCGGACTGAAGGGCGCGGCGGCCAGCAATCCCGCGACCACCGCCAGTAGCGCCGTCACCACCGGCGGCCACAAGAGTGCCGGGGCCGTCTCCAGCCGTTTCGACAACACAGGCTCCTTCGGCCAGTGCTCCGGCGGCGGGCGGAACCAGGCGCGATAGAGGATCGGCAGGAAATAGGCGGCATTGAGCAGGCTACTGACGAGCAGCACGCCGATCACCCAGTAGGCCCCGGCCGAAGCCGCGCCCAGCCCCAGATACCACTTGGTGACGAACCCGGCCACCGGCGGAATGCCGATCATGCCGAGCGCCCCGACTGTGAAGGCCAGTGTCGTCCAGGGCATGCGCCGACCGACGCCGTTCATCTCGCTGACCCTGTGCACCCCGAGCGTCTCGGCATAGTTCCCGGCGCAGAAGAACAGCGTGATCTTCATGATGCCCTGGTGCACCAGATGCACCAGACCGCCGATGGTCGCAATCGGGCCGAGCACTGAGGCGCCGAGCGCGATATAGGACACCTGACTGACGGTCGAATAGGCCAGCCGTTTCTTCAGTCCGTCCTGCGACAGCGCCTTGATCGAGCCATAGATGATGGTGGTGGCCGCCAGCACGCCGAGCACGGTCAGCAGCCCCAGATCATGGGCGAATTCGACGCCATAGACGTCATAGACCACGCGCACGATGCCGAAGGCGCCGGCCTTGACCACGGCGACCGCGTGCAGCAGCGCACTGACCGGCGCCGGCGCAACCATCGCCTGCGGCAGCCAGCCATGCAGGGGCACCAGCGCCGCCTTCACGCCCAGCCCGGCCAGCAGCAGGGCCGGGATCTCGGTGCGCGGGTCGGTCAGGAAGCACTTGGGTGTCGGTTCACGGTTGAAGGCGCGCGCCAGCACCCGAAACACATAGGCCGCCGCCAGCAGGGTACCGGCCATCGCCACCAGCGCCCACCACCACTGCCCCAGCGCGATGGCCTGTCCGACCAGCACCCACTTGGCGAAGAAGGCACCGCTCGGCGGCAGGCCGATCAGGGCCACGCCCGCCAGACCGATGGTGAAGGTCGCCGCCGGCAGACTCTGGGCCGCGCCGCCGAGTTCACGGATGCGATCGTGCCCGGTGCTCTTCTGCACCAGCCCGGCGGCGAGGAAGAAACCGGCCTTGGCGAAGCCGTGGGTGAGCGCCAGCAGCACCAGCGCCGTGAGCAGCCGTTCGCGCTCGGCCCCGTCCGGAGTCGCCGTCAGCAGCGGCAGGAACAGGAACAGATAGCCGACCTGGGCCACGGTCGAATAGGCCGCCAGCAGCTTGAGCCGCTCGGCCCGCAGCGCGCGCCAGGAACCCCAGAGCACTGCACCCGCCCCGAGCAGTCCGAGCAGCATGGCCGCCGGCAGGGTTGCTATCCCATCGAACAGATCCAGCCACAGCCGCAGCACCAGATAGACCGCCGCCTTGACCACCAGCGCCGAGAGCGCCGCGCTGACCGGCGCCGGTGCGTTGGCATGGGCCGGCGGCAGCCAGAAGTGCAGCGGAAACAGCGCCGATTTGAGCAGTAGCCCGCCGATCATGAGCGCCAGTGCCGACCAGGCCACCGGGCCGGGCGTCAATGCTTCAGCCACCAACTCCAGATCCAGGGCGCCATACGCGGTATAGAGCAGCGCCACGCCGAGCAGATAGGTCATGGACCCGAGCAGGCCCACCAGCAGATAGCGCAGATTGGCCTCGGCCGCCTCGCGGGTGCCGGTGAGCGCGCCGAGCGCGGCGGCCGAGAGTCCCAGCAGCTCCAGCATCACATAGAGATTGAACAGATCGGCGGCCAGGAATAGCCCGTTGAGCGCCGTCCACAGCAGCAGCCACAGCGGCCAGAACTTCCGGCTTGATTCAGCCGCGCCGAAATAGCCGGTGGCATTGATACTGATGGCCAGTGCGACTAGATTGGCCATGGCCACCAGCGCCGCCGCCAGACCGTCGGCGCGCAGAGCGATACCGAGCGGCACGCCCCAGCCGCCGAGATCCGAACGCAGTCCCTCGCCGCCCCAGACTATGACGGTCAGCCACAGCGCCACGCCTGTGGTCGCCAGCGCCGCGAGCATCCCCAGCGTGCGCGACCAGCCGGGGAGCATGGTGACGAGCAGCGCCCCGAGTAGCGGCAGGGCGACCGCAAGCGCCAGTGGATCAAGCATGGGTTCCGTCCTCCCGGTCATCGACTCCTTGAACGTCGGACGTTTGCTCGGGTTCTTCGCGATCCAGACGCCGGCCGAAGGCGAGCGCCAGCGCCGTGGCGCTGACCGCGACCACGATCCCGGTCAGCACCAGGGCGTGCGGTACCGGATCGGGCGGCGTGTCCAGCCCGCGATAGACGACCGCGACCAGGACATGGAACACTCCGGCTCCCATGATGTTGAGCGCGATCAGTTTGCGCCACAGGGGTTCGTGACTGATGAAGGACCACGCACCGAGCAGGAAGAACAGGAGGCCGGCGCTACCGTAGAGCAGTTGGGTCAGCAGGATTTCGTGGCTCATGGTTCGGCGGGCCTCGTGGTGCGCGGCCGGCCGCCGAGGAAGGCCGCCGCCAGGGTGGCGCCGATGCTCAGGGTCGCGCCGGTCTCGATGGTCAGGATCAGCCATTTGGCCAGCGCGGGCGGATAGGTCAGGAAGCCCAGCCCCCAACCCATGAGCGTCAGCCCGACGAGCGCGAACACCAGAGTGCCGAGCGCGGCCAGCACGCGCAGCCAAGGCTCGCCCGGCAGACCGGCGTTCGGTCGTCCCGAGAGCGCCAGGGTCACACCGGCCGCGCCGAGCAGGGCGCCGGCCTGAAACGCCCCGCCCGGTGCCTGCCCGCCGATCCAGAGCAGATAGCCGCCGGCGATGATCAGCATGGGCACCACCCAGCCGACCAGGCTGTCGAGCAGCAGCGACGCCCGCTGATAGGGCGCCGCCGCCGGGCCGAGCGACCAGATTCCGAGCAGCGCAGCCAGCAGCACCGCCAGTTCGAGCAGGGTGTCATAGGCGCGGAAATTGAGCAGCACCGAGGTCACGGGATTGCTCGCGCCCGACTCGGGCACCCGTTCCAGGGCCAGGGCCGCCAGCCGCTCGCCCTCATGGCCGGTGAGACCGCTCCAGAAGGCCCAGAACAGTAGCGCCCCGATCGCCGCCAGCAGCAACGGGATCAGGAGGGTTTGGGGATTCGAGGATGACATCTATCGTCTCCGGGCCGCGCGTCGGGCGGCGGACAGCATCAGCGCTCCGGTCAGACCTGCACCGATGGCCGCCTCGGCCAGCGCCAGATCGGGTGCGCGCAGTCGCGCCCAGACCAGAGCCAGCAACAGGCCGAACGCAATGAAGAGGATGACCCCGCGCCGGGGTTCGCGGCTGGTGAGCGCGGCGAGCGCCAACCCCAACAGCGTGGTCGAGAGCAGGAGGTCGAAACCGAGCAACAGTGGGTTCATCGATCGTCCTCCCCATCACCACGCAACGCACGTTTGGCGATCAGATGCGCCCCGGTGGCACTCGCGGCCAGCACAAACAGCCAGATGAGCACCAGCTTGATCCCATTCAACAGCCCAGGTCCCTCCAACAGCAGACCGAGCACCAACAGACCCAGCCCGACATTGTCGGCCTTGGTCAAGGCGTGCAGTCGGCTGAGCCGATCCGGCAGACGCATGAGTCCGACCGTTCCGGCGATGAAGAAAAAACTCCGGCCAAGATGCAGGCGATCGCCAGCCAGGACAACGGCGTCATGTATCCTCCTCCACGCGCCGGCGGGTGAAGGCGACGATGGCCACCGCCGCCAGGAGCGAGAATACCAGCGCCACGTCGATCAACGCCGGCACCCGGATCACCGTGATCAACACCAGCAGCAGCCCGATCCCGGAGGTTCCGAGCAGTTGGGCCGCCATCAGGCGGTCGGACGGCGTCGGGCCGATGGCGACCCGGATCAGCCCGATGCTCATGGTCGACAGCAGCAGCAGTGCCACGGCCAGATGGATGTCAGAGAGTGACATACGGATGTTCTCGATTCGTCATGTTTCGTCCCGAAAATGGCGTTCACGTCTGGGCGGCTTTAGCATCCCGGCAGGATTAGGATGTCCGTCTGTTCAGGGTCGGCCTCACTGATCGAGGACGGACACGAGCCGTTCGCCAAAGAGCGCGCCGATCCGCTGTTCTAGTTGCGCGATGTCGGCGTCGAGCAGCGCGCCGTCGCTGGCGTCGAGCGCATGAACGGTCAGGATGTCGCCACGCAGATCCGCGCTCAGCGTGCCCGGAAGCAGACTGAGGGTGTCAAGCAGCAGCACCCGCGCTGAGGCGTTCGCCAGCCTGAGCCGATAGCTGTGCAGGCCTGGTGCGATGTGCATCCGCGGCCACATCACGCGCCAGGCCACGTCGAACGCGCCCCTGAGCGACTGCCAGAGAAAGAAGGGCACGAAGGCCAGGGCCGCGAGCGGGCGCGGCGATCCGCCGGCGCGCCGGCTCAGGTGCAGACTGGACCAGGTCGCCGCGATCACGGCCGGTGCTCCGATCAACCAGGAGGTCGGATCGGTCCCGGCGGTCACCAGCCAGGTGGCCGCAAACAGCCCCAGTCGCAACAGGACGGCGCCGACTGTCGGTTTGGATCGTGTGACATCGAGTCTGAAATCTCCGAGCGGTACAGCGATGAATGAGAGCCCCAATTCTTGGATTAAGTTCAGCCTGGGTGATGATCCATTGGCCTGGAGTGCACACGGATCACATCCAGGTCGCCGCTGAGTCTGGTTGCGACTCGGATGATCACTCCGTCCGGCTGGACCAATCTATACTCAACCTTGACAGAGTTCGGTCGATTCAAGACTATGACCATTTGTGAGATCAGCATACCCATGCTATTTCGTCAGTTCGACGACCAGCCGCAAATTGCGCCCATCCTTTTACCTTGACCCACGAATCGACGCTGCCTGCTGCCCATCAGATCCTCATGTCGCGTAAGCTTTTCATTCAAACCTACGGCTGCCAGATGAACGCCTACGACTCAGCGCGTCTGGCGAGGGCGCTGCATGTCGAATCAGGTCTGGAACTGACCGATCGGCCTGAAGAGGCCGACGTCCTCCTGCTCAATACCTGCTCGATCCGCGCGAAGGCGCAGGAGAAGGTCTTTTCGCAGCTTGGGCGCTGGAAGTCCTGGAAAAGGGCACGGCCCGAGCTGGTGATCGGGGTCGGCGGCTGTGTCGCAAGCCAAGAGGGCGAGGCGATCCGCGCCCGTGCGCCCTATGTCGATCTGGTGTTCGGCCCCCAGACCCTGCACCGCCTGCCGCAGATGCTCAAGGATCTGGAGACCAGCCGCCAGCCCCAGGTTGATGTCTCCTTTCCCGAGATCGAGAAGTTCGACTGCCTACCTGCACCGCACGCCGAGGGGCCGACCGCCTTCGTCTCGGTGATGGAAGGCTGCTCCAAATACTGCACCTATTGCGTGGTGCCCTACACCCGGGGCGAAGAGGTCAGCCGTCCCTTCGACGACGTGATCGCCGAGGTCGCGGACCTGGCCGATCAGGGGGTACGCGAGATCCATCTGCTTGGCCAGAACGTCAATGCCTATCGCGGCCTGATGGCCGACGGCTCCACGGCGAGTCTGGCGCTGCTGATCCGCTATCTGGCGGCGATCGAGGGTATCGGGCGGATCCGTTTCACCACCAGCCATCCGGTCGAGTTCGGCGATGACCTGATCGAGACCTTCGCTGAGGTGCCCAAGCTGGCGAGCTTCGTCCATCTGCCAGTGCAGTCCGGTTCCGACCGCATCCTGGCGGCGATGAAGCGCGGTCATACCGCGCGTGACTATCTCGCCAAGGTCCAGCGTCTGCGTGAGGTGCGCCCGGACATCTGTATCTCATCGGACTTTATCGTCGGCTTCCCAAACGAGACGGACGCCGACTTCAACGCCACCCTCGCGCTGATCGATCAGGTCGGATTCGACCACAGCTTCAGCTTCATCTACAGCCGTCGCCCAGGTACGCCTGCGGCCGACTATCCGGACGCAGTACCGCTTTCGGTCAAGAAGGCACGTCTGGAGCGGCTGCAACAGCGCCTCGACACCAACGCCCAGCACATCAGCCGTCGCATGGTCGGCACGGTGCAGCGGGTGCTGGTCGAGGGGCCGTCGCGCAAGGATTCGGCCCAGCTCGCCGGTCGCACCGAGAACAACCGCGTGGTCAACTTCGACGGTCCGGATGAGCTCATCGGCCAGTTCGTCGCGCTGACCATCACCGAGGCACTCCCCAATTCGCTGCGTGGGCAACTGGCCTACCGAGACGCTTGAGCATCCAACCCCAATCCATCGATCTCGAGTTTCTGCCCGAGGACAATAATCGCCTGGCCAACCTCTGCGGCCAATGCGATCAACATCTCCGTCAACTCGAACGCCGCCTCGGGATCGAGATCAACAATCGTGGGGCGAGCTTCCGTCTGATCGGCGAGGGCGATGCGATACGTCTCGGCGAACAGGTGCTGCGCGCGCTCTATGCCGAGACTGCCGAGGCGGTGCTGACCCCCGAGACCCTCCATCTCACGCTCCAGGAATCCGGTGCAGACGCAATTCTGGAGCAGGTCAAGGATCTGTTGCCGGATGTGGTCATCAGAACCAAGCGCGGTTTGATCCGGGCGCGCGGACCCAATCAGCAGAACTATCTGCACGCCATCCTCAAGCACGACATCAGTTTCGGCGTAGGGCCGGCAGGCACCGGCAAGACCTATCTGGCCGTAGCCTGCGCGGTCGAGGCGCTGGAGTCCGAGCGCGTCCGCCGGCTGATCTTGGTGCGACCGGCGGTCGAGGCGGGCGAGCGGCTTGGTTTCTTGCCTGGTGATCTGGCCCAGAAGATCGACCCCTATCTGCGTCCGCTCTATGACGCACTGTTTGAGATGCTCGGATTCGAGAAGGTCAATAAGCTCATCGAGCGCCATGTGATCGAGGTCGCACCCCTGGCCTTTATGCGCGGTCGGACCCTGAATGAGTCCTTCATCATCCTGGATGAGGCACAGAACACGACGCCCGAACAGATGAAGATGTTCCTGACCCGCATCGGCTTTGGTTCGACCGCCGTCATCACCGGCGATGTCACCCAGGTCGATCTGCCGCGCGGTCAGCCGTCCGGTCTGCGGCAGGCGATCGAGATCCTCAAGGATGTTCAGGGGATCAGCTTCACCTTCTTCAACGCCCGCGACGTGGTGCGTCACGCCTTGGTCCAGCGTATCGTCAACGCCTATGACGCCTTCGAGAATCCGCCATGAGCCTCGAGCTGGAGCTGGATCTACAGATTGCCACCGCGGATACCGATCATCCATCATCGTCCCAGTTCGAGCACTGGGTGCGAGCGGCACTAGAGCAGGCCGATCCGCCCTGGCCGCGCCCGCGCGCCGAGCTCACCATCCGGTTGGTCGCCCCTGAGGAGGGCCAGGCGCTCAATCGCCAGTATCGCGGATGCGACAGGCCAACCAATGTGTTGTCCTTTCCGTTCGAGCCGCCGCCCGGTCTGGACCCGGACAACCCCATTCATGACCTGCTCGGCGACCTGGTGATCTGCACCGAGGTGGTGCGGCGCGAGGCCCTGGAGCAGGGTAAGACGCTGGAAGCCCACTGGGCGCACATGGTGGTGCATGGCGTTCTGCATTTGCTTGATTACGATCATGTTACGGATGCCGAGGCCGCTGTAATGGAAACACTAGAAACGGCGATCCTGAGCGGGTTAGGATTTGACCCACCCTATGACGACCAGGGCTTGCGCAGCTAACCTGGAGGATCAAAAGACAACGCATGGCGAGTGATCGATCTAGCCAGGGTTCGCGATCACGCAACTGGCTCGGACGTCTGGGCCAACTGCTGGGTGGCGAACCACAGGACAGGGAGCAGCTCATCGAGCTGCTGAAGGATGCACGAGAGCGGCAACTGCTGGACGCAGATGCCCTCAGTATGATCGAGGGCGTGCTCCAGGTCTCTGACCTGCGGGTGCGCGACATCATGGTCCCGCGCGCCGAGATGGTCGCATTGCGCCGCGACGATCCGCTGGAGAAGATCCTTCGGATCGCGGTCAAGTCGGCCCATTCACGCTTTCCGGTCACCGGCGAAGACAAGGGCGAGGTGGTTGGCATCCTGCTGGCAAAGGATCTGCTTTCCTTCTGCGTCGGGTCCGAGCGACGCGCCTTCAATATCCGCGATCTTCTGCGCTCGGCGCTCTTCGTGCCCGAGAGTAAGCGGCTCAATGTGCTGCTCAAGGAATTTCGTGCCAGCCGCAATCATATGGCGATCGTGGTCGACGAGTACGGCACAGCCTCGGGCCTGGTGACCATCGAGGATGTGCTCGAACAGATCGTCGGCGAGATCGACGACGAGCACGACTATGACGAAGGTCCAGGCATCTTCCGTCGCGGTGAGAACGATTTCAGCGTCAAGGCGCGCACTTCGATCGAGGATTTCAACGAATACTTCGGCACGGATTTCTCAGACGAAGAGTTCGACACCATCGGCGGGCTGGTGGTCAACGCCTTTGGGCATCTGCCCAAGCGCGGCGAGTCGGTGGAACTTGGACGCTTCCGTTTTACCGTGATGCGCGCCGACAGCCGGCGCGTGCATCTGCTCCATATCGAGTTGCTCGACCCACCGGATCAGTCCCCGCCCGACCTCGCGAGCGATGGGGGCTGACGGGGCCATTGGCTACCCTGTGAGAAGGGGGATCAGGGCGGGAGAGGGCGGTTGAGACTCAGTCCAGATCAGGCGTATACCCTGAGACGACATAGATGGCACGCTCGGCGACATTGGTCGCGCGATCGGCCACGCGCTCGTAGTTGTGCACGATCCACAGCAGATAGGTGCCGGTGGCGGCGAACGCAGCGTCGGCCCGCATGCGTTCCAGCACCTGGGCGATGAATTCATCTTCTTCGCGGTCGACCTGGGATTCCTTCTCGACCGCCGCGCGTAGTGTGGCCTCGCTGCCGTTGCCGACGAAGGCGGCCAGGGTTTGTTCGAGCATGTCGATGGCGTCCTTGGCCAACTCAAGGATGGCAGTGACAGGTTCAGTAGGCAGAGGTTCCTGGACGTCGCGCTCGATGATCCGGGCGACATCGGCGGCATAATCACCAATGCGTTCCAACTCGGAGGCCAGCTCCATGCAGGCGCCGACGGCGCGCAGATCCGTGCCAGCGGGTTTGTAGGCAGCCAGGGTAACAAGGCATTCTTGCTCAAGGAGGCGGCGCTGTTGGTTAATGATCCGGTCACCAGCAATGATGTCAGCGGCCAGCGCCTTGTCTTGGGTCTTCAGACACTCGACCGATCGATACAGGGCCTCGACCACACCCGCGCCGAGATCGCCAACGGCTTCCTGTAGGTGCAAACGTCTCTTTTGAACCAGGTTCAAGTTTCCCATTGTTCCATCCTCTCTTGTTCTATCCTCAGAATCTATGGTGGTTTTGGGTGAATTGCTCGCGATTACGAGCGAGCGTTTCAAGGTGATAGCTTGGATCTTACAGGGTTTTGGAACGTCTGAATAATTATGAAAAATTTCGCATAATGTATATTATGTAAATTAAGCTTAGCCTCCAAGCATCTCCGGGAATCCATTCCCGTCTCTCCTCTCCTATGTCCAAAGCGCGACGCGGCTCAGCCCGCCGTCGCGAGCGCCTGATCCAAATCGGCAATGATGTCGTCGACATGCTCGATACCGATCGAGAGTCTGACGAGATCCTCCGAAACGCCGGCGCGCGCCAGCTCATCGGGCGACAACTGGCGATGCGTGGTCGTCGCCGGATGACAGGCCAATGTCTTGGCATCGCCGATATTGACTAGTCTCACGACGAGCTTGAGCGCATCGATGAAACGTGCACCGGCCTCGCGTCCGCCCTGGATGCCGAACGACAGAATGGAACTTGCCTTTGCGCCATCCATGTATCTCTGGATCAGCGGATAATCCGGACTGTCCGGCAGTCCCGCATAACGCACCCAGGCCACCTGCGGATGCCCCTTGAGATAATTGGCGACAGCAAGCGCATTTTCGCAATGCCGGTCCATGCGCACCGGCAGCGTCTCGATGCCCTGCAGGATCAGGAAGCTGTTGAACGGCGAGATGGCCGCCCCCATGTTGCGCAAAGGTACAACGCGGGCGCGCGCGATATAGGCCCCCTGCCCCATCGTCTCGGTATAGATCACGCCATGGTAAGAGACGTCCGGCTCGGTGAGCAGCGAGAAGCGCTCGGCGTGTTCGGCCCAGGGGAAGCGTCCCGAGTCAACCAGAATGCCGCCGATGCTGGTGCCATGTCCACCCATGTATTTGGTGAGCGCGTGGACCACGATATCGGCGCCATGTTCAAACGGTCGGCATAGATAGGGGGTAGGCACGGTATTGTCGACGATCAGCGGCAGGCCATGGGCGTGCGCCATGTCGGCTAGGGCGGCAATATCTGCGACGTTTCCCGCCGGATTGCCAATGGATTCGCAAAAGACGGCCCGAGTGCCCGCATCGATCTGCGCGGCCATGCCTTCGATGTCGTTGGGCGCGGCGAAACGGACCTGGATCCCCAGACGTGGCAGGGTGTGTGCGAAGAGATTATAGGTGCCGCCATAGAGCGTCGAGACGGCGACGATGTTATCACCCGCCTGGGCCAAGGTCAGGATCGCCGTGGTTATGGCCGACATGCCCGAGGCCAGGGCCAGGGCACCCACTCCCCCTTCAAAGGCCGCCACACGCCGTTCGAGCACCTCTGTGGTTGGGTTCATGATGCGCGTATAGATATTGCCAGCCACCTTGAGGTCGAACAGATCCGCGCCATGCTGGGTGTCGTCGAAGGCGTAGCTGGTGGTTTGATAGATCGGCGTAGCCACCGCTTTGGTGGTTGGGTCGGGCTCAAAACCAGCGTGGATGGCCAGAGTTTCAAGCTTCATGGATGCTCCCTGGGTGGATTGGGTGAGTCGCGGTAATCAGAATTTTCAATAATAGTCATTTTGCCTTCCCTAGAGGCTTAGGCTAACTGATAGTCGGCCTGTCGTGCCTCTGGAGAGGACGGCGCTGGCCGCACCCGCAAGGCTTAGGACGTCAGCGTCACTCCTGTTTGGGGTGTAGACACTGAGTCAGTCTGATGGAACGGCCAATCCACACCGCCGGTATGCATTGCACACTCGCCGACCATAACTGAGGTTCAGTCTCCAATGAGCGAAGAATCCAACCCAATCGACATGGACCTGGTGAGCGGTATAGCCGCCTTCGAGTCCAAGCAATTCTCTCGCGCCGTGGGGCTGCTGGCTCCATTGGCCGAGCAAGGCAATGTTGAGGCTCAGTATCGCATGGCCATCATGGCCCAAAACGGTCTTGGCATGCTCCCCAATCCACTCATGGCCTACAGCTATATGAAGAGTGCGGCCAAGGCTGGACTCGGTCTCGCGCAACATGGCCTCGGCTTCATGTACATGGAAGGTGAATGCACCGATAAAAACCCCGCCAAGGCGGTCGAATGGTTCAGGAAGGCGGCCGACCAAGGTCTCATCGGCTCCTTGACCACATTGGCGATGATGTACGAAAAAGGGTACGGCGTAGAGCAGGATCTGGAAGAGGCAAAACGCCTCTATAAACGAGCTGGATTCGACGAACGCGCAACGACCTTGTCGTAGGTTCGACCTCCAGAGAGGCCGATCCCACTGATGTCTTAGATTTGTTATAATCACCTCTAACGCCGCCGGGGTGGCGAAATTGGTAGACGCATCAGACTCAAAATCTGACGGGGGCGACCCCATGCCGGTTCGAGTCCGGCCCTCGGTACCATAATTAAGACAAGGGGTTAGGTTGAAGGGCCTAGCCCCTTTTGTTTGAGGGCGGCTCGCCGAGCCCTTACAAGATTTCACATGACCCTTAACCCACAGCCCCATTCTCAGCTCTACTGGGCCGCCGGCCTGAGCCTCTATGTCCTGGCAGTGCTGTTCTTGACGCGCCTGCCCTATCAGGCCATGGTGCGGCACGGTCTAGAGCCAATCCGGGCCGTTTACTACAATCGCAAGATCGTGCACATGCTGGCCGGCGGTGTCGGTTCACTGGCCGTGCCGCTGGTATTCGTCAATCCCTGGTTTCCGCTGGTCAGCGGCTTGCTCCTGACGCTCCTGACCAACCTGGCCCATGTCACCGGGATGCGTTTCTATTGGTTCCAGACCGACGATAACCGCAACGACGTCAAGTTCGCGCTCATGTGGTCGATTTCGGTCGCGACGCTGTGGTGGATCCTGGATGATCCCTGGCTAGCGATCCTGCCGGCGCTCTATATGGCCTTCGGCGACGGCGTGACCGGGATCGTGCGCAATGCCTTCATCCGCAAGCGCTCAAAGAATCCGATCGGCAGTGTCTTCATGTTCATCATCAGCGCGCCCATAGGCTGGATCATCGGCGGCATGGCGCAACCGCCGATTCCGGTGTGGGGGCTGATCTCGGCGGCGGTCGCCACGCTGGTCGAGCGCTATGAATTCGGTCCCATCGACGACAATATCCTGATCACCGTCGCGGCCTCGGCGGTGCTGTTGTTTGGGGTTTACTGGGGGCCGCTGTTATGACGGTCGGGTTAGTCACCCTACTCGGCCAGCTTCGGATTGCGCAATGCTTCGACGGCGAGGATCTGGTACTGTGCCTGCTCGACCAATTCCATGAGCCGTTCAGTACGCAGATCGAGGCTTGCCAGAATCTTAGGCTCGATCGGCGGGGCATCGAGCAGATCCCTGGAGTCGAGCTCGGCCAGATGGGCAATGCTATTGGCCACATGCACCAGGGACACGGCGAGGGCATGTGCCTCGGGCGCGGCAAGCGGGTCGTGATGATAGCGGATACAGGCTACCAGACTCTCGGGCAGCCCCCAGTGCTCGGCCAGAGCGCCGCCGAGCTGGGCGTGATCGAAGCCGAGCACGGCGCGCTCAGCCTCCGGCGGCGACAGGGTATCCAGCGCCCCCAGCGAATTCAGGAATGCCTGATGCTCGGCCTGGGGCTCTTGGGTAAAGAGCAAGAGCTGTCCCAGATCGTGAAGCAAGCCGCCGATGAAGACCGATCCGGCCAGACGGGGCGCGACCTGCTCGGCCAGCAAGCGCGCGATGACGGCGCAATAGGATGAATGGCGCCAGAAGACCTCGAGCGGCAGCATGTCCTGGTTCGGCAGATGATCCGCCGCCTGGGTGACGGCACCCGTAATCACCAGCCGGCGCAGGTGCTCACGCCCCAGCAGCATGAGGGCACGCTCGACCGAATCGACCGTGCGCGCGGGCGCAAAGGCCGGGCTATTGGCCAACCGTAGCAGGATGGCCACCAAGGCCGGATCCTGTTCCAGCTGCCGGGCAATCTCTGATTGACGGCTGTTCGGATCGTCCAGGAGACGCAGCACCTCCCCGACCACGCGCGGGATCGCCAGTAATTGCCCCCTTCCCTTGACCAGCCTGTCGATGGTTGCTCCAGACACACCGCCCCCTACGCCAAGACTTCAATCGTGACACAATCCGTCATACCGTCATAGATTGAACATGGACTTGAGATTATTGAGCAGCCGCTCGCTACCGGCCAGCTCGGAGATCGGCTCACCCGCTGCCGGCGGGGTCAGGCCCAGCACCGCGAACGCGGGCACCGAAGCTGCGTCAGGGACCTCGCGTCCTTCGCTGTTCAGCGCCGCCCAGCGGGCTAGGATGGCAATGCTGGCATAATCCGGCTCATCGGCCTGATAGCCCCAATCACCATAGTGCTCGGCGGCCCTCACCAGATCTTCACCGAGCCCCCAGTAGTTGATCACCAGCACGCCCGTGATACTCGCCAACTTGGCAACGAGTGACTGGACCTGAGCGAGCGTCTGCCCCTGCCCGCGCGTTTCGACGAATTGGATGATGGGCACGGCACCGATCCCGGCGATGAGTCCAGCGAGCAGCGCACGCTCACGGTCGAGCCGATGCGCGACCTCGGCAATCACGTAGCTGTAGGCCGAACAAAGTACGCTCTCGGCCCAAGACTCCTGCATCGCCGCGCGGGTGACTTCGTTCTTGGCGCGGAAGGCCTGACGCAGCGCCAAGTTGACAGCCAGCATCCGGGTATTGCGGAACCCCAGACGTACCACGGCCTCGCGGATGGTCTTGATCTCCTTGGCGGCGCGGAACAACGGGCTGTTCGTCGCATGCAGTAGGGCACCAGCGATGGTGCCGTCACGCTGGATGATCTCAGTCAGGGCGTCGATGCCGGCGTCCGGGTCGTTGGTCAGCTCCTGGATCTTGAGCGCGACCTCGGGACGTGCCGGCAGGACGAGCTGGTTGTTATTGATCAGATGATAGAGTTCGGCCAGGAAATCGCCCTCGGCTGCATCGAGCTCGATGTCACTGACCTCGGTGCCGGTGGAGAGCACGGCCTTGAATACGTCGGCTGGAATCCGCAGGAACAGACAGGGGGTTTCGGTCACCAGGCAGGCGTCAGGCGCCAGTGTCTCCCCCATGAGATCGATCGGTTCACTGAGCCCCCGAAACGCCTGGAGCCGCTCGATGACGCCGTTCTCGAGACGCGCCACATGGCCATCGACCAGAAACAGTCGATCCGGCCTCTGATCGGTCAGTCGCATACGGTGCTTGAGCGAATACTCCTCAAGCCGGCACTGTGCGGCGAGCCGACCGCGATCCTCTTCGCTGAGATCGCGCGTCAGTTCGATCTCGGACAGGATCGAAAATGCCTCCAATGTTTTGGGTGTCTGCTGCATAACAGATGGATTCCTGAAGAACAAAGGGATCAGGCAACACCTAACTTAGTCTAGCAGCATCAACACCCCCCATGACATACCTTGACGATCCGTTCGTCGTTTTTTATCCATTGCGTCGTAAAACTAAAACCCCGTCTTTCAGGGCAGGGATACCCAAGGAGACGCTGAATCAATCGCGGCTCAAACTGCTCCCATAAAATCAATGGGTTGAGCGACTTTAGCCGCGAACAGAATCAATCAGACTTTCATTAAGGCGGGGAAACAGGTACAGGGTTGGGGTGATCTCAAGCCAGATCATGATAGCCGAGCATCAGGTCGGACGCCTCGCCCTGACTGCCATCGCTACGAGTAAAGCGCCCAGTCTGGGCCACGCGATCATAGGCATTGAGCGCAAGGTTGATGTTCCGATAGCCGAGTTCGATCGACTTGACCCCGGCCTCCTTGAGCGTGCGACTGGTCTGCGAACCATCGACATTCAACTGCACTAAACGCAGATGCTCGAAGACCCCATCTTGGGCGTCGATGCGCCCATCGCCATTGATGTCGTGACGCGCCAGCTCAGCAAATCCATGCGCGGCCCCGTTTTGATCGCCAAAGAGTTCGCGACCATCGTCGATGCGCCCATTGGCATTCCAGTCGAGCGCCAGGAACCAGGAATCTCCCGTCACTGTGCTCATGCGTTCGAGCCGACCATCGCCGTCGAGGTCGAAATCGACACCAGCGGAAAGACCCGTGGTTGTGAGGCCCCGTCCGCCCAGATCGAGTACCAATGGATCGGCAGTCTGAACTTGTACCCCCTCGGAGGACTGGATATTGAGTTCAAGCCGCTGGGCATTCGCACCAGCCATCGACGTCATGAATGCCGCCTCGCCTGCCAGCACAGAGATCTCAAGGCGCTGGGTCGAGACGGCCTGGACCTCGAAGGATTCGGCCAGAGAAGCAGACTGGATGGACGACGCATCGATCTGATCACTCGGCATCGCTTCGGAAGCCAGTTCCTGTCGTACCGCCTTCGACTCATCGACATCATCGAGCCCGAAGGCGCGGCGCAAGATCTGATAATCCTGATCCTGTTCCATTCGTTCCTTGACTTGCTCAGACAAAGTCAGGCTGTCGGAACCCGAATCGGTTTGGCTGACGAAAGGGGGGGGCGGCGCCGCCGAGACCGGTGTGGTCAACTGTAACTCAGTGTTGTGCGTTGCGTTGGCGCGGTGTGAGATCCGGGTCGTTGAAAGCGCAAGCGTAGCATGGGAGACTGCTGTCACTAACATCGCTTTGACCTCGTTGAAATTCGCCTCAAGCTGGAATCCTGCCTCGACATCCTTACTCATGAGGGTGTCTCATCGAAGCGGACGGCGATCCCCGCCTCGGTGTGTCGCACCACGATGGCATCGACCATGGGGGACACATCGTCTCCGCCCAGTGGATCCGAGACCCGTATCCGTACCCTGGAACCGACCGGCGGCCAATCACCCTGGCCATTCATCTTGAGCGACAGACCACCATTGCTTAGATCATTGGTCCACACCACGCACATGGATCGATCGGAACGATGTAACTCGACCCTAACCTCAACTGGAAGGCGCGGATGCTGACGCCTTTCGTTATTGTTGATCATCGGTTAGCCATTTACTTTATGTGTCGTAACGCGCATCAGGGCACATTCGATCATCCATCGAGCCTTGGATTCGCCAAATTCTGCAGTGTCCAGAATTGAATACCCCGCAGGAAGCCAGGCTCGACTTGACTCACCAACGTGACCGGACGCCCCCCGGCATCGCGTTCAAGGATCCAGTCATCGGGGAGCGAGTCGAGCAGATGAAATTTGGAAATACGCCCATTCTCGAGTTGACACAGCCGAGTCTCGCCGGTTTCGAGATGCCGGAACGCCGGCAGAAAACCGCTGATCAGGGCGCTGGAGTCAAGACGGCGAACCTCAGCGCGAGGTTCGCGCGCGGGGCTTGAAGAGCAGACTGGGTCGAGTAACATGGCGCCCATCTCCTGAGGGATGCACTCTGGTTAACGACACTCGGATACAAAACTTGAGTCTCAAGCACCCCCGACATTCGGGGAACCCAACCCGAACGCTGGACGTCCAATGCCTAAAGTGAGGTCTGAATCGCAAACGGCCTCAAACATCTGTTCTATCCTGTCATTGAAGCCCATCTATTTCGGGACGGATTGGAATCACCGAAAATCAGGCTGGACACTCAAACAACACGAGGTTCAAGCGATGGATATCTCCTCCACTTTGGGTCTGGCAAGTTACGTCTATACGCCCTCCAGCAACAAGACCGAGACCAGCGCCAGTCTTGTGATGCTGAACAAGGCCAACGAGATGCAGGCAGACTCAGCCAAAAAGATGATTCAAAGCGTCACCGAAACCGCATCGTCCTCGCGAGCGCTTCCCGATCATATCGGCCGCACCATCAATGTAACGGCCTAGTCCGCCTGCCGGTCCGGACTAGGCCAGCCGATGCAGTCCGGTCTCAACCGCAGCGGTGTAAAACAGGGCCCCGGTCCGTTGCGCCAGGCGTTCCTGTCCTCCCGACAGACGCGGGCTTGACTGTGTCGTTGAACCTGACCGCTCTTCGCTCGCCGGGGACTTGGCTTTAGCCGCTTCAGAGGATGCCGGCGCACGGTCGGGAGTGCCCGCGTTCATCACCGCCTCATATTCCCTGATCTGACGATCCCGGATCTCCTGCTGTGCCCGCGCCTCCATGGCACGCGCCGAGGCCGCAACGCGCATGTCCTGAGCCGATGGCTCGGCCGGCGCCATGGCGGCGCGAATGATGGCACGGGCCTTTTGGAGGTTGCCCTCGGGGTCGCTCGCCTTCATCGAGGTGTCGATCCCGACCTCGCCGCCTATGGCATAGCGTTTACCGTCTGGGCCGGTCTGATAGGAATAACTCGGACCACTGGTGATATGGCCACCGCCGGCGGCGATATGCGCCAACTCGTGGGCACGGACCTCGGCATCGCGCTGCTTGAGCTGCTCGATGACCCGTAGGTCGTCGTCCGAGAGTGGCTCGCCATTCACGTCCTTGGTAGCCAAGGGGTCGTCCTCCCTGGTCGCGCGCTCGGACGCAATCTCGCTCGCTTGCTCAATGGCCCGCGGATCCTCGACCGGTTCGCCGTAGGCAGCCTCCCGGGAACCAGACGCAGACACCCCACCGCTGTCATCGATCCAGCGCATCGGAGAGGGAGGGGAGGAACGGATAAGTGAATGGATCTCCACCTGAAAGCGACCTTAGAGCACCAGGCTTTCTACTTCTAGTCTAGTCGATAGGCGCGCCGAAGGTGGATGACAACAGGCCGATTCTGTAAACCAGGTATCTGGTTATCAGGGAAGGCTGTCGCGGATCGAGCCGATGGTGCGGATCCAGGGACCATTGTTGCGCACGGACGCGGGAAGCCTGGGCAACTCACGTGCCGCTTGGGTGCGGTTCGGGAAACTCCCGAGCACAGCGATCACATAGGAGCGTGTCTGGATATAGTGCACCCCTTCCAGGGCCTGCGGATCGAGCACACGGCGCGCCGTCTGAAGATCGCGCGCCGCCACGAGCTGGATGGTGAAGCGTTCTGGATCCTGACGCATCAGCCAGGCGAGATCCTCGGCCCAGACATCAGGCGATGCCTCGGAAGCGAGCGACGTCTCGCTGGTCGCAATCCCCTCGTTCGGAGTCGCCTGGGACTTGGAGGCACCGTCATCCGGTTCGGACGCATCAGCAACAGCGGCACTCGTGCTGTCCGATACAGGCGTTGCTTCTGCCTGAGCCGGCTCGGGGGCGAGCGATTGCGACTCGGGCTTGGCTGCCTCCTGTGCTGCATCATGTCGCTCGGAGGCTGCCTGAGCGATCGGCTTGGATCGCTCTCGTAGCGACGTCGACGGCTTGGAGTCGATCATGAGCTGCCAGAGCACGGGGGCCGCAATGGCCAGCAAGACAAAGACCAGGATGAGCGGGATAAACCAGGGACGGTTCCAGTACGGCGTCTTGGGTTTTGGCGCCGCTGCCTTGATCTGCTCTCGGGTAGCCGCTTTGGGTTCGGGCACACTGGGGTCCCAGGGTTGATGCTGACGCACGCGCTGGAGGATCTGCTCGAACTCGCTCTGAGCCAGGGCTGTGGGTACCTCACCGCCGATCAAAAAGTCCGAGAGTTGAGGCTCTCTAGGGGGGGACGGCGCGGGCGCGGATGAAGCGGATGGCACAGAGGTATCGGGTTTGAGCTCCAGGAATTCCTCAGACAACTCCAGGCGTTCCGCCAGCAGATCGGGTTCGGTGAAAGGTTCCGGGGGGCGCCGTGCTTCGGCGCCGACCTGAGACTGGATCGTGCCTGCCGCCTTTGCTGTAGTCGAGCGCCCGCCCAGTGAGTTTCTCAGGTCGCCGCCCTCCAGACTCTTACAGCGACGCGCCAGCCAGGCGTTGGCCTGGGCATTGAGCGCCGCCGGCAATCCCTTCGCACTGCCCTGCAACACCGCGATGTCACCTCGGGTCAACAGGCTATCCGGGTCCTCCAGACCCGCGACACGCAGACGATGACGCAGATAGGCCCCCGCCTGTTCGAGGTTGAATGGCCGCAGATTCAGGCGCACGACCTGCGCGTCGTCGAGCAGATCGGGCAACGGCAGGCGTTCGCGACTCAGTGACGGATCGCCGACGAGGATCAGCCGCATCCCCTGCCCGCCCGCTTCCAGCACGGTCGCGCGCAGCCGCACCAGTTTGACCAGGCCCTCGCGGCCGAGCAGATGCGCATCGTCAATCGCTAGTACCAGGCGTGCCTGAGCGCGCGCGCGTTCGGCCAGCAGCTCGGCCACGGGGCGGTTAGGATTGTCGAATCCACCGCGGCGCAGATGGGCGCGAATGGTCACATCAACAGCATCGAAGGGGATATTTGGCCGACTGCGGAAGGCAATCAACTCATACGAACCCTCAAGGACACCGAGCAGGCGCATCAACTGGACGCTACGCCCCGAGCCGTCTGGCCCGGCCAGGACGACAACTGCACCCGGCGCCCCAATTGCGCGCGCAGCGGTCTCGACTAGACTTTCCAGCAAGGGGTCGCTGTAGAGAAAATCCTCGCTGGCGAGGGTGTCGAATGGTGCCTGGCGTAGTTTGAGCCGGGCCAGGCAATCTGAATCCAGTGACATGATGCCGGTTGCCGATGGAGGGCCGCTTGGCCCGTGACTGGTCTGCGTGGATAAATATTCAGGACAAGGAGCTATTTTCAGTATGCGCGATCTCAGGCTCAACATGCAGGACATCGCCCGTTCAGGCCATGTCACGCGTTGGCATTCGGTGCGCTGTGCGCGCAACCAGACGCTCGCCGAACACCATTATCTCGTCGCCATGATCGCACGCGAGCTGCTGCGACGTCTGTTCGGCCCAGACCTTTCAGCCGAGACACGCCTGCGGGTACTCGAATATGCACTCATCCATGATACGCCCGAATTGCTGATGGGCGACCTGCCCTCCCCCCTCAAGCAGCGGATTGCCGAGATCGCCGGTGAGCGCAACCCAATCACACGCATCGAAGGGGAACTTTCACCCGAGCTGATCGAGTATCGACGTGCCCTCGCCGGTTCGCCCTTGGCCGAGATCGTCAAGATCGCCGACCTCATGGATGCCTGTCTCTTTATCCGCGAGGAAGGGATCGGTCGGCATGCGGCACTCGTCGCCGACAAATGCGAGGCCCTGTTGCGCCAGCGGATCCAAGACGCCAGCGCCCGGTTTCCCGAGCTGAATTGGGATCAAGTTCTCAGTCTCTATGCCCATCTCAGGGGTGAAACCGGCCCAGACAATCGTGTATTGTTCGAGCAGACCCAGACCGAATGCCTCAGGAAGGAATAACAACCCGAACGATGGGAGGAGTGGACTGTGCTACGACGTATCAATGACCTGCCGATCTGGATCCGCCTTGTCGGCGCCATGTGGATCATCCTGTTCCCCGCCTGGACCGGGCTCATCCTCTGGGCGGCAAACGAGCAGCGTCAGACCGCCATCGACCAGGCGCAGGTCTTCGCGGATACGCTGCACGAGATGACCTTGGCCGGACTCACCACCCTGATGATCACTGGGACCATCAATCAACGCGCCGCCTTCCTGGATCAGATCGTCGAACTGGCCAATGTCCAGGATCTGCGGGTGCTACGCGGCGAGAACGTCATCAAACAATTCGGCCCCGGAACCGAGCACGAACGCCCGCGCGACGAGATCGAGCGCCGCGTCCTGGAGACCGGCGAGCCTTACCTTGAACTCTCACCCGACGGCCAGAGCCTCCACGCCGTGAAACCTGCCTTTGCCCGCGAGAACTATCTCGGCAAAAACTGCACGAGTTGCCATGCACTGGCGCCGCGCGACTCGGTACTCGGGGCCGTGAGCATGCGGATCGATCTCACAGAGGTGAACCGCTCGGTCACCCTCTTTGCCATCAAGATCTTTTCCATGGCGGTCGCCCTGAGCCTGCCGGTCCTGGTGTTTTTGTATTTCTTCACGCGCGGCTTCGTTACCCGCCCGCTCCAACAGATGACCCAGGGGCTGGATGCGATCGCCAAGGGTGAGGGCGACCTGAACCGGCGCCTCCCTGTCCATGGACGGGACGAGATCGGGCGCGCCAGCACCGCCTTCAACGCCATGATGGACAACTTCCGCGATCTCATCGCCCGGATCCTCGAGTCGACGCGCCAGCTGGCCCAGGCCGCCCGGAACCTGGCGAGCGCCACCGAACAGGCCAATGCTGGGATCGATCAGCAGCGCCATGAGGTTGAGCAGCTCGCCTCGGCCATGAACGAGATGAGCGCCACCGCCCAGGAGGTCGCGCGCAGTGCCCAGAACGGCGCCGATACCACGCGCATCGCCCGGGAGGCTGCCGACTCGGGTAAGGAAATCGTCTACGGCACCATGTCGCGGATCGAACAGCTGGCCCAGGAGATCCAGAATGCCTCAGAGGTCATTCGCGACCTGGGACAGGACAGTCAGGAGATCGGCAAGATCCTGGACGTGATCCGCGGTGTGGCCGAGCAGACCAATCTGTTGGCGCTCAACGCCGCCATCGAGGCGGCACGCGCCGGCGAGGCCGGACGCGGGTTTGCCGTGGTGGCCGATGAGGTGCGTTCACTGGCCAATCGGACCCAGACCTCGACCCAAGAGATCCAGACCATGATCGAGCGACTCCAGCAGGCGAGCCGTCGCGCCGTATCTGTGATGGAAGACAGCCGCAAGCACGCCGAGGACAGCCGCAGTCGTGCCCTGGAGGCCGGGCAGGCGCTTGATGCCATCGCCACCGCCGTCACCACGCTTAATGACGTCAACACCCAGGTCGCCAGCTCGGCCGAGGAACAAAGCATGGTGGCCGAAGAGATGAACCGCAATGTGACCAGTATCTCGGACGCCGCCGAGGGTAATGCACGGATCGCGCTCCAGACTACAGAGGCGTCCGAGCAGCTTGCTCGGTTGGCCGCCGAGTTGCAGGAGCTGGTCGGGCACTTCCGGGTCTGAGCGCAGACGCACTCATCCGGGACCGGAGGTCCCCTGTAGGCGCTTGTAGGCCAGGCGGGTCGGCGCCTGGGCGACGATCTCGGGGATGGCGGAGAGGCTGACTACGGCATCCACCGCACCGAGTTTGACCGCCTCCTTGGGCATCCCATAGACGACACAGCTCTGCTCGTCCTGGGCGATGGTCAGGGCGCCGGCCTGGTGCATCTCCAGCAGCCCGCGCGCGCCGTCGTCGCCCATTCCGGTCATGATGATGCCGACCGCATTGGGTCCGGCCGCCTGGGCGGTGGAGCGAAAGAGCACATCGACCGAGGGGCGATGGCGGCTGACCAGGGGTCCGCCCCTGACCTCGACCCGATACTGGGCGCCGCTGCGGCGCAATAGCAGATGATCCGTGCCGGGCGCGATCAGGGCCAGTCCGGGGATGACGCGGTCGCCAGGGCGTGCCTCGCGCACCTCGATCGGGCAGAGCTGATTGAGGCGTGCGGCAAAGGCGGCGGTGAACTGACCTGGCATGTGCTGGACGATGACGATCCCGGGGGTGGTCCGCGGCAGACGGGTGAGCACATATTCGAGCGCCTGGGTGCCTCCGGTCGAGGTGCCGATGGCCACCACGCGCTCGGTCAGGCCGGCGATCGGGGTCGCGCTGCGCTCGGCGAGCACCGCATCGGCCGAGAGTTTCGGTGTGGGCGTCATGACTGGTTTGGCACGCAACTCAACTGAGACCTGATCCAGGCGTGCCTGAGCCGCGGCCTTGACGGCATCACCGAGTAGGGTCTTGGAATCTTCCAGGAACTGGCGCAGCCCAATCTTGGGCTTGGCGATGATGTCCACGGCGCCGGCACTGAGCGCCTGCAAGGTGATTGCGGCACCCTGCTCGGTCAGGGTCGAGCAGATGATGACCGGGGTCGGGCGCTCGGCCATGAGCTGGCGCAGAAAGGTCAGGCCGTCCATGCGCGGCATCTCGATGTCGAGCACGATGACATCCGGCCATTGTGTTTCCATTAGCTTGCGCGCAAACAGCGGATCGCGTGCAGCGCCCATGACTTTGAGGCCGGGTATAGAAGAAAGTTGTTCGGTGAGCACCTGGCGAACGACGGCCGAGTCGTCCACGATCAACACATTGATAGTCATCTCTCACCCACGGGTTCGCTTCCACCGCGCCGCACAGCCCCCTGGGCCGTTTGACCCCAGGTGCACGGCGGTCAAAAGAACTCCGCCGGCGCACCCGGCGGCCTATCCGTCGTGGCGTTTTGCAGATAGTGCTGCTCGTCGCTCAGGATCCGCTCTATCCTGGCACGCGGGATCCGGCGCAAGAACACCGAATAATCCCCACCGTAGAAATGGATCTGGCGTCCATGCCGTCCACCGAGATCCTGAGCGACCAGGGGGATCCCGTCGTCCTTTAGGAACTGACGCACGAACTTCAGGTTGGCCTCGCCGATATTGAAGCGATCCTGTCGCGCGTCCTTGGCCTCGTACAGGACATTGGCACCGCCGAAGGCCTTGGCGCGCAGCCGCTCGCGGTGTGCGCCATGCTTGAGCAGGTCGTTGATGAGCAACTCCATCGCCCAGACGCCATAGCGTCCAGCCTCTGTAGCCAGCACCGGCTCGCGGCTGGCCGGATTGCGCATCGGCAGCAGGAAATGATTCATGCCCATCAGGCGCGCGACCGGATCGAACAGACAGACCGAGACGCACGAACCCAGCAAGGTCGTCAGGATCACCGGCTCGCTGGTGACCCTGTATTCGCCGGGTTGCACCAGATGACGCTTGATCCCTTTCGCCGGGATTGACTCCGGACTCATGGTGCACCTCGGCGCGTGCTCGGACGCTGAAAGATCGAGGGACGGATCATGACAAGCGGGGTATCAATCCCATGCAGCGATTCGACGTGACTGATGAACAACCAACCGCCGGGACGCAGCGACTCGAATATCAGGTCGATGACGCGCTGCTTGGTCGGCAGATCGAAATAGATCAACACGTTGCGCAGAAAAATGATGTCGAAGCGCTCACCCTCGCGGCGCGATTGCAGCAGGTTGTGCTGTTCCAGTCTCACCCGCGATTTGAGTCTGGGGTCGATCAGGAGCTTGCCCGCCTGGGTGCGTACACCCTTAAGACAGTAGCGCTCCAACCAATGGCGCGGCAGGTGGCGGGCGCGTTCAAGCGGGTAAATGCCCTGGCGCGCCTGCTCCAGCACCCGCTGGCTGATGTCGGTACCGAGGACACGCCAATCGCCCATCCCCAGGGCGTCGCTCAAGACCATGGCCAGGGTGTAGACCTCCTCCCCAGTCGAGCAGGCCGCACTCCACAACCGCAACTCACGTCCGCGATAGTCCGGCAGGACATGCTCGCGCAGATAGTCGAAGTGCGCCGGCTCGCGATAGAAGTAGGTCTCGTTGGTGGTCAGCAGATCGATCAGATGTTGGCGTTCAGGTTCGTGCCCGGGCGCAAAGACATGGTCGAGATAGGCAGCGAAGCTAGGAAGCCCCAGCTGACGCAAGCGCGGTTGGAGGCGGGCACTGACCATCTGGCGCTTGTGCGGTGCCAGACAGATGCCAGTCTGCTCGTGGATGAAACGACGCAACCGCTCGAATTCGCGCTCCTTGAGCGGTACGACATCCGGTGGCTGCATCACACAGGCGCGGGCGCGCGATCCTTCAGGATTCGCCATCCGTGCCGCCTGCGGGCGTCTCCTGACTGAATCGACGCAGGGCGGCCAGCTCCTGCATGGACAACACATGATCGACGCTGAGGATGATGACGAAGATGTCCTCGACCCGCCCCATGGCCTCGATGAAGTCGGTACGGATCTCGGAGCCGAACTCGGGCGGCGGTTTGATGTCTTCGCGCGCGATCTCAAGGATGTCCTTGACCTCATCGACCAGCATCCCGAGCACATGGGACTCGTCGCCGGCATGGACCTCGACCAGCACGATGCAACTGCGCTTGGTCGGGGTAATCGGGCCGCGTCCCAGGCGCGCCCCGAGATCGATCACCGGAACGACATTGCCGCGCAGATTGATCACGCCGCGGATATAGTCCGGGGTCATGGGCACGCGGGTGATGGCCGGGGTCTCGATGATCTCTTTGACGGCGTCGATCGACATGGCCAGCCGCTCGTCGGACACGGTGAAGATCAGATACTGGGTGACTTCGTCGCTGGACTCGGTATGAGCGGCGGTGCTCGCGCGGTTACTCAGAACCAACTCGCCCATGATCCCACCCTCAGAAGCGTTCGAAGTCCTGGTGGTCGAAGGTCTCGAGCGCCACGGTATCGACTGGCTCCGACCGCCCTCGCCCCCCTGCCGGCGCTGGCGCCGGCCTTCGGCTCGCGGGTCGCGACCCCCCCGTCCCCAACCGGAAAAAGCCCATGGTCTCTTGCAATTGGCCGGCCTGGCCGCTGAGTTCCTCGGCCGTCGCCGCCAGCTCCTCCGAGGCCGAGGCGTTCTGCTGAGTCGCCTTGTCGAGCTGATTCATCGCCTCGTTGATCTGCGCAATCCCTGCCGCTTGCTCGTTGGAGGCTGCCGTGATCTCCTCCACCAGGTCCGCGGTCTTGACGATATTGGGCACCATCTGTTCCAAGAGCCTCCCGGCCTCCTCGGCGATCGCCACGCTGTTGGTGGCCAACTGGTTGATCTCCTGGGCGGTCAGGCCACTATTCTCGGCCAGCTTGCGCACCTCGGCAGCGACCACTGTAAAGCCCTTGCCGTGTTCACCCGCCCGTGCTGCCTCGATGGCGGCGTTGAGGGCGAGCAGGTTGGTCTTGTAGGCGATGTCCTCGATCAGCCCGATCTTGCTTGCGATCTCCTTCATCGCCGCCACCGTGCGTGCCACCGCTTCACCGCCGCGACGCGCCTCCTCAGCCGAGCTCCTGGCGATGCCATTCGTCACACGCGCGTTCTCGGTGTTCTGCTGCACCGAGGCATTGAGCTGCTCGATGCTCGCCGTGGTCTCCTCCACGCTTGCCGCCTGCTCGGTCGCACCCTGACTGAGCGCCTGCGCCGTCGAACTGACCTGGCTCGAGGCGCTGCTCAGATTGTCGGCACCGGCTCGGACCTCGCTGACCACCTGGCGCAGGCGCTCAACCATGGCGGACATGTCTTTATAGACACCGCGCAACCTGGTCTGATCGAAGTCGATGGCGAGATTGCCGGCCGCGACCTGTTTGGTCACCTCGGCGATCACGCCCGGATCATGGCCCAACTGCGCCATGACGCTGCGGATGATCAGCCAGGCGATCAGGACGCCGAGCAGGACAGCGAACAGCGACAATACTGAGATGATGACCACGGCGCGGGCATTGGCCGCCTGCACCTTGGGGCCAAGCTCATTCTGCTCGGCGAGGTATTGGTGTCTGACCTCTTGGAGCAGACTGGCAAACTTCGGACCCAAGGCATCGAGCGTCGTGGTGACGATCTCATTCTGTTCGAGGATGGTCTTGACCAGGAGCTCGAACTGGCCCCGATAGTCGTTCTGACCCCGCAGCGCGGTCTCGAATCGGCGGCGTTGCTCGGGATTGGTCAATCCCCGGTCGAGCTGGGTGAGCCTCTCCTGTAACCCGGCCCACTCCTGACGCACGCGCTCGACATGCGACATGGCGTTGTTATCGACGAAGTAACGCACATAGATGCGCGCAATCAGCAGATGACGCAGCGCCAGGGTCGCTTGGGTCGCCATCTCCAGGTCCTGAGTGCGATTGGCCTGGTCCCAGATCTCGGTGAGGGCCTGTTCGACCTCGCCCCCGGTCTTAGGCATCTCGAGATTGACCAGCCGATTGCGTTCGCGAAGCAAGCCGATGACCCGTTCGACACCCTTGGCGTAGCTGTCGATATGCTCCTGAGCCGTGTGCAAGAGTTTGAGCCGTTCGGCGTTTTTAACCTCGGCGATGAGGGTGGCCAGACCCTCTGTGGTCGCCTTGATGCCCCTGGCCGGGCGACGATCACGCTGCCCCTCGGCGATGGCCGCCAACTCCGCGACATCCAGGATCAAGGCGATATCGCCCGTACCCAGGATGGTGGCACCGGCCACACCGCGCAGTCGCTCAAAGACCTTGCCGAGCGGTTTGATGACGGTCTGTAGCTCGCCGAGCAACCGATCCACCACCAGCCCCATCTTGTGATGACCGAAGCGCACCACCACCAGGCTTTCGCGCCGACCGGTGTGCCGCTCTGGGCCAGCGTTCTCGAACAGTTCGGTCAAACGGATGAAGGGCAGCACCTCACCGCGCAGATTGATGTAGTGTCCGCCCTGGTGTCGCCTGCTGTGTTCGGCGTCCATCGAGTCCGGCACCGTCGTCGGCGATCTCGACCACGATATGGCCCGAATCGTGATGGGCATTGATGCGCACCCGGCCCTGAGCCGGCTTGCCGCGTGCGCGCCGCACCTCGGGCGTCTCGATACCGTGGTCAACGGCGTTGCGGATCAGATGGGTCAGCGGGTCGATCAGCTTCTCGACCACAGTCTTGTCGAGCTCGGTCTCGCCGCCAGTAATGACCAGCTCGATCTCCTTGCCGAGCTCGCGACTGGCATCGCGGACCACGCGCTTGAAACGCGACAGCGACTCGCCGATCGGCACCATGCGCAGCTGGAGGGCATTGTCGCGGATCTCGGAGACCAGATACTCGACGCCATCGACCACCTCGTTGATATCCTCGATCCCGGCACGCTTGATGAGGACCCGGATCGCGGCGCTGCTGGTGACCAGCTCACCGATCAGGTCGATCAGATGCCCCAGGCGCTGGGCATCGACCCGGATGAAGCGCGTCTCCTCCTGACGCCGGGTCCGTGCGGCCTCCTGGGTACGTACCGCCTGCTCGACCACCGCCGGCTTGACGACCCCCTGTTCCACCAGGATCTCTCCCAGACGGCGGCGCCTGGATTCGGTCTCGGCCTCGGCCAGTTGCGTCTCCAGGGCGCGCTGGAGCTCGCGTTGGGTCAGGGCACCGATCTGGACCAAGAGGTCGCCGATCCAGCCGATCTGATCGTCGGGCACGTCTGCGAGCAGATCCAGGTATTTCGACTGGGCCGTATCGGGTTCGAGAATCCGGATCTCGCAGTCTTGATCGGCGAACTCGAACACCCCGGCCAGGGTCGCCCGATCGGCCTCGCCGCGAAAGCCGATGCCAAACTCGAGATAGCAGCTCTCGGGGTCAAAGCCACCCTCGCGCAGCGCCTCGGGGTCGAGCTGGGTGGTCACATAGACCAGCTCGCCGAGCGACCCCAGATAGCGCAGGAAGGACAGCGGATCGATGCCGTTGCGAAAGGCGTCGCGCTTGAACCTGAGCGTGATCATCCAGAGGTCGCTGGTGACCGGCAGCTGGCTGGCCTCCGCCGCGCGGTGTGCCTGCTGACCCGGGTCTAGGCGGATCCCGCCACCAGCGGCGGCCTCCGCCCCCTTGCCAGAGGCCGGCCCGAGCCGTGCCAGCAAGGCCGCGCCGGCGTCCGCGAGCTCTGGATCGAGCGGTGCATCCGGTGCAGACCCCGTGGTGACGGCATCGACGAGCCGTGTGGTGTGGTCGCGACACTCAAGCAGGGTCGCGATCAGCGGCCGGGTCAAGGGTATCTGGCCCGAGCGCGCCTGCTCCATCAGGGTCTCGACGGCATGGGTGAAGGCGACGATGGCCTCATAGCCGAACACACCGGCAGTGCCCTTGATGGTATGCATGGCCCGGAAGACCTCATTGAGCGCCTCGGGATCTGCAGGGTCGTCCTCCAGGGTCAAGAGCGCCTCTTCCATGGAGTGGAGCAGCTCAGCGACCTCGGTGAGAAAGGCCTGATGGGCCGTATCCAGGCTCATGCGCCGCCCCCCGCCGCCGCGTCGGCGGCATCGAGGTCGAACCTGTTATGGAGCTGAAGCAGCTCGATGACCCTGCGCACCGCTGGGTTCGGCGCGACCAGATGCAGCGCACTGCCGCGGGCGCGCGCCGTCTCGCGCAGCCACAGCAGGAGCTGCAACCCGGCCCCATCGAGCTCGGTGACCTCGGACAGGTCCAACGCCAAGACGGGATGCTCGGCCAAGGGGGCGCGCAGGCGTGTCAGGATCTCGGCAACGGTATAGATGGTCAGCTCACCGGTCAGTCGCAGTTGATCGGGGCAGTCTGGTTGGGCGTCCATCTTCAAGCTCCTGGATTCGAGTGCCTAAACAACCCGCCGCTCAGGGCAATATCAGCTTGGATACGGCATCCAGCAGCATCGGCGGCTGGAAGGGCTTGACCAGCCAGGCCTTGGCCCCGGCTGCACGCGCGGCCTCCTTTTTCTCGGGCTGACTCTCGGTGGTCAGCATCAGGATCGGCGTAAACCTGTAATTGGGCAGCTTCTTGATCTCGCTGACCAGGGTGATGCCATCCATGTTGGGCATGTTTACGTCACTGATGATGAGATGCACCTTGATGGTCCCATCCAGCTTGGCCAGGGCATCACGCCCGTCGCAGGCCTCGATCACCTCATAGCCTGCGCCCCTGAGCGCAATCCCCACCACACTGCGAAAGGAGGCTGAATCATCGACCACCATGATCGTCTTCGCCATGCCTGATTTCCTCTCAGAAGAACGTCAACTCAGAGATGCTCGCCGACCTCGAGGTCAGGGGGCCGCCATGATGCAGGGTGTGTTCCTCGAGGGTGCTTTAGGAGTCGAGCATCCGGGCCAGGAGTCCGTCGATCTCTAGGAGATCGCGTTCCTGTTCGCTCAGGTCATGCTGGGCTGTGGTCCGCAGACGCTCGCTCAGGCGTTCCAATGCCTCGCAGACATGCGCCAACACCTGACTGGTGCGGTCCTGGAACTGGAGATCCACCAGCGAGGCGGTGATGCGGGTACGGATATCGGCGCCCAGGGCGCGCAGACGCTGCGCCTCGGCGTCGAGGGCGGCGGCGGTCTGATGCAAACGATCCATGACCGCCTCGACCTTGCGCTCGGACTCGCGCACCATCTCATCGGCGCTTGATATCGAGGATTTAACCATCGATTGGGTTTGGGCCAGCGAGCGCGCTAGCTCCTCAACCTTGGCGCTGATGCGCGCGCCCGTGTTGGCCGATGAACCGGCCAGCTTGCGCACCTCGTCGGCGACGACTGCGAAACCGCGTCCCTGCTCACCGGCGCGCGCCGCCTCGATCGCGGCATTGAGCGCCAGGAGATTGATCTGCTCGGCGACCGATCGCACGTCCTGGGCCATCTGGCGCATCTGCTCACCAAAGCCGGTCAGATGATCGACCTGCTCGATCATGGACGACTCACGATGCAGGATGGACTCGAAGTCGGCGATCACCTCTTTTAGGGTCGCACGGCTCTGCTCGAACTGGCGGAGGACGGCCTGATCCTGGGGGTCGTCCGACTGAGTGGTCGCGATCACCGCCTCCAGGTCGCTGACGAGGGCGCTGAAGGAATGCGACAACTGAGTGATGCTCTGCTCGGTGAGCTGACGCGCGTGTTCGATGTGGCGCACCAAGATGGGGAAGAGCTCGATGGCCAGACGCTCGAAGGCGTGCTCCCAGGCCTGGAGCTGGCGCGTCTGGTAATCGATCTGGAGCCCGGCCTCGGCCCTGACCCTGGCGAGTTCGGCCTGATGGGCACGCCCCTGGGCGAGCGCCAGCAGGCTGGCGAGCCCAGGCAGCAGTACCGCCAGCCCCCAGGCCAGGGGGGCGGTATGCTCGAGGACCAGGATCGCGCCGGCGGCCAAGATCCCCAGCAAGACCAGCCCCAGGAGGATCGGGCCCCAAGCGCAAGCGATGGTGATGATTGATCAGGCACGCCTTGACCCCCTTGATGTGGACACAATCGCCCCCTCTAACTCAGGGGGTAGCGATTGGGTCCAAGCTGTTCGGTTTTAGGGGGCGATTCTAAGGGGTTTGGCGCTGAGCTGAATACTGCCTTGTATCAATATTTAGTTGGATTGCTCCGGCGTGAGCGAGCCGAGTAGACGTTGCACGTATTCTAGATAGCGCGTCTGTTGATCGGCATCTGCGTTCTGGAAACGGCCATCTTGCTCGACGAGCCCTTTCAGGAGTTGCCCCACCGTCTGATCGGGCCGACTGAGGAAACCGAGTTCTGGACGCTCGGCGGTCTCACGCAGCTCGCGCATCATGTGACCGAGACGACGCCCCGCGTTCTGGATCGATTCGGGTTGTTCGAGACGTTGGGTGCCTTCATAGATTCGGGCCGCACTGTAGCTCTCGGAGCGACTCAGGGTCAGGTTCATGGAGGCGAGCTGGGAGGGATCGAAGCGGACATCCGGTGCCTGCTCGAAGGCCTTCTGTACATCACCACCGAAGAAGTCATTGGCCAGCCTGCCCACGTCCTGGACCAGTTTCTGGATGGCCTTGAGTTCGTCCTCGCTCAGGTCGCCCTTCACGCTGAACTGATAACCGGTGCTCTCGGATCGGCTGATGTCCAAGACGGACGCGCTGTTGCCCTCGCCATCCTGTGAGAAGCCAAAACGCCCCTGGGTCTCGAGGTTGCGGCTAAAGCTGATCTCGACCTCATCGCCCTCGCGCGTCTTGAGCCTGAGGCTGAAGTCCTCGGCTTTTTGATAACGATCGGCGACGGCCAGACCAGAGATCGCGGCTGTCGGCGGCGCGTTCTTTGGTTCGGCCCTGGCCAGGGCCGGCGACAGCTTGGCCAAGCCCTCGAAGGTCAGCTTTTCGGTCGCCTCGACCTGCTCGGCGACCTTGCCCTCGAGGACCCTGAGGTTGGAGAGGATCTCCTTGGCCTCCTTGAAGCCCTGCTCGGCCCCCCTGACCGCGCTCTCATAGAGCGACTGGATCTCTTCCTCGGACTTGCCACGGGCGCGGGCATTCTCCAGTCCCAGGGCGACGAAGCGGGTGATCCGGTCTGCGACCTTTTCAGGGGTGTATTCGTTGGGATCGAGCTTTTTCAGTCCGGCCACATCCATGCCCGGGATCTCGCGGGCGATGGCACTGAGTGCCTTGTCCTGAAGGCTGGAGAGCGCTCCGGCTGGTTCACGCAGAGACGGAGATCCAGCCTGCGCGCCGACCTGGGTATGCGACTTGAGGGTCAGAGTATTGGCGACGAGCGACGAAAACTGGGCTTGAATGCTCATGGGAGCGGCTCCTGCGCACATTGGGCATACCCCCCTTAACGGCAGATGCGCGGTCGGCTTGAATGTGCTCAACCAGGAAGAGCGGCGACCAGATTGGCCAGTCGCGCATAATCAGCGACATCGAGCTCTTCGGCGCGACACCTAGGATCGATACCGGCCGCTTCGAGCAGTGACGGGGCAACGACCCCGGACAGACTGTTACGCAGGGTCTTGCGGCGCTGACCGAAGGCGGCGGCGACGATCCGTTCGTGGATGATGGGATCGTCGATGGGATACGGGAGCGGTCGCAACGGACGCAGACGCAGAAAGGCCGATTCGACCTTGGGGGCCGGCGTGAAGGCGCCTGGGCCGATGCGAAACAGATTCGTGGCCTGACAGCGGCTCTGAATCATGACCGAGAGCCTTCCATAGCGCTTGTCGCCTGGCGCGGCCACGATACGGTCGACGACCTCTCTTTGCAGCATCAGGTGCAGATCCTGGAGCACCTCGATCTGGTCGAGGAAATGGAACAGCAGTGGGGTCGAGATGTTGTAGGGCAGATTGCCAACGAGCCGCAGTGAGGCCGTGCCCCTGGGATCCACGAGTGTGCGCAGGTCGAAGTCGAGCGCATCGGCGTGGTGGATGCGCAGCTCGCCCAGACCGCCCAGCCGCCGTCGCAGCGGCTCGATGAGATCGCGATCGAGTTCGATGACGTCGAGCGCACCGGCCCGGGTCAAGAGCCCCAGGGTGATGGCGCCCTGCCCCGGCCCGATCTCGACCAGACGCTCGCCCGGTCGGGCGTCGATGGCGGCCTGGATGCGGTCGATGATGACCGGATCGTGCAGAAAGTTCTGACCGAAGCGCTTGCGGGCACGATGATGTTCCATGAGGTCGTTGACATCCTCCCCGGTCTGAAGGCCGAGGCTCGTCGCGCAACGGGTCAAGGCTGGGCGGTCTCTGTGGGATCGGGCTGTACGTGCGTCGCGCCCGCGCCGGCGCCCCCTTGGAGCCTCAGGGCATTGCGGATGAGTCGCGCGCGCGTTGCATCATCCATGGGTCCCGTCAGCTGGCGCGCGGCGAGCATGGCGTCGATCGCCCGCTCGGCCGCCAACCAATCGGCCTCGGCCCCACCGGGCGCAAAACCGCGCCGTTCGGCCAGGTAATAGGCCGCGACCGCGATCATCGCATGGCGCTCGGCAGGCGTCGGTGGGGCATCGCGATCGGACATGGGCGCAGATTCAGGCTGGGCGGCGCTGCTCCGGGCGCAGTCGCGGGGTGAAATAATCGTCGGCGGCCTCGAGATCGACCTCCCGACCCTCGCCGTCGACCAGCGGCTGCTCGTAGTCCTTCCAGCCACGCAGTCCGGTCTTGAGCGAAGCAACATTGGTATAACCGAGCACGTTCAGCGAATGCGCCGCCAGCACGCTGCGATAGCCCGAGCGGCAGACGACCACGATCTCGCGCTCGCGGGCCTGGACCAGCTCGGGGACCGTTTCTTCATAGTCCCACTCACAGGCCGATTCCAGGATGCCGCGAGGTACATTGATCGAGCCTGGGATGTGCATGGCCGCGAACTCTTCGGGTTCACGCACATCGACGATCAGCAGATCCGGATTGGCCTGGAGACGCTCTTCCAGATCCCAGGGCATGAGCTCACGCACCTCGGTCAGACAATGCTTGATGAGTTCTAGGAAATTCTTCACAGTCGATCTTGCCCCGCTAGGGAAACGCTGAATAAATCGCGTGCCTCTCAATCGCGGCTGAAGCCGCTCCTACAAAATCAATGGGTTACGGGAGAAGGTTTTATCACGAATGGAATAAATCAGCGTATCCCTAGGCATTGGAGACGCGGGACGCCACTCCTGGAGCGTCCCGTCTCGCCTGGAGGCAGAGTATCGCTGGAGCAGATGAGCGAGACATTCGAAATCCGCAACTTAAGGCCCGAATCCGAGCACTTCAATTCGAAATGCTGAGCTCGACGCGCGGATTTGCGATGATCTTCTGCATGCCCACCCCCTTGACGACATTGATCAGGATGGGTCCGCCAATGTTGGCGTTGAGCCCAGACACACCGCTGGCGGCGTTCTCGTCCTTCCAGAGCATGAGCAGCACCAATACCTGCGCGGGATCCTCGGCCTGGAGCAAGGACTGCTCCGCGTCGTCGAGTTCGAGCACATAATTGAGCGAGTAGAGTCTCGGGTCGACCAGCGTGAACTCGATCTCGGCGTCGTCTTGGGCGCGCAGTCGGTAGACGCGCCCGGATTCGGTGTCGGAATAGGCTAAACGATAGTTCTTCAGATGCTCGAATCCCGGAATGCCAGTGGGAAAGACGATGGTGCTTGGGACATCCGGCTCGGTGGTCATGGCAGTCTGCTGGTTCATAGTCCTTAGCTCCTGGTTCAGGCCGATGTTTGAGGATGTTGAGTGAGACGAGAGTATGCCGGAAACCTCGGCGAACGTGCGTTACTTGAGGATACAAGAGCCGAGGGGTCACCCTAAGATTCCGGTGCCGATCCTAACCCGAATTCAAGCGGCTTGCGATCATGCGCTACTCGACACCCATCGCCCTGTTCATCGTCCTCCTGGCTCCAATTGCGCCCTGGGCACAGGAATCTGCACCGATTCCTGCGGCGACAGACGCCTGCCTGAAGGGCGAGGTCGAAACCACCCCCTCGTCCGAGTTCGTCGTGCTGGAAGGCGGTGCCGTGGTGCGACACGAGCGCACGGGTCTCGAATGGCAGCGCTGCGCGCTCGGGCAAAGTTGGAACGCCGAATCCAATGTCTGCGCCGGGCGCCCGACCAGTCATACCTGGACAAAGGCCATGCAGTTGGCTGCCAAGGCACAGGACGGTTGGCGACTGCCGACCGGCGAGGAGCTCCTGACCATCGTCGAAAAATGTCATGATGGCCCGGCGATCAATCCACAGGTCTTTCCGAACACACCTTCGGCGCTGTTCTGGTCGTCTTCGATCGACACCGGGGGGCTGGAGCGCGCCTGGTCGGTGAGCTTTTTCAGCGGCCAGTCTTTCCGGATCGGAAAGTCACAGAACGGGCGCGTGCGCTGGGTGCGCGGCACCCTGAGACAACCTTGAGCGACGCCCTGAACTCAGGGGCTACCAAGGGCGATATTCCAGACCAGGAATGGTCTCGCGCTCAAAGAACTCGGGCAGCGACAGGATGAACTGCCTGAGCTCGTCGAGTCCGACATAGCGCCCATAGGAGGCCTTGGCTGCATCGACCGGCAGCTCCACCCAGTAGCGATGCTCGGGTGGTTCATAGAGAATCTGCAGAATGGTCTCGCGCGCGTCGATCAGACCGAGATAATCATCTTCGGTCTGAAGGCGCGGCAGGAGCTGCTCACAGATGGCCTTGGCGCTCATTTCCACGGCACTGGCCGAGGAGATGGCGTCACCGGAGCGATCGAAGAGATAAAAGACGCGGTAGTGCATAGTGGGCGGGCTCGCGCTCCAGGAGCGACCGTGAATACCATGACCAATCCGGAGTCCGTTTTGCGCGTACGAGGCTGACAAGCAGCGCCCTTGGGATCCAAGGCTGGTCGGTACAAAGTGATCATTATATCCCCGACGCCACGTCCGAACAGTGCCTGCGGCCAACCGCGGCTCGCTCCCGCATCCCGCCTTGACTCCAAGACCAGACGTCTTTTGTGAAGAGTGCCTGGATCCATGTCCTCTCCGCTGCCGACCACGACCGAATCCGCCGCGAAGTACTTTCATGCCCGTGTCTTCAAGCCGGCCGAAGGCATCTTTCTCTTTCATCCGCGTGCCCTTGAGCGCCTGGTCGCCGAACATCTCGAACCCTGGGCCGACTCAGGCCCCATCCCCAGTCTTGGCTATCACGTCATGTCGTCCAAGGACTTCCTGAGTGCGCTGGAGTACGAAAACCCAGAAGCCTTGGTGGTCATCGAGGGTCTGGCCCTGCCCGAATACGTGATCCTGCTGCCGATCCCGCTGGATCTCCACTTGGATCACGAAGGCTTCGTCAGCCTGCTGCGCGAGTATTGGGCACGTCGCTTCGAGGGCGAGATCGCGCGCGCCTGGCAGCTGGCGCGCGATCGAGACAGCGACCGGGCCGACTTCGGTCCGGAGCGACTGCGGGCCCTGATCGGCGAGATCGCGCTGGACGAGGTGCGCGATGTTCTCGCCCGTGACGGCGTGTTGCCGCGGGGACTGGACGATACCCTGGTCTGCCGCGCCTTCGTTGCCTTGGTCATGCGGTTGCGTTACTTCAGTCCTGGGGTGCGCGGGTATTTCTTTCCGGCCATCCACGACTGGCGCGCACTCGACGCCTGGATCCGCGACAGCGGTCTGGATCTGCCCCCGCCGAGCCTGGATGGACCGCTTCCGGCGTTGCTCGAGTCATCCCGGCCCGACCCCGACTGCGGTCATCCAACCCGGCTTATCCGTCTGCCGTCCGGATTCCCCTATGCCAGGTCCGATGCGGATCTGGAGATCTACCGTTCGGCGCAGACCTCCTCCACCAAGCCGGACACCCGCCTGTCCGAAAACGAACCAGCGGCGGATCAGGGGCCTTGGCCCCAAAACGGGTTCCAGATTCAGGACGGCCTCACCAAGCGGTGTGTGGCGGCCTTCCAGTCCGAGCCGCAATCCAAGGAACCCATTCGGCTAGGGTGGCTTCTGGATCCGCTGCTGTCGCTGGTCGCGGTCGCCCTAGAGCCCTTGCTGAAACTGTTTGTCCGGCAGCGACACCCTGGTCTGTCCCAACTGGCGCGCACTCTCGCCCAGGCGCTCTATCCGCCGCTCTTTATCCTGGCCATCCGGCGGGCGCGGCATGCCGAGCAGTCCGAGCGTTTGGCCGAGAGCATCGCGCACCTGGCCGTGGCCAGACGACGCCTGCTCGCCATGACCGCCGCAGGTATCGCCGCCTCGAATCAGCTGCTCTGGCTCATCGATCAGCGTCAACGCCACGCCGAGCAGTCGCTGGCCGATCGACTGGCCGTGCAGTGCACGCTCAATCCCGGCATGAGCCGCGAGCTTAAGGCGTTGATCCAGCGTCTTGGTGACGCCGTTTTGGATCAACACTGGTCCGCGATCGATCTATGCCGGGATCTGGAACTGGTACTGATCGAGCGTCGCACCACCTACTATCAGATCGAGCCCATCGCTTGGCTGCGCGCACGCGCTCGGGTGCCGTTGCGTCGGATCCTGCCGTTCCAGTCCAGGCTCAAGGCGCTGCGTCTGCTTGACAGCCTGCAAAATCGGCTAGAACGGCTCGGCTGGCCTCTCGAAGAGGTGGAACGCTTCAGTCGTCCGCTGCACGCACTCTCCAAGCGGATCACTGAACAGCTGGAGCGCCAGCTCAGGCCGCGTCTCCAGCGTGCCCTGGAGGAGGCCGGATTCAGCCCAGGCAACCATCGTGAGGAGGTTGCCTTCAACAAACTGCTCCACGAACTGCTGGATGTCATCGAGCACCGGCGTCATCTCAAGTTCACCGACGTGCGCGATATCGTGGCGCGCAATCTGCTGCGTCTGCCCGACCTCACGCTCGCTGAATGGCGCACGGGCGACCGGCTGGCGCGCTTCGATCGCTGCGCCGAGCGTGCCCTGCCTGGTCTCTATCGCCCCGGTGAGATCTATATCACCGGACTGCAACGACTCGGCGCACCACTCTTCGGCACGCCCCAGGGCCGGTTGCTGCTGCGTCATCTGATCCTGCCGGTCGGACTGTCCTTTCTCATCCTCAAGACGCTCGATATCCTCATCGGCATCCTGCCGACCCTGGAGGCGACCTTCCACCTGGCCAGCCTATGGCTGATCCTGGGACTGGGGGGAGTAATCAACGCCCTGGCCTATACCCGGACCGGGCGCCTGGGGGTGCGGGCATTTCTGCGCGCGCTCTGGTGGACGCTGCGACTGCTGCTCTTCGATGGTCTCAGACGCCTGCTGCGCTGGCCGCCGATCAAACGCATCCTAGAGACCGAACTGATACGGGGACTGGAGCGCAATCTGCTGCGTCCCTTCCTGAGCGGGACGCTCCTGATGCTGCCGATCATCGGTCTGGCCAGTCTGATCCAGGGTGGACTGATTGATCTGAACCTCTCAATGGCCGCGCTGACCCTGGTGCTCGGCGTGCTCATCCGCAACACGCCCGGGGGACGGCGTCTATTCGACGACCTCGTCAGCGCCGGCGGTCAGTTTTTACGCCGGCTCAACCAGACCCTGGTGATCGGGCTGATCCAGGAGCTGATGCTGTTCTTCAAGGAGGTCACGCGGCGCTTTCAGCAGATACTCCACCGGATCGAGGAGCGCATGAGCCATCGTCTTGGCGAATCCTGGCTCGAACTGGCGTTCAAGGGGCTGCTGATGCCAGTGTGGCGCGCGCTGGAATGGGTGATCCAGTTCTACGTCACTGTGTTGGTGGAACCACAGATCAACCCGATCAAGCATTTTCCGCTGGTGACGATCGCGCACAAACTGATGCTGCCCTTTCTGCCACTCATCACCTCGATCATGTCGGACATGCTCGAACCCATCCTGCCGAAATGGATCGCCCTGCCCTTCGTCACCCTCACCATCCTCCTGTTGCCGGGTTTGGCGGGCTTTCTGGTCTGGGAGCTCAAGGAGAACTGGAAGCTCTATGCCGCCAATCATGCGGGCGCGCCCAATGCAGTGGACGTCAAGCCGGGGCTCTATGCCGTGCGGCGCGAGCACCTGACATGGGTCCCGATCGAACCGGCTATCGTCGGAAGTCACGGCGAGACCCTGCGCGGCATGCTGCGCCGCGGCTTTCATAGCGGGACCCTGCCCAAGTCATTCGATCGCCTGCGGTGCGTGATGCGCCGTCAGATCGAGCAGGCGATCGAGACGCCGCAACGACTCCACGAGGCCCAGCGTCATCTAAACGAGATCAAGCGCACCCTGGGGCGTTTCTGCGATCGCGAGTTGGCCTATGCGCTGCGTCGCCGCTGTCAGGATCCGAACTGCAACCTGTCGAGCGTCTGGACACGGCGTCCGCGGCTGGCGACCGCCTCATTCGAGCTGACGCTGGATTTACGACTGAAGCCGCCGCATGAGCGCGCCCGGATCGCGTTGCAGCTGTGTCTGTATCTGCGCGAACCGGATCTGCATCTGAAGGTCAGCCTGCAGGGCGATGGCGACGCCCTAGGCGCGCTCTGTCGCGAGCATATCCGCGAGGACATCCGCGTGTTTGGGGCGCGTGCAGGCGCGACCCAGGTCACCATGGATCTGGGTTGAGCGGCCATCACCAGCGCGACCGCACCACGGCCCGCTTGGCCGGGCCGCTCAACCGCACAGCCACACAGAGCACCAACAACACCACATTGATCGCCCCCACCAGCACGAAGGGTGCATAGGGCGCGACCCCATCGAACAACCGTCCGCCGATCGCCGTGATGAGCAGGATCCCGATCGCCCCGGCGACATTGAACGCGCCCATCACCGAGCCGCGCTGGGTGAGCGGTGCCTCCTGCCCCACGAGCGATTGTGAGGCCAGATAGACGCTGATCTGGCCGATACCGAGCAGCACACAGAAGAACCACGCCGAACCCGGTGTCGGATCGACCATCCAGATCACCGCCAGATTGCCGACCGCCGCCAGCGCCATCGCCAGCGCCAATCCTGTCACCCGATCCACCCGATCCATGAACGGCCCCATGATCGGCGACCACACCAGGGCCGCGATCTGGGCCAGCACAAAGATGAGGGTGCCATTCTTGATCGCCGCCGCCGAGTCCAGTCCGGACGTCTGCGCCGCCAGGTTGCCCCACAGGATCAAGAAGGTGGCATTGACCGCCTGATCGCCGCGCGCGATGAAGGCGGCCAGATAGGCGAGCAGGATGCGCGGATTGCGGGCCTGCGCAAACCCGCTGACGAACAGATCGCGTACCGAGGGGTGCTTCTCATGATGGATCGGCGTGCCCTTCTGGAGCCCCAGCCAGACGAGGACGGCGACCACGACGGCGATACAGGCCACGATGTAATGGGTGACATAGCCTGCTTGGATGCCGTCCATGCCATCGGCGGTCAGCCTCTTCGGCAGCCCACCGAAGAATTGATTGATGACGACGATCCCCAACCCGCTGAGCACACCGACGATCGCCACCAGCTTGCCGCGCGAAGACTCGTCCGGATAGTCGGCCATCACGGTCGCGAGCGCCGTAGCGACCGTGACCACACCTAGGGCATAGAGGATCCGGTAGAGATAGAGATCCTCGACTGATCCGGCCATCGGATAGAGGACATAGGTCAAGGCCAGCAGCAGAAAGCCGACGGCGAAGATCAGCCGCCGACCGACGCGATCGACCAGGATGCCGGCGGGGACGAACAGCACCAGGGTGATGACCTCGGTCCAGAACACCAGATCGCCGCTGAGGGTACCCTGCACCTCGGCTGGGATGCCCAGGTGTTCATTGAGGATATAAGTTTGGCCGACGGTGATGAAGGTCATCAGACCGATGGAAAAGAAGGCGCCAAACAACAGGGTTGCCGCCTGCCAGGGCGTGACGCCGGGGGTAAGCTGAATCGGGCCGAGTCGGTGGAGTCGATCGAGAGTGGACATCGGGTTTGAGTCTCAAGACCATGGCTGGATGAAAGGGTCAGTGCCCCATTATCTACTGTTCTGCTAGGATCGTGGGCATCATGATCGAGCGGCGTTTTGGGTGAACGCGCCGAGTGTATGGCGCCTCGAAGGCTGATAAACAGTTACAAATAAGCCAATAAGCCAACACACGCTCACTTTATAACCCATACGCTCTTTTCGTTTTCATGGCCTACCTCCCCTTACGGAAGGCGGTCGCCGAACTTGGGCTGCATCCCAATACGCTTCGTAAATACGCCGATGACGGACTCATCCCCACGATCCGAAACCCTGCCGGGCAGCGCCTCTTCGACAACGACCCCTGCGCGGCGCTAAGCTCCGGGTTGTGGTTGCCTACCGCGACCGACTGGCCCGGTTCGACCTGATCCTGCTGCCGACCTTTGAGACCAAGGAGCTGTCAGCGAAATCAAGGTGCAAGATCCGGGCAAAGTCGGTCAGGGCGATACTCGGTTACGCCTTCTTCCGCTTCGGTCAACGCCTGGAGGCAGTGGCCAAGCGCGTCGGTAAGGTCGTGTTACGGGTCAACGAGGCCTATACCTCGAAAACGGCCAGTTGGACCGGCGAGATCAAGTCGATCGGTGGCGCGAAAACCATCACGAGCAACGGTCTCACCGTCGATCGTGACATCAATGGCGCACGTGGGATCTTCCTGCGTGCTTTGGTAGATACGCCCTCGCTCAGACATGGGCGTGTATGTGTTGGTGCTTGTGGACAAGCGTGAGCATAAAAGTATCGGCACATCAGAGCACCTTGACGACCCGTTTGATGGACAGATCCTGGGGGTCGCTCTCGATGCGAAACCCAAGCGACTTGACCAAGGCCAACATGCGCGTGTTGGCCGTCAGCACCTCGCCCTCCATGAAGCGAAAGCCGCGCGCGCGGGCGTTCTGCATCAGCGAGCGCATCAGACGCGAGCCGATGCCTAGATTGCGATGCTGGTCCGAGACCACGATGGCAAATTCACAGCTCTCGCCGCCCGGACGCCCCATGTAGCGTGCCACCCCGACCTCGATCTCCACCCCATTCTCCTCCATCACCCCGATCAGGGCCATCTCGCGGTCGTAGTCGATCTGGGTGAAACGCACCAGCATCTCGGGCGTGAGCTCCTTGATCGCCTGAATGAAACGAAAATACTTGGTCTGCTCCGAGAGCCCGCGCACGAAGGCCTGTTCCATCTCGGCGTCCTCGGGCCGGATCGGACGGATCACCAGATCCCGCCCATCGGGGAGCTGCATGCGCTCGATCAGATGACTCGGGTAGGGGTGGATCGCCATGTGGCCATAGGTCGGCTGTTGTGGCGGGCGATAGTCGACCCGGATGGAGACGTCCACGGCGATCACCTCCTTGTCGTTACCGATCAGGGGATTGATGTCCATGGCGATGATCTCGGGGAGCTCGCACACCATCTCGGAGACGCGCTGGAGGATGCGCGCGAGCGCCACCCGGTTCATCGGTGGCATGTTCTGAAAAGCGCCCATCAGGCGCGCCACCCGGGTGTGGTCGATCATGGTCTCGATGATGAAGGCGTTGAGCGGGGGCAGACCCAGCGCCCGGTCGCCCAGCACCTCGACCTTGGTGCCGCCAGCGCCAAACAGGATCACAGGACCGAAGATCTTGTCACGGAAGACGCCGATCATCAGCTCGCGCGCCGCGCGCGTGGAGACCATGCGCTCGACCGTGATGCCATCGAAGCGCGCGTCCGGGCGCAGACGTTTGGCGCGTTCCAGGATCTCGGTGAAGGCGCGGCGAACGGATTGGGCATCATCGATATTGAGCTTGACGCCATCGACGTCCGACTTGTGCTCCAGATCGGGCGAACTGATCTTCATCACCACTGGGAAACCCAGGGATTCGGCGGCCATCAGCGCCTCGTTCGGGGTACGGGTCAAGATGGCCTGCATGGTCGGGATGCGAAAGGCCGATAGGACGGCCTTGGCCTCGATGGTGCCCAATATCTTGCGCCCCTCGGACATCACCCCCTCGATGATCAAACGCGCGCCCTCGACATCGGGGGGGTCTTCATGGGAGAGTGGAGCCGGCGACTGCATCAGGAGCTTCTGATTGCGCTGATGGGTGGCCAAGAATGAAAAGGCCTCGACCGCCGCCTCTGGGCTGTCGAACTGGGGTACGTCGTGCGCGGAGAGCAGTGCCTGGGCCTCCAGCACCCGCTTGCCACCCATCCAACAGGCCAGCACCGGCTTACGGCTGCCCTTGGTCACCTCGATGACCTGCTCGGCCGTGGCCACCGGATCGCCGAACACCAGCGGGGCCAGGATGCAGAGCACACCATCGACCTCGGGATCGGCCAGGCAGGCCTCGAGCGCGATCCGATAGCGCTCGGGGGTGGCATCGCCGATGATGTCGATCGGGTTGCCATGCGACCAGTAATCGGGCAGCACCTGTTCGAGTTTTTGGCGCGTGGACTCGGTGAGTCGCGCCAGGGTCAACCCCAGCTCCACCGCGCGATCGGCCGCCAGCACCCCGGGTCCACCGCCATTGGTGATGATGGCGATGCGATCGCCGGCCAGTCGGCGCCGGGTGCCGAATACCTGGGCCGCGGCGAAGAGCTGATCCAGATTGGCCACCTGGACCACGCCGGCGCGGTCGGTGACGGCACGAAAGACCTCGGCCGAGCCGACGAAGCCTCCGGTGTGCGACTTGATGGCGCGTGTTCCGGCCGGATGGCGCCCGGCCTTGACGATGACTACCGGCTTGAGCCGCGCCGCCGCGCGCAGCCCGCTCATAAAATGCCGCGCATTACGAATCCCCTCGACATAGAGCAGGATGCACTGAGTCTGGGTGTCAAGCGCCAGATAGTCGAGGATATCGCCGAAGTCCACATCCGCCGCCGCCCCGATCGAGACCACCGCCGAAAATCCCACACCGCGCGACTCTGACCAGTCGATCATGGCGGTGCAAATCGCACCCGACTGCGAGACCAGGGCCACATTGCCGCAGCGCGGCAGATCCTCGCCGACACTGGCGTTGAGCCCATCCTGCGGGCGCATCACGCCCAGACAATTCGGGCCCAGGACGCGGATCCCGTTGCGGCGCGCGGCCTCCACCATCTTCTCTTGCAAGGCGAGCCCACGCTCACCCCGCTCACCGAATCCGGCCGAGTGCACCACCGCGGCCTTGACGCCATAGTGACCGCACTGATCGAGGATCGCCGGCACGCACTCACCCGGCGTGGCGATCAGGGCCAGGTCGATCTGCTTGTCCAGTGCGTTTAGGTCGCTGTAACAGGGTTGGCCCGCCACTTCGGTATATTTTGGATTGATGGCATAACACTGCCCCCTGTACCCGCCGGCGAGCAGGTTGCGAAACACCCGTCCACCGATCGAGTCTGCGTTATCGCTGGCACCGAAGACGGCCACGGCCCCTGGTGTAAAGAGTTGATCGATATCCGTCAAACGCATGAGATCCGCGCTCCGAGCCGGGAAAAGGGTTAATCTCTGGACCAGCCGCCGCAAGACGGCGAAGAACCGAGTTGAAAACCAATCGAATAACAGAATCGCTCCGCCCCCGTGGCTCAAGTGTAGCGATCGCGTCCCGAGGACCAGACCATGAACCTCGCCTTCATCTCGCATCCGTCCTGTCGCGAACATCGGATGGGGGCGCATCATCCCGAATGCCCCGAGCGTCTCTATGCGATCCAGGATCGGCTGATCGCCTCCGGCATGGAGATGCTACTCACCCATTATGACGCACCCAAGGCCGGCCTTGAGCAGATCGCGCGCGCGCATGATCGCGCCTATATCCGGATGATCATGGATGTGGCCCCTCAGGCCGAGGATGTCCTGGTCTGGA